>JBBIVT010000052.1:22492-30647 GCA_037439565.1 Acidobacteriota bacterium | reverse complement strand
GAGCTTCGCGTCAATCCGGCCGATGTGCTGCTCGATGAGCACAAGCGCGCGCACTTGAGCATCCTCAAGAGCGGGGCAGCGGAGCCGGTGCGCGTGGACGCGGAGGTGACGCCGAAAGGCATCACCATCGCCGAGAATTTCGCCGCCGAAAAAGGAGCATCGATGCGGTATTTCGTTTATGATCGCTCGCTGCGGGCGATTGGATCGGTGACGATCAAGATTCCGTAGCTCGCGATCAGCCGCCGGAGTACACACGGCTGCCGCTCAGGTAGGTCTCCAGCACCTCGACCGTTTGGCCGGCGACGCGGAACTTCACCAGGTCCGCCCTTGACCCTGGCTGCAAACCGCGCAGCCTTCCGCCGACGCGCCCGGCGCGCGCCGGATTGGTCGTCGCCATGGTCACCGCTTCGGCCAGCGACAACCCGGCGAGCTTCATCACGTTCCCGACTGCCCGATCCATGCGCAGGCTCGAACCGGCGAGGCGCGTGCCTCCGGCCATGCGCACGCTTTCATCCTCGTGCAACTCGACCTCGACTTCGCCCAGCAAGTAGCGCCCCGGTTTTGACATGGCCGGCATCACCGCGTCCGTGATCAGGACGCTGCGCTCCACGCCCTTGGCGCGCAGCGCGACGGTCAAAAACGCGCGCCCGAGGTGGATGCCGTCGACAATCATGCTGGCATTCAACCGATCCTCAGCCAGTTGCTCCCAGATGTAGTTGGGATGTCTCTGCATCACCGAATGCGCGCCGTTGCCGATGTGCGTCGATAGGGTCGCGCCCGCGTTCACCGCGTCCTGAATCTGCTCCGCTGTCGCTTTGGTGTGGCCGATGCTGATCACCACGCCCTCGCGCGACAGCGCTTCAATGTATCGCGGCGCCTCGGGCCACTCGGGCGATAGCGTCACTAAACGCACGTTGCCTCGGGCCGCCTCCTGCCACCGCTTATACTCATCGACATCCGGGGGCCGCACCCAGCGGAGCGGATGCGCACCGCGGGGGCCGTCCTCGGGAGAAATATGGGGGCCCTCCACATGAAACGCCTCCATTGCCGGCCCCTCGGGCAGGGATTCGCGCGCGGCCGCCAGATTCCGGAGAGCGCCGAGCATGCGCTCCGGGTCCCCCGTGATCACGGTCGGAAAACAGCGCGTGACGCCGGTGGAGAACATCGTGCGCAGGCTGCTGCCGATGTCTTCGTGCGGCGCTTCGGGTGAATTGTAATCCACAGCGGCGAAGCCGTTCACCTGAATGTCGATAAATCCGGGCGCAAGATAGACGTCGGCCGGAGCGCGCTCGTTGAAAGACGGATTCAGGCGCTGGATGACTTCGTCGAACTCGATCTCCACCGGCTCGCCGGAAATCGCTTCCCGTCCGCTACATTTTTGGTAGTTCATGATTTATGCACAGCATACCCACACAGGGGTGCCTGTAAGTACTGGAAATCAATCGCGAAACAACTGAGGAAATCCACTGGTTCCCACTTTCCCGGAAGGCCGATCCCTGGTACAAACGGTACAGATATCTGCGCGGGATCGAAGCCTGTGTGTCAGTCTCGGGGGAGGTGGCCGTAGGTCAGATCCTCGCGCGGAGTCGAATCGAAGCCTTCCGACAGATGCGCGCCGGGCGCCCCTTCCGGCTCGGGATTGCTGGCGCCCTTCGCTCCCTTCTGTTACCGGACAGCCACCGGAACCGGCGTCAGCCAGCCATGGCGATCCGCGATTTTTCCTTCCACGATCCCAAAAAACTCCTTCTGCAGCTTCTCCGTGATCGGCCCTCGCTTGCCCGCGCCAATCTTGATGCGGTCCACCGAACGGATCGGCGTAATTTCCGCCGCTGTGCCGGAGAAAAACACCTCGTCGGCGATATACAGCATCTCGCGAGGAATCAGGCTCTCCACCACCGGGATACCCATCTCCCGCGCCAGCGTCACAACCGTATCCCGCGTGATGCCGGGGAGCACGCTTGCGCCCAGAGGCGGCGTGACGATCTTGCCGTCGCGAATCACGAACAGATTTTCGCCCGAGCCTTCGCTCACATAGCCGGAGGCGTCCAGCGCGATGCCTTCTGCGTAGCCGTTGACTTCGGCCTCCATGCGAATGAGCTGCGAGTTCATGTAATTCGCGCCCGCCTTGGCCATCGCCGGCATGGTGTTTGGAGCCATGCGGGTCCAACTGGAGACGCACACGTCGACGCCGTTTTCCATGGCCGCGTCGCCCAGATACTTGCCCCATTCCCACGCCGCGATGTACGTTTCGATGGGATTATCCTTGGTGGGCATTACGCCTATGTTGCCGTAGCCGCGGATTACCAGCGGCCGCAGATAACAGGATTCCAGCTTGTTCACGCTGACCAGGTCCAGCATGGCCGCGGATAGCTCCTCGATGGAGTAGGGAATTTCGACACGGTAGATTTTGGCCGAGTCGTGAAGGCGCCGCGCGTGCTCCCGAAGGCGGAAAATCGCAGGGCCGGACGCGGTCGCGTAACACCGGATCCCTTCGAACCACGAGCTGCCGTAGCTGGTCACGTGGGCCAGCACGTGGATCCTGGCATCGTTCCAGGCGATGAGGCGGCCGTTATGCCAGATCTTTTCGGTAGGTTTGATCATGCTAAATTATAACCTTCCTCACGTGCATTTTGATTCCATTCTCTTCGACTTCGACGGCGTACTGGCGGACACCGAACCCATTCACTACGAATGTTGGGTGGAGGTTCTCTCTCCTTACGGCATTGAGCTGCCTTGGGAGTACTATGTGCGCGAGTGCATCGGCATCTCCGACAAACTGATGGTGGAGCGCGTCTCGCCGCCAGGGCAGTTCGATGTCATCTGGCCCAGGTACGCCGAAAAGCAAGCGCTGTTCCGGCAGAAGATTACGCTGCGATCGCCGTTTTACGAGGAGACCACGAGCCTGGTTGCCGAGGTGGCCGGCGCGTACAAATTAGCCGTGGTCTCCTCGAGCGGCCGCGCTGAAATCGAGCCGCCGCTGGTCTCCGCCGGAATTCGGGGCTATTTCGAGGCGATGGTGTGCGGCCGCGAAGCCGGCGAACTGAAGCCCGCGCCCGATCCATACCTGCGGGCGGCGTCGCTGCTGGGCGCGCAAAAACCGCTGGTCATCGAGGACTCCGACGCAGGGGTCGCCGCCGGGCGAGCAGCCGGCTTCGAAGTCCTCCGCGTGAGTTCGGCGGCGTCGATGCCGTCGGAATTGAGGAAGTTGCTAAATCAATGAGGCGTGCCCGAGAGAGGTTTAGCGCGGTTCCGATAACGTATATTATGTAAACTGTCCTGTCGGGGGCTCGGTTGGTACATCGACTGCAACCCGCCCGCTCATGCTGACCACATACGGCGCGACGAAGATGCATGCGGCTGTGATCATCCCCCGCAGCGGGCCCATCACCAGCGACTGAACCACCTGGGACTGCTGGTGCGCGGCCATGATCGCCATGCGGTTGGTCCAGATCTGGTTCGGCCAGTATCCGGTCACGACGATGCCGAAGGCAAGCCACAATCCGCCCAGCATTACCGACACGCGGCTCAGCACTTCCAACGTCCCGGAGAGCGGCGCGTTTGGAGACGAATCAGCGTCCGGCGCGCGGGACAAAGAAATCAGCAGCAGCAGATAGCTGAGGCTCGCAAGCTGAAGCGCCAGTTGAGCGGCCTGCGCCGGCGCTTCGGAGTCTCCTCGCCATCCGAACGCCCGGAGGCGGTCCATATACCGCGCCACGGATTGAATCCACGCAGGAAGGATCACGGCGGTGACCGCCGCGAACAGGATGGCGGACAGCAGGCACAGCCGGCGGTGTCCGGAACTGAGCCGGAACGGCACAGGGTGCCGGGATAAGGCGAAGTAGAACGCCACCGAAACGTACTGGGAAATGATCGCCGCGGCGGTAATCAGGAAGGCCTGGCTGCCGGTATGCGTCAGGTTCCAGAGCGGCCAAAGGTATCCAATCGCGCCCATCAAAGCGGCCAGCAGCGCCGGCTTGCGCACATCGCTAAATAGGCTGTCCATGCAGTTCTTACTGTATCGCGAAAAAAAAGAGCCCGGCGAAAGTATTTTTTACTTCACCGGGCTCCATGAAGAAAGAAGAAATACACCCGACTGCACAGCTTGCCTTGCAAAAAACCGTTACCTGCGCCCGCCTCCGCCGCTTCCGCCGTGGGAGCCTCCACCTCCGCCACGCGAGCCGCCATTCGATCCGCCGCGGCTTGGAGCCGAACTGCTCCTTGAAGGACTGGATGAAGATGTGCCCCGCCTCTGCACAACGGAAGGGTTAATCCGAACTGGTTGAGGCGCGTTTTCCGAGGATCGTTCCGCCATCGCGTTGCCCGGCGCGGCGGTTCCGTTGTTGCCATTAAACCGCTGCCACCCTCCTGACTGTGGAGCCGCTACCTGCGGCGCGGCAGCGGGAGACGGCGCGGCCCTTCTGGACGAAAACGTATTGGACGACTGCGAAGTGGACGTCGGAGGCCCGCCTGCGCGCGCTGCTCCGCCCGCCACCGGCGCCGTGTTGAACCGGCTGGCGCTACGAGCCACCGCCTGCCGTTGCTGCTCGAACGGTTGATGGGACGACGACGCACTCGAGCCCCGGCTCGAATAGAAACTCGACGCTCCGCTGCTGCGGACCGGACCCGCGGGAGCATTGGAGAAATGGGTGCTTTCCCGCGCCGGGGTCACCGGCAGCGAGCCGCGCACGGATCCGGCATGAGCCAAGTCCGCCGCGCTCGGGCGGACGCTCGCCGCCCCGCTGATGGAGGAGTGCCCGAATTGGCCCGCAGGAATGCTTGTAACTCCATTGTCCACCCGTGCGTTACGATATATATTCGTAATATTTACATTACGTACGACCACGCCCGCACCGAACGCCGCGCCATAGCCGGGATAGAAGCGCTCATACGGAGCCAGGGGAACCCAGCCGACGTTGCCAAAGCCGAAACCAACGCCAAACCCTCCCCAGCCGAAAAATCCCACCAGCGCAGGCTGCCAGTAACACGGGCCGGAGATCGCGCCCGGCCACCAAGCCCAGCCGTACGAGCCCATATACCAGCGTCCATAGTGATAGGGCGCCCAACCCCAAGGATCACCGCTGACCCAGGTCCAACCATAGTAATCCACCCAAACCCAGCGGCCCACCTGATACGGTGCCCACCCCGGGTCGACGTTCGGCACCCAGACCTGGCCATAAGCCGGGTCGTCAACCCAGCGCCCGTGGGCATCCAGTTCCTCAGTGCCGTTAACATCCGGATTGACGTAACGTCCGCTACCGGATTTTTCGAGGTCGTGATCGCGGTCCGCGTTCCATTTGTCCCACTGGTCGGAGGCAATCGCACCGGTGATTTGGAATTCCGGATCGGAAGCCGAGCCGCGCGCCTGCATGCTCTTTCCCGCGCTGAGCGTTTCTGCTCCTTTGGGTGAAGAAAGCTCCGCTTCTCCCTGACGGACAGTGACTTCTGTGGAGCCATCCTGGTTCACGGTGACCCGGTAAATTCCCTTCTTCAAAGGCCGCACGGCGATGGAAGGCGTACTGATTTCGATGTCGGCGTCATTGTCGCGCATCACGCGGAAGTTCGTCGTGCCTTCGGCGATTTGAACCTGATAGTGATGGTAGGCCAGTTCGCCCAGGCGAACTTCGGTACCGGGGGCGAGACGGATCATGTTCAGGGCATCGAATTGAATCTCGGCGCGAGAGCCTTCGCCGGTGAGCAGGCGGTCGGTTTCCGATAAGGGCGCGTTCACGGCGGCTGCAATCGCCTCGCCGGAATCGCCACGCCGGACGGAGACCACTCCATTCATGACGCTGATGCGGGCCACGGCGTGCTTGGCGTCGTCGCCACCGGCGGTTGGGGCTCCCGGAATGGGGGCTGGAGCCTGCTGAGCGAGAAGCGCCGCGCTTACGCTCAGAATCGAGATCGATACCCAAAGTCCTAGTTTCATCCCCGCCGGTCGTTGTGCACGCCGGGAGCCAAACGATAACTCTTTGATTTTGGGCGAATTCCAGCTATGATGGCGTCTGATGCGTGTGGTTGAAAACCACCAGCCTGATTGGAAACGAGCATGGCTCCGCCGCCTGGCAGCTCCCGCGGTGCTCCTTGTGATTGGGGTGCTCTTTCATTGGAAGCTGGTGCTCACTAATCAATACACCTGGCTGGAGACGCCGGATCTGAGTTCGCTGGTCCTGCCCTGGTTCCAGTTTCAAGCGAGCGAATGGCATGCCGGGCGGTTCCCCCTGTGGGAACCGTATAGCTGGACGGGCCAGCCGCTATTCGGACAGGGGCAGCCGGGGGCGGCCTATCCGCTCAACTGGCTGTTGTTCTGGATGCCATTGAATGAACACGGCTGGCTCCGGCAGGACGTTTTGCACTGGTATTACGTGCTGATTCATGTACTTGCGGCATGGACCTGCTACGCGCTGGCACGCGAGCTGGGCCGGTCCCGGCGGGCGTCCGTCATCGCCGGGTGCATCTATTCCATGGCCGGCTACGCCGCATATACGGACTGGCCGCAGATGCTCCACGGAGCAGTGTGGGCTCCCTTGGTTTTCCTCTACTTGTTCCGCGTCGCGCGGGGACGGCGGGTGCTGGCGAGTTCCCTGCTCTCGGGCTTTTTTCTGGGTCTGGCATGGCTGGTAGGCCATCATCAACTGCCTTTATTGATCAGTCTTACCGCTGGTTTCCTCTGGCTATGGATCATCTTTTCCGCCGGGGGTGTGCGTCCCACGGCCAGGATGTCGCGCTACGCGGTGGCCGCTTTCGGGATCGCGGGGATGATGGGGGCGTTTCAGACGCTTCCGATGGCGGAATACGGACGCGACGCTGTGCGCTGGGTAGGTGCCGAGAAGCCTGAAGGATTGGGCGAAACGGTAGCGTATGAATTTCATAAGCCTTATGCGCTAAAACCATTGTCGCTACTTGGTTTGGCGATTACAGGAGTAGAGCATAACGCCTATGATTCCTTCGTCGGCGGCGCCGCGCTGACGTTGGGCATTTTGGGCGCGATTCTGGCCTGGAGCGACCGCCGCGCCCGCTGCCTGGCCGCCATCTCCCTGGGAGGGATCCTGTTTGCGTTGGGGCCGAACAGTATTTTCCATGGAATCCTTTATGCGGTGGTCCCCATGATCAACAAAGCTCGAGTGCCCGAAGCCGGGGCGCTGATGTTCACCCTGGGGCTCGCGCCTCTGGCGGCCTTTGGAGTCGACCTGCTGCCGGGCAGCAAAGACTGGTCGAGGCGCGTGGGATGGATTCTGGGCGGCAGCGCGGCGGTGCTCGTCCTCGGGAGTCTGTTTTTTTACGCCTCCGGTGTGACGCCGGCGGTATCCGACAATCGCATGATGATGACCGCGCTGGTGGCGGTGCTGCTGGCGGCGGTGCTCGGCGGATGGAGGTCCGGTGGGCTTTCGGCTCGCGCCGGAAGCGCGGCGATTCTTGGGCTGGTGCTGCTGGAACTGGGAAATGTGACCGATTACTGGCTGCCGCATGTGTCGGATAAGGCGCACAACCTCTATTTGCACAAGCTCGCCGAGCACTCGGACTTGGCCGGCTATATCAGAGGCGAGGGAGACCCTGGGCGTTTGACCTACGACGACAAGGAAATCCCTTACAACATCGGAGACTGGCTGGGAGTGGAGGCGTTTAACGCTTACACGGCGAGCGTCCCCGCCAGCTTGTGGGCGCAAGATGTGTTCTCGGACCGGGTGCAGGATGTTTTGGGGATTCGGTACTACCTGGGGAAGCAGCCGTCGCGCCCGGACCAGCGTTTGGTGTTCCGGGGCGCGTCAGGGGTCAACGTTTATGAGAACGCGGGGGCGTTTCCGCGGGTCTGGTCCGTTCACGGCGCGCGCAAAGTGGCCGGGGAGACGCAAGCCAGGGAGCTATTGGCCGACTCTGGCTTCGATGCCCGCAACGTGGTTTACCTGATTGCGGGGAATCCTCCGCCGTTGACCACCTGCGCCGGCGATGAGGTGACCATGCCGCATCATGAGCCAAACTATGTGAAGATCGAGGCTCACATGCAGTGCCGAGGGATGGTGATCCTGACAGACGCCTGGTTTCCGGGCTGGCGGGCGACCGTCGATGGGAAGCAGGCAAAAATCGAAAAGGCGTATGGGTTCGTCCGCGGGGTGGTGGTGGAGCAGGGAGACCACGTGATCGAGATGCGGTACCGTCC
>JBBIVT010000052.1:18381-22392 GCA_037439565.1 Acidobacteriota bacterium | reverse complement strand
GTAGCCGAGCTACAGATCACCGGACGGCAGAATCCGGACTGGGAGCCTCACGAAGACATGTGGAAGGAACTGTTTTCAGACACCCGACGTGGCCGTTAAGCTGCACATCCGTAAATCTTTGTTTGTCCGATTCCTGCTCAGCCGGTGGGGAAAAGGGGTTGCTGTCCTCGGCATCCTGGCGCTGTTGGCATGCGTGGGAACCTTTTCCTACTACTACGTTCATTACGGGCGGCTGATTGAGGAGAAGCTGGCGGCGGGGCCGTTCGCCAGCACTTCCCTGCTCTATGCCGCGCCGCGTCCTGTGATGGTGGGGGACGAAGCGCAGATTGACGAGATCGCGTCCTATCTCCGGCGATGCGGCTATACGGAATCGATCTCCAGCCGGGCCGGCTGGTATCACATCCGGCCGGACGCAATCGAGATAAACCCGGGTCCGGAGGCGTTCGACGCCGAGGGCGCTACGATCAAGGTCGCGGGCAACAAAGTAACCGAGATTATTTCCCTGCGCGACCACACCGAGCGGACGCGTTATCTGCTGGAACCGGAGCTGATGACGCATCTGTTCGACCGGGCTCGCGTGAAGCGCCGGGTGGTTACCTACGACGAGATTCCGGAGGTGATGCGCGACGCGCTGCTTTCGGCCGAGGACAAGCACTTTTTTCAGCACCCCGGTTTCGATCCCTTCGGCATCGCGCGGGCGATTTACGTCGACGCCAAGCAGAGACGGGGGGGCCAGGGAGCTTCGACCCTGACGCAGCAGCTCGCGCGCACGCTGTGGCTGGGGCCGGAGCGAGGCCTGAAGCGCAAGGCTCAGGAAGCGCTGATCACTCTTTATCTGGAACAGAAGCTGACCAAGAAGCAGATTTTCGAGTATTACTCGAACTCCGTGTATCTGGGTAACGTGGGCAGTTTCAGCATTAACGGATTCGGCGAAGGAGCGCGCGCGTATTTCGGCAAGGATTTGAAGATGATCACCTTGCCGGAGGCGGCGCTTCTGGCAGGATTGATCAATTCTCCGCACCGGCGCAACCCGTTTTACTATCCCGATCGCGCGCTGGAGCGCCGCAACGTGGTGCTCAAGGCGATGCGCGAGAACGGGTTCGTCACCGAAAGAGACTATGAGGCCGCCGCCACGTCGCCGGTGAAGGTGACGCGCGACGCCAACGAATCGAGCGATGCGCCCTACTTCGTCGATCTGGTGAACCAGACGCTGCAGAGCCGCTTCCAGGACCGCGATTTTCAGACAGAGTCTTATCGCGTTTACACCACGCTGGACATGAATCTGCAGCGCGACGCGGTGGCCGCGGTTCGCGAGGGGATCAAGGAAACCGACGATCAGTGGAAGCGCCGCAACAAGAAATACGGCACCGACGATGCGAATCCGCTGGCGCAGGTCGCGCTGATCTGCCTCGATGCGGAAACGGGCGAGTTGAAGGCTCTGGTGGGCGGCCGGAATTATGGCGTCAGCCAGTTGGATCACGCGCTGGCGAAGCGGCAGCCGGGATCAAGCTTTAAGCCGTTTGTCTACGCGGCGGCGTTCACCAAGTCCCTGGAGGGTGGACCGAACGTACTGACGCCGGCCTCCACCGTAGTGGATGAAGAGACTACGTTTTACTTTGAAGATCAACCGCCTTATGAGCCGCACAATCATGGCGACCATTATCAAAACGGCCCAGTCACGCTGCGCTATGCGCTGGCGCATTCGCTGAACATCCCGGCGGTGAAGGTCGCCGAGATGACGGGCTACGACAAAGTGGCCCAAACCGCGCGGGCCGTGGGGCTGAATATCGACATCAAGCCGACGCCGTCCATCGCGCTGGGCGCGTATGAAGTGATGCCGCTCGAAATCGCGGGCGCGTATACGGTGTTCACGAACGAAGGCACTCGGGTGAAGCCGACCTACATCAAGACGATTCGCGACGAATCCGGCAAATCGATCTTCGACGAGAAAGTGGAGCGGGTGCCGAATGCACTGGATCCGCGTGTCGCCTACCTTGTCGAAAACATGCTGGAGGAGGTGCTGAGAACGGGCACGGGCGCAGACGTTCAGAACCGGGGTTTCAACCTGCCGGCCGCAGGCAAAACAGGAACGTCGCGCGACGGGTGGTTCGCCGGGTTCACGTCGAAGCTGATCTGCGTGGTCTGGGTAGGTTTTGACGATAATCGCGATTTCAAGCTGGAAGGCGCACGCAGCGCGCTGCCCATCTGGACCGAGTTCATGAAGCGCGCGCACGCGCATCGCGAATATCGCAATGTGCACGGGTTTTCGGCTCCGGACGGCGTCGTGACGGCGGAAATCGATCCGGACACGGGCCAACTCGCAACCGCGAATTGTCCAAAGCGGCGCGACGAAGTGTTCATTGCGGGCACACAGCCGGTGGAAACGTGCGCTTTGCACGGAGGCGGCGCCCAGATCACGGACTGGAACGCGGATAAAAACAAGACCGACGACGACCCCACGAAGAAAAAAAAGGGGTTTCTCGGACGTCTGAAAGGGATTTTTAAGTAGCGCGCAAGTCCGAAATCGGTGGTAAAGTAGTGTCAAGCAATTAGAGGAGGCCGGTATGGTTTCCAGTCTTGTATTTGTAACGACTTTCGCCTTCCAGATTCAGGGGACTCCGTTCAACGGGTTCCGTCCCAATATTCCGGAAACGAAGCAATCAGACTCCGCCAGCAAAGTCACCCCGGAGATGCGTGGCGATATCTTCATGGCACGCAAAATGTATCGGGAAGCCATTGAAATGTATCAGAGCGGCCCGTCGGACTCGGCCGTGCTGGCCAATAAGACCGGGATCGCGTATCACCAGTTGCTTGACCTCGAAGATGCGCGGAGATGGTACCAAAAGGCGATTAAACTGCGCTGGGACTATCCCGAGGCGGTGAACAACCTGGGAACCGTCTATTACGCCACAAAATCCTACCGCCGGGCGATCTCGCAATACAAGAAGGCGCTCCGGATGACGCCGGATTCGGCGTCCATCCTCAGCAATTTAGGGACGGCGTACTTCGCACGCAAGAATTATGAATTGGCGTTTGCCACTTATCAGGAGGCGCTGAAACTGGATCCCGACGTGTTTGAGCATCGCAGCACCATGGGCGTGCTGCTGCAGGACCGTACGGTGGCGGAACGGGCGAAATTCCACTACTACCTTGCCAAGACGTACGCGAAGTCGGGCGACGTGGAACACGCGTTGATCTACATCCGCAAGGCCCTGGAGGAAGGGTTCAAGGAAAGCGACAAATTCAAGCAGGAGCCGGAATTCGCAGCTGCGCGGAAGAACCCGGAGTTTGACCAGATCCTTTCGGCGGAGCACAAAGTCCTCTGACACAGCGCATTTGGGTGATCCTTCTCTGCGGAGCCGTGTTCTCCGCCTGCAAGCGTGGTCCAGAGGTTCAGGCGCGCTACGCCTTTCTTCCTTTCGATAATCTGACGGGCGATCCAGCACTCGACTGGGTGGCGCGAACAGCTCCCCGAATCGCGGCGGCGGAAATGGGCGGAACGACGCGCGCCGCGGCGTCCATGGGCGAGGCCTATCTCGAAAAGGCGAACCGGTTCGTCCATGGATACTTCACCAAGCATGGCAACGGGCTTCAGTTGACGGTGGACGTAGAAGATGCGGCCAGTCATAAAATGATTTCCACCGAACAGATGGACGGCACGGCGCTGGCGGCGGTGACCGCGCTCGCCAAGCGGCTGGATCCGAAAGCGGAGTCGTTCTCGACGGACAAGGAAGCCGCGGTGGAGGCATGGGGGAAAGGCGACTTTGAAAAGGCCGTCGCGCTGGATCCGGCGTTCGGAGCGGCCTGGCTCGCATGGGTGGAAACAAGAGCCCGAGCAGGAGACACCGAAGGAGCTATCGAGGTTGCAGGCCGGGCACTCGACCATTCGCTGAGGTCGGAGCTGGACGGATTACGGATTGCGCTGGCCAAGGCGACCCTTCAAAAGGACTCGCAGGGCGAGCACGACGCGTTGATGAAACTGACGGCGCGCGTCGCGGATCCGCAGTTGCT
>JBBIVT010000052.1:0-18281 GCA_037439565.1 Acidobacteriota bacterium | reverse complement strand
GAAGCGGAGAAGGCGTTCCTGCGCGCTCATGAGAGCGATGCGGCCTTTCTTTCCGGGGCGGATTTGCGGAAGGCGGCGTATGCGCGCTGGCTGGTAGGAGATCTCGCGGGCGCTGATGCTACTTTTCAGAAGTTTCTGGAATTCCGTGCCAAGATGCGTGACGGAGGCGTAGAGTGGGAGCACGCGGTGTGGGAATATTCCACGGGACGCAAGGATCAGGCGCTGGCGCGACTGGCGAAATCGCCGGCGCCGCAAAGCGCGGTCCAGGCCCGAGTTTGGCAGGGGGAGTTGAAGCTGCCCACGGATCTGGGTCAGTTAAAGAAGGCCTACGAATCCACCACGCCCACCGCCGATGGTCTTTACCGCACGCTATACGCGGAGGCGCTGGCGGCGCAGGGACATCGCGAGGAAGCGAAGAAGCTGGCGTCCCGCTGGCCCCTGCCGGACTCAGGCGGTGAACCTATGTTGCAATCCCTGGTGTTTCCCAAATACGTCGCGCTTCGCCGTATTCTGGGTCTATGAGCTTTTCGCGCCTCCTCAACATCCACCAGAAATTCCCTGACCGGCGAATCGCCGACATCCCCTCCACCATCCACACGGAACTGGCCGCAGCCGGATTTGGCGACAAACTGAAACCTGGCGCGCGCATCGCCATCGGCGTGGGCAGCCGCGGGATCGCCAACGTGGCGACGATTGTGAAGGCCGTGGTGCAGTATTGGAAGTCGCGCGGATTCTCGCCATTTCTCTTCCCCGCCATGGGCAGCCACGGCGCGGCGACGGCGGAGGGACAGGCCGACGTACTCGCGCACTACGGAATTATCGAGGAAACGATGGGCTGTCCGGTGATCAGCGCACTCGATGTTGTGCCGCTAGGCTCGACTCCGGACGGGATCGAGGCGTTCATGGACAAGAACGCCTTTGACTCCGACGGCGTGTTTCTGATCGGCCGCGTGAAGTGGCACACCGATTTCGCGGGCAAAATCGAAAGCGGCCTGTTCAAAATGATGGCGATTGGCCTGGGCAAGTTCGCGGGCGCGCAGCGGTATCATACGTTCGCCTACCGGCTGGGACTGGAGCACGTGATCCGCAGCATCGGGCGGCAGGTGCTGAAGAGTGGCAAAATCCTCGGCGGTCTGGCGATTTTGGAGGACGCCAATCACAACACCGCGCAGTTGACGGCGGTGCCGGTGGATCAGATGGAAGCGAAGGAAGAGGAACTGCTGGCGCTATGCAAATCGTGGATGGGCCGCATCCCGGTGAAGGAGGTAGATATCCTGATCGTGGACGAGATCGGCAAGACGTTTTCGGGCGCGGGGATGGATACCAAGGTGGTGAACCGCAGCGTCAACGGCGAATACAATCCGTGGGACACCGCGCCGCGCATCCATCGTATTTTTCTGCGTGGGTTGAGCAACCGCAGCTACGGAAACGGGGTCGGCCTGGGGATGGCGGACGTGATCAACGATCGCCTGTTGAAGGTGATCGACTGGACGCCGACGCACATCAATTCGCTGACGGCATCCACGCCCGCGGCCATTCGCACGCCGGCGCATTTTCCGACGGATCTCCAGTGCCTGGAACGATTCTGGCCGACGGTGGGGAAATTCAGGCAGGAAGACGTCACCATCGCCTGGATCGCCAATACGATGGAACTGGCGCACCTGCGTCTCAGCGAGAATTTGCGCCCCGAGATCGCGGCCAATCCGATGCTGGAGATCGAAGGCGCAGCCGAGCCCTTCGACTTCGACGAATCCGGAAACCTGCATAATCTGATGGAAGCGGCGATGGCCGGACACTAAAGGGAGCGGTCCATGCCGATCCGTTCACGCCGACTTTAGTGCGTGGGCGTTGGAGCGCTCATCAGGTCCACGAACAGTTTGTTGAACTTTGCGGTGTCGAGATCCATTTGAATCTCCACCGCGCGGCCGCTGATGCGAGGCTTGTCGGACTCCGACCAGACGACCGTATTTCCATAGCCCGGGCCGTGGCTTACGTCGACACCCATGTAAAGCGTCTTGCTTTTGGTGATGATCGACGGATCAATCCAGGCCGCGGCGGCCAGTTCATCCCACATGTAGTCGTTGCCGTCGCCGGGTTTGAAGAAACGGCCGAGGTATTTCGCGGCGGGCGTGCCGCTCGACTCAATCTGCCTGACCATGTCTAGCGTTAGTTTGGTCTTGATCGAGATGTCGGTCGGGGTGCAGATAATTTTCTTCCAGGGAGCGCGAAGAACGATTTCCGCGGCTTCCGGATCGAACCAGAAATTGAATTCGTGGCGCGGATTATTGGCGAACTCCGGATCGCTGGTTTGGGGATTCAGGCTGCCGCCCATGAAGACGAACTCGCCGGCGAGTTCGGCGAAGCGCGGCTCGATCGTCATGGCCAGGGCGAGATTGGTCATCGGTCCGCCGCCGTAAATGGTGATTTGATTGGGATACTGGCGCACCATCCGCACCAGGAAATGCGCGGCGTCTTCGGTGGAAGGCTTCGCCGACGGTAGACCCTCCGGCATCTGCGGAATCACAGAGGCTTCGTGATACCAGCGGTCGTCCCAGGCGCCGGCATAGGAAACTTTTCCGTACATCTCCTGCCACTGGAGCGCCTCCTTTCTGGTCCGTAGAAGGGGATAGGCCGCGCCGCTGAAAACGGGAATGTCGGTGCGGCCGATGATTTCCAGTAAGCGCAGCGTGTGCGCAACTTCTTCGTCCCGCCACTGGTCACCGCTGACGACGGTGATTCCCATCACCTCGACTTTGGGCGACTGAATCAGAACCAGCACGGTTTGTAGATTGCTGCCCGCCGGGCCGGAGCAATCCTCGTCGATAATGATTTTCCTGCGCTGCTGGCTCCAGGCGAACGGGCTGGCGAGCAACAGCGCGGCGACAACGAGAACACGCATTTCTTTATCGTCTCAGAAAGCCACCTCCACGGCTAACTGGAACAGGCTCGGATTGTTGACGGTGTTGTTGACCACGCCGAAGGTCGCGGGCGAGTTGAAATCCGCGCTGGAAGTGCCGAATTGCGGATGAGTGAACAGATTGAACGACTCCATGCGGAAGTCCAGGCGCATGCCTTCGCGATAGGGCAGCACGAAGTGCTTGATCAGCGAAAACTCCGTATTGACGAAGTCGGGCCCGTTCACCGGAGTCCGCGATGCCGTGCCGAGCTGGCCAGCGGCCGGCGCGGCGCAACCTGCCGTGTTGAACCACAGCGCCAGCGTGGGAGTGTTCGCCGTGGGGTTGCAAGCGCGCGGAAACTAGAGGCGATTCCGCTGATGCAACAATGCAGCAAGTGTCACGCGGAAGACTTGGGGTGTCAAGCCTGGGTGTGGCTCGCGGATGACCGGCCGAGACGGCTAAAGATCCGCCCACATCGGAGCGTATCTACTCGATATACTCAAGCCGATGAAAGAATCTTCTCTTACGCGCCGGGCCTTCGTGGGAACGATGGCGGCGATGGGGCTCTCGGCGGCGGACGCCGGCTGGGTCGAGCTATTCGATGGGCACAGCCTCGCCGGCTGGCGGGCGAGCGAAAACAAGACCTCCTGGAAAATCGTCGACCATCAAATTGCCGCCGAAGGGCCGCGGTCACACCTTTTTTATGAGGGCCCAGTACACGGCGCGGACTTCCGCAACTTCGAACTGGAAGTGGAGGCGCTGGCCAGGCCTGGATGCAATTCCGGCGTCTATTTCCATACGGCGTATCAGGAGCGCGACTTTCCTTATAAAGGCTTCGAAATCCAGATCAACAATACGGCCACTGGCGAGGGAAGCTACCGCGAGCGCAAGAAGACCGGGTCGCTGTACGGCCTGCGGAACATTTATAAACAGTTCGTCGCGGACGATGAGTGGTTCACCATCCGCGCCGAGGTGCGCGCCAACCGCGTGCAGATCCGCCTGAACGAGCTACTGGTGGTGGATTACGTGGAACCCAAACCGCCAGTGATTCCGGATGGTCCGGAAAAGGGCCGCTATCTGGACCACGGCACGTTCGCGCTGCAATGCCATAACGACGGGTCGCATGCGCGCTTCCGCTCGATTCGGGTGAGGCCTTTGCTGGACGATCTGCCCGCCATGCCTGCGCCGGAGGCCGACGAGGTGTTCCGGGAGGTTATCAACCTGGGCCGCCACAATATTCCGATGGCTGATTTTCACGTGCACTTGAAAGGGGGCCTCACGCTCGAACAGGCGCTGGATAAATCGCGGCGCGACGGGATTGAGTACGGCATCGCGGTGAACGTCGGAAAAGGGCAGTTGTTCCAGGACGAAGCGGGCGCGCAGCGGTTTCTCGACAGTATCAAAGGGCAGCCGTGCTTCGTGGCGATGCAGGCCGAAGGGCGGGAGTGGGTGGATATGGTTCCGCGGCGTGTGGCTTCGCAATTCGACTACATCTTCACCGATTCCATGACCTGGACCGATAACCGCGGCAAGCGGATGCGCCTGTGGATCCCCGAGGAAGTAGGCACCATCGGCGACGTCCAGGAGTTCATGGACACGCTGGTGGCGCGCGCCGCCGGCATCCTTGAACACGAACCGGTGGACATCTACGCCAACCCGACGTTCCTGCCGGAATCCATCGCTAAGGATTACGAAACGCTATGGACGCCCCAGCGCCGCTCAAAAGTAATCGAGGCCGCGGTGCGCAACGGCGTGGCCATCGAAATCAACAACCGGTACAAGCTGCCCAGCGCATCCTTTATTCGCCAGGCGAAGGCCGCGGGGGCGAAGTTCACCTTCGGCACGAATAATACCGGTCCCGGCGATCTGAGGCGCTGCGAATACGGGCTGCAAATGACGGAAGAGTGCAAGCTCAGCTGGCAGGACTTTTTTGTGCCACTCTCGGGGCCCAAGGCCATTGAGCGCAAAGGCGCGGCATTAAAAGGTTAGCGCACCGCCGAGTTTCAAAACTGAACATTCATGCCCGAGCTCATGTTCGGCGGCATGATCTCCTGAAAAGGCACCCCGAGAAACTGCGCCACCTGAGCGGCCAAGGCTGTCTCTGCGCCCTGACCGCTCATCAGCGCCACACCGCCAACCGTGGTGGTAGAAGACGTTTTCTGATGATCGAGCGCCAGTTCACTCCCGTTCTTAAAGACGATCACCGACTGCGCCACCAATTGCGGCTGCTGCATATTTTGGTTGTCCTGGGAGGTGTTGTCGACACGCCACTGCTTGCGCGTTTCGATGCGGAACACGTCGCCGATGGCGTAGCTGGAGTTCTTCGCCCCGACGATCCTCTTTTTCTCATAGTGGAGTTGGCCGGCCTTTTTGTCCGCCCGCACCGTGATGGAAGAGGCGAACAGAATGATACCAATCCCGATTACGGACAGGGCCAGGCCAATCCAAACCGCGTAAGGGCTTTGCTGCCGCAGCAGATAACCCACCACAGCGCCGCCAACAACCAATGCGGCGCCCACAATGAGGCCCGCGGTGCTGCCCTCAGTCAAAATCAATTCATCTGTGGTCTGGCGCTCGATTTTCATGGGAATCTCCTGGAGGAATTCGCAGTATCGATTGGCAGATCGGCTCAAAAAAGTTTGCGGATTCTAATTCCCGCCCACTTCTCTTCGCCATTTCCCAAGCAGCGTTTGTAGTTCGTCGACGATCTCCGGGTGCTGCCGGCGCAGGTTTCGGGACTCGCCGGGATCCTCGTCGAGCCTTGACAAAAACACCGCGTCCTCTCCTTCGAGCGGCTTTTCGCCGGCAGGCGTGCCGTCGTGAACCACGCCACGGAGCACCAGTTTCCAGTCACCCTTACGAATCGCCAGTTGCGGACCCTCCGCCCAGGCCACGAATTCGTGCGGAGACGGCGCGCCCCCCGTCAGCACCGGCCAAATGTTGCGACCGTCCAAGGTACGATCCGGCGGAGGCGTCGCGCCGGTGACGTGACAGACGGTGGGCAGAATATCAGCCGTCATCACGACCTTGTCAATCGTCCTTCCAGCCGGAATCCTGCCGGGCCAATTCACCAGCGCGGGGACGTGCATGCCTCCGTCGAAGGTGCTGAATTTATAGCCCCGAAACGGAGTGTTCCGGCCCGCCGTCGCGACATTCTGATTCAGGCCAGCCCGTCTTTCCGTTGTTGCGCCGTTGTCTCCGAGCAGGAAAATCAAGGTATTTTCGCGTTTGCCGCTGCGTTCGAGTGCGGCGAGTATTTCGCCGACGGCATCGTCGGCTGCGGCCAGCATCGCGGCGTACAGGCGGCGCTCCGGCGGAAGATTCGGAAACCGCGCCAGGTATTTTTGCGGAGCGTGCATCGGATAATGCACCGCATTGAACGCCGTATACAGGAAAAGCGGCCCCGGGCGGCTTTTTTCGATGAACGCGGCGGCTTCTTCGCCGATGCGTTCGGTCAGGTACCGCCCGTCGTCGAAGATCTCGTCGCGGTTGCGCCAAAGGTCGTGGAAATTCACGTGGCGCGGCTCGCCCCAATAATACCGGTGGGAATAGTAATCCACGCAGCCTTCATGAAAGCCGTAAAAATAATCGAACCCATGCGCGTTAGGAACCGTGTCCGGAGTGCTGCCGAGATGCCACTTTCCCGTCAGGGCCGTCTGGTAGCCCCGCGCCTTCAACAGGGCAGCGATGGTGATCTCCGATGGCCGCAGCGGCACGCCGTTTCCGGTCACGCCTGCGCGGAGAGGACAGCGTCCGGTCATCAAAGACGACCGCGCGGGAGCGCATACCGGAGCGTTCGAGTACCAGTTTCGGCAGACCGTGCCTCCGGCGGCCAACTTGTCGATGTTCGGAGTCTTCAAATCGCTCGCGCCCAGGTAGCCGAGGTCGTGCACGCCCAGATCGTCGAACAAAATCACGATCACGTTAGGTTCCGGCGAATCGGCGGGCCTCGCCTGGGCGGCGGCCAACGCGCCGCCGAGCAGCGTTCTTCGAGTCAGCATGGGTTCACTTTATCGCAACCGTCACGCGTGTATCGTTCCACGCGATAATGATTCGTAACGATGTTCTCCACCATCCGGGAGCAGATTGACACCGTTTTTAAGCGCGATCCGGCCGCCCGGGGTGTGATTGAGATCCTGCTGTGCTACCCGGGGGTTCACGCCGTACTGATTCATCGCCTGGCGCATGGGCTTTATCAACGAGGTTGGTTCACGCTGGCCCGCATCGTGTCGCAGTTCTCGCGCAATGTAACGGGGATTGAGATTCATCCGGGCGCGACCATCGGGCGACGTTTCTTCATCGACCACGGCATGGGCATCGTCATCGGCGAAACGGCCGAGATCGGGGACGACGTGCTGATGTACCAGGGCGTCACCCTCGGCGGCACGGGAAAAGAGACCGGCAAGCGCCATCCGACCATCGGCAATTGGGTGGTGATCGGCACGGGCGCGAAGATCCTGGGAAACATCCGGATCGGCGACCACGTGAAGGTCGGCGCGGGCAGCGTGGTGGTGCGCTCCGTTCCCGATCATTCCACCGTGGTGGGCGTTCCGGGACGCATTGTGGGCGACGCCAACGCAGACCTCGACACGCTGGAGCACGGCAAATTGCCCGATCCGCAGGGCCAGGCCATCGACGATCTGCAAAGGCGAGTCGCGGAACTGGAATCGGCTCTCAAAAATGTTACCCGTGATCAAGACACTTCTGTTCAGCGTTAGACTCACTTCCTATTGGGTCGAACCGTGCACGAACCCGGAAACAGCGTGCGTCGCGCAGGACCCGCAACTGGCTCGCTGGGCCTTCGATGCGTGGGAAAAGGCTTCCCAGGGCCGCTTTCATTTCATCGAAACCAGAGATCGCGACAAGGCGCAGATTCAGGTGGTGTGGGCCACGCCCGCCTCGGGGCAGTATGGAGAAACCGTCGGACGAGTGGTGAATATCCGCATCGCGGCGGAAGGCATCAAGGATCCGCTCCTTCGCGACACCATCGTCTACCTGACCTGCCTTCATGAGGAAGGACATGCGCTGGGGCTGGGGCACACCTCCCACTTTGACGACATCATGTATAACTTCCAGTACGGCGGCGATATTGCGGAATACTTCGGGCGGTATCGCCGGAGGCTCGCCGTGCGGGAAGATATCCGCGGAAATCCGGGCTTATCACGGCGCGATCGCGAGCGAATCTCGAGTCTTCCCTAACGGTCGCGGCTCCAACACGATGATCCGCGGAATTCCAGCACCCGCGTGCGATACACTGAAACCTCAAATCTGGCTGACGCCAAGGATATTGGAGAGAAGATGAAAAAGATGTTGCTTGCTGCGACGGCCCTCCTATTGGCAACCGCCAATTCAGCGACCTTACCGGAATTGAAGGAGGGCCTCTGGTCCGTCCATACCGAGTCCGTCGATCAGCCCGGGAACAAAAAGATCGCGGGCACATACACGCTCTGCCGCAATCACGCTTATGACGAATCCGTGCGGGCTCTTGCCAAAAGTGTGAACGGCTGCAACACGAAAAGCGAGAGCTTCGAAGGCGGCAAGACATCTAGCGAGGTGCATTGCGTGGTGGATGGCACTGTGATTGACACGAAGGAAACCGGCACTTTTCAAGGCGAGACATCGTTCCACGGCGAAACTCACACGGTATACGCGCCGCCATTTTATGGCAAGACGGAGACCACCATAGTCGTCGACCAGAAATACTTAGGCAATTGCCCGGCAGGGGCGCAACCTGGGGACCGGACAGACGCCGACGGAAGAGTAACGCACTTGGGTCGAGGGAAACGCTGAGCCCCAGAAATCCGTAACGGAAAACGCACGATTCATCGCAGAAGAGCACGAATGCGGTAGAATCGGCTCCCATGACCGTTCGTGTCTGTTCCCTGCTCTGCCTGGCGCTGCCCGCCTTCGCGCAAACCAACGAGACGGCCAAACTGCTGACGGAGATTATTCGGATCGACACCAGTAATCCTCCGGGGAAAGAAGGCTCGCTGGCGGAGTTTCTCGCGCCGCGCTTCCAGGCGCTGGGATTCGAGGTCGACATCATCCGCACGCCGGAACCCGGCAAGGCGCATTTCATCGCCCGATTGCGCGGCGACGGCAGCAGGAAGCCGATTCTTCTGGCCGCGCATGCCGACGTGGTGGGCGTCGAACGCGACAAGTGGTCCATGGACCCGTTCGCGGGCATCATCAAGGACGGATACGTCTTCGGCCGCGGCGCAATCGACTTCAAAGGCGGCCTGGCCGTTTTCGCCGAGGCCGCGATGATGCTGGCGAAAAACAAAGTGCCGCTGGCGCGCGACGTGATTTTCCTTTCCGAAGCCGACGAGGAAGGCGGCCGCTACAACACGGAGTGGCTGGCGCAATCGCACTGGGACAAAATGGACTGCGAATTCTCCTTGAATGAAGGCGGCTGGATCATTCAGCGCCCGGACGGCCGCGTGCGGTACGTGAGCATCTCGACGGCGGATAAGATCGGTGTGTCGCTGGTGTTTACGGCCAAGGGCAAGTCGACGCACAGCTCGATGCCGCTGCCGGACAATGCGATTTTCACGCTAGCCAAGGCGCTGGCAAAGATCGCCGATTATGATACCAAGCCGCTGCTGATCCCTAGCACGAGAGAATTTTTCCTGACGCTCGCGAAAACCAGCGAGCCGCCGATGTCCACCTATTTTTCCAACCTTGTCAATGGCACGCCGGAGCAGGTTCGTGAGGCCGATCGCGAAATCAGCAAGGATCCGCTGTTGCACGCCATCCTGCGCAACACCATCGCGCCTGTGCTGATGCAGGCGGGCTTCCGCGGCAATGTGATCCCCGGCTCGGCCCAGGCCACCATCAATTTCCGCATGATTCCCGGCTCCAATGTCGCGGACCTGATCGGCGAAATGAAGCAGGCGATCAGCGACGACCGCATCGAGATCACCCAGGTGACCGGCGCTTCGGGCGGAACGCGGCCTCCCGAAGTGCTGGAACGCATGCGAAAGACGCCCCCGTCTTCACAGGATACGGAGCTATACCGGGCACTGGCAAAACAGGCGCAGGCCGAATATCCCGGGGCGGCCGTGACCCCGTACCTGTTTCAAGCGGGAACGGATTCCCTCGCATGGCGGAGCCGGGGCGTGCCGGTTTACGGCATTTATCCCTATCCCATTGACGCGGAGGATCTTTCCCGGATGCACGGTAACGACGAACGGGTCCGCGTGGAGTCCCTCAAGACGGGCACGGAGATGATTTACAGGACGCTACTGGATGTGGCGTCGAGGAAATGATCCTGATACCCTTGTCACTGCGGCCCGGCAAGTGCATCCTGATAGACAGATGAAGGATTTCCTCACCATCGTTCTTTTCGCGGCCGGGTACATCTTCGTGATGCGCTGGCTGCTGCCGCGGCTGGGCGTGCCCACGTGAATGTCCGATTCCTGCGGCGTCGAGTCTCGACGCCTTGATGAGAAGCCTAAGGAACCAAAGCCCTAACCAAGGGAATGCCGGCGAAGTATCGACTGGAAATCTAGTTCTGCGAGTAGCGCAGGTTCCGCTGCGTCGATTTGCGTCCCTGCTCGATCGTCACGCGCACTTCGTAATCGCCAGGACCGGCGGGCGGCTGAATTGCCATGGGCACCGCGCCGGACGCATCGGCGTGCGGCAGCGGCGATTTCTGCGTTGCGAGCGCGCGCCCGTTCTTCAAAAATTGAACGCGCATGGACGGGTCGGGTCCGTTGGGTTCGGGGTAAACAACAAAATAGACGTAAGGCGCCGCGTTCGCGGGCAACCTGTCCGACAGATACGGCTGCGCGCGCTTGCCCGGGACTTCGAACGGATCGTTGGGGTCCGGCGGCCGATCGAGTGGGTTTACGCGACGGACCAGCACGATATCGCTGAGGCCGGGAGGCGTTTCCGCGACGCTCTCCAAAGAAAAAACGCGGGCGCTCGATCGATGTCCTTCTTCGTCGACCACGGCGGTGTCCACCGTGTATTTCCCGGGCGGGAGAGAAAACACGTGCTCGTAAATCATCGGTTCGGCTTCGATGGCGGGCAGCAGAATATCCCTCACCTCCGAGGGCACGTCCTTGCTGACACGGTCAACGATCTCCCCTTGCGCGTTCTTTACCAGCGCCAGCAGATAGGCATGGAAGCGGTGCAGCTTGCGGCCCTCTTCAGGCGTCGAGGTCAGATTTGAGACGGGGACTTCCCAGGCGATCGCGTACCTGTTGGATCCGAAGTGAAACGCCTTCGACTGAAATTCGAAATCGTGGGCCTTGGAGTCCACGGCCTGGAGCGCCGCGAAGTCGCCCGGCGTGAGCGCTCCGTTGCCGGTATCGGGCACGGCGTAATAGCCCTGGCGAGTCTCCACGCGCAGCCCGGCCCGGGCGATCTTAACCTCGATCTTCTTAAAATGCCCGTCGAACGAAGGCGCGGTAGGCCTGTAAGAAAGCTCGTAGTGTGTGTCGACGTCGTCCATCACCTTGGCCAGCATCCCTTCGGTGTTATTGGTGGCGATGAGGAAACCGCCGGTGCGCTCGGAAATCTCGCGCAGCGCCTCCTGTTTATTGGCGCTCAATACGCCGAAGCGGAGGTAATCGCCCTGATGCATGGCGTTCATGCTCTGCTCCGCAAGCGATGGCCCCTGCACGCTGCTGCCTCCCGGAGAGGTCGGACCGCGCGGCGGCGACCCAGCGGTCGACTGGCCCTGGCTCAGGCCGGCGGTGACGCCCAGGTACGCAGCCGAGGTGGCGCTCGGGCTGGAGTCGCAGAACTGGGTCGGACAAAGGCCGTTGATATCGAGCCCATAAAACGTAACCCCTCCCCGGTTCGCGGCCTTGATCAGCGAGTCCCAAAGCTCCAATTGATCCGGAGGCCGCGTCAGCCCCGAACTCATCAACAGCACGGTCTTCTGAAACGGAAGCTCGCTTAGTTGCGTGACGAGCCGCTTCAGCGCGTCGATCTCACGCAACCCCTCGATGATTTGCGCCTCCATGTTGCCGCGCGTCCCCAGGGGATTCTGCGTCGAAGGACTGTCGGGGCCGGAGGGCGCGGCTCCGGAGCCTGCAAACGCCGTCATGCTCAGGCCGCTCAGCACCGCGGCGGTGCTTTGCTGAATCGCCGGAAGCTGGTTCACCGAGGCAAGACGGATGGCCTGCAGCAAATGCTCGCGGTTGTTGGAGAACGGAAGAACGGGCCGGATTCCCAGGCTATCCATGCTGAAAATGCCGATAAACGTGTCCGGCCGCAGCTCATTGTTGACGAATTTCGACGCGGCATCGAAGGCAAAGCCGCGGTTGTCCGGAGACAGGTCGCCCAGGATCAGACAAACGATGTTCACGGTGCGAAGCGGATTCCTCGACGCAGCGGAAGGCGCTCCCGCGACCGCCACGGGCGCTTTGTTTGCCAAGGTTCGCACCTCCTGGCGGGCTTCTTTGCCGGGAACAAGGCGGAAGGATGTGACGTTTTGCTTGATGCCATCTTCAAAAACCGACACCTCGGAAGGATCGATTTTCGTGATCAGCTTGCCGTGCTGGTCGCGAAACACCACTTCGAGCAGCACCTCGCTGCCCTGGCTTCGGAAGACGACGTTCGGGTCGGGAGAACCCTGTTGCGCGGCACATCTTCCGGCCAGCGCAATCGCTGCGAAGAATACAAGAGCGCGCATCTGCTTGCAGTATAGCCCTTGTTGGGCCTCGTTCAGGTCTTCGGCATTGCATATCCTTCCGCCCCCGTACGCGCTACTCTGAGATGTTAAGGCGCAGCCCAGATGCATGAGCTCTCCATCGTCCAATCCATTGTCGAGACCGCCGTCGACGCCGCGGCACAGGCCAACGCCTTGCGTGTCTCCAAGGTGTATTTAAAACTTGGAGTGCTTTCCGGAGCCGTGAAGGAATCGCTCCAGTTTTGTTACAGCATCGGCACGCTCGATACGATTCTGGAAGGTTCCAGCCTGGAGATTGAGGAGCTGCCGGTGAAGATATACTGCGCCACCTGCCGCGAAGTGCGGGAACTGCCCGATATTCAGCGCTTCCGCTGCCCAGTCTGCAATACGCCCAGCGGCGATGTGCGGCAAGGCAAGGAACTGGAGATCGGCTCGCTGGAGGTAGACCTACCCTAAAATGACGCCCCGCATTCTGGAAGTCCGCAAGAAGGTTCTCAACAAGAACGACGAGTTGGCGCGGAGCCTGCGCGATCGTTTTCACGAGGCCAATGTGTTCGCGATGAACCTGGTCTCAAGCCCGGGCACGGGCAAGACCGCGCTGCTGCAAAAAACGCTGGCGGCGATGCTGGCGCAAGGGAAACGCGTTGCGGCGTTGGTGGGCGATCTGGAAACCGACAACGACGCCCGCCGCCTTGCCGAAAGCGGAGCGCCGGTGAGACAGATCCAGACTCATGGATGCTGTCACTTGGAAGCCAACATGATCGCATCCCATCTGGAAGGCTGGGACCTCGGCCAGATCGACTATCTCTTCATCGAAAATGTCGGCAACCTGGTTTGTCCGGCCAGCTACGACCTGGGCGAGGACATTCGCGTGGCCCTGCTATCGGTGACCGAAGGCGAGGACAAGCCGCTGAAGTATCCGGCCATGTTCCACTCCTCCGATGCGGCGGTGATCACGAAAATGGACATCGCCGAGGCATGCGACTTTAACCGGGAAACCGCGGTCGCCAACATCCATTCCGTGCGTCCCGGGATTCAGATCTTCGAAGTTTCGGCGAAAAATGGCACGGGTCTGGATTCCTGGATCGGGTATTTGACGTCCGCATGGGAAACGCGTTTTCACCCATAATTCCTTTCTGAGGCTGCGTGTTTCAGCGCAACTTGAATCGATTCAATTCCTCCGCTCTGCCTCTTGGCGTTCCAAACAAAACCAGTTGCAAATGTGGAACGGGACCTGCAGCGATGGTCTCGGATTATGAATCGATTCAAGGATTCTGAACACCTCCTCCGCATTGCCGGCGTGTTCCTGGTGGGTGTGACCCTTTTCCTTTGCCTCCGCGCCTGGTTCGTGCCCAAGAGCTTCGGGAAATACGGTCATTACAGAGCGGATTCCATGACGGAGATCGCCGCCCTACCCATCGTTCACGCCGGCCATGAAGCTTGCGAGGCTTGCCACTCCGACGTTCTGGATGTGAAGAAGACTGGGAAACACGCGGGAGTCAACTGTGAGGCGTGCCATGGCCCGCAGGCCAAGCACGCTGACGATCCTGGCTCGGTAAAGCCCGTCTTGCCGGACACCAGCGTGTTGTGCGCGCGCTGCCACGAAGCCAACTCCGCCAAGCCTAAGTGGTTTCCCGCCGTCAATACAGCCGAGCATTCCATGGGCATGCCTTGCAACACCTGCCACAAACCGCATAATCCGAAGATTGGCGACGACGCGGCCGCAAAGGGAGAGAAAAAATGAACATGAACCGCCGATTCTTCATTACTCTGACCGGCGCGGCCGCGGTGGCCTGGGACAGCCTGCTGGCCGGGGCGCCGGAAAGCTCCCCGAACTACAACATCGCCGACCACTGGTGGGCGATGCTGATCGACGTCGATAAGTGCATCGGATGCGGCAATTGCGTTCGCGCTTGCGCGGCGGAAAATAATGTACCCGAGGGCTTTTTCCGCACCTGGATCGAGCGTTATCAGGTGGACGACGAGAACATGACGGAGCCGATTGTCGATTCGCCGCATGGAGGTATCAACGGGTTCCCGGTGCGCTCCGGCGTCGACCTTACCGGCCCTGGCGTGAAGGAATTCTTCGTTCCCAAGATGTGCAACCATTGCGCCGATTCTCCGTGCACGCAGGTTTGCCCGGTGGGCGCGACCTTCACGACGCCGGACGGCGTGACGCTGGTGGACGAAAAATACTGCCTGGGCTGCCGCTATTGCGTGCAGGCCTGCCCGTACGGATGCCGCTTCATTCATCCGGAAAAACAGGTGGCGCAGAAGTGCACGCTTTGTTACCACCGCATCACCAAGGGCCTCACGACGGCCTGCTGCGAGGCTTGTCCCACTGGTTCGCGCCAGTTGGCCGATCTCAAAAATCCCAAGGACCCGATTCACGAATTCATGAAGACACATAGCGTTCAGGTGTTGAAGCCGCAGATGGCCACCGGAGCGAAGGCCTTTTACGCCCATCTCGACGGATCGGTCCGCTAAGGAGCGCGCATGCCATTGTTTCACCTCAACAACTTCCTCTATCCGAATGAAAACGAGATGCAGTGGAGCATCCTCATTGTGCTCTACCCGTTCATCACAGGTCTGGTCGCGGGCGCGTTCATTCTGGCTTCGCTGGAGCGCGTGTTCCGCGTCGAGGCGGTCAAACCCACCTATCGCCTGGCGCTGCTCACCGCTCTGGCTTTTCTGCTGGTAGCTCCCCTGCCCTTGCAATTGCACCTCGGCCATCCCGAGCGCTCGCTCGAAATGTATCTGACGCCCCATAAGTCTTCCGCCATGGCGATGTTCGGATTCGTATATCTGTGGTATCTGATGGCGGTTCTGGTGTTGGAGATCTGGCTGGACTACCGGCGCGACATCGTTCTGCTGTCGCGTTCGAGCAAGGGCTTCCTGCGGGTGATCTATAAGATTATGACGCTCGGCTCGGACAATATCAGCCCTCGATCGCTGGAGCTGGACGACCGCATCGGCTACATCGTCACGATCATCGGAATCCCGTCGGCGTTCCTTCTGCACGGCTACGTCGGGTTTATTTTCGGATCGATCAAAGCGAACCCTTGGTGGTCCAGCCCATTGATGCCGATCGTATTCATTTTTTCCGCCATGGTTTCGGGGATCGCTGCCGTCATGCTTCTGTATATGGCGCTCACCAAGCTGCGCGGCCGCGTCATCAGCATCGAATGCGTCGACGCCATCGCCAAATACCTGTTCTACATCTTCATCATCGATTTCAGCCTCGAAATGCTGGACCTGATTCACCGCATTTACGAGGCCGATGAGAGCTTCCGCAGTCTGGACTTCATGGTGCACACCAGCCTCTGGGTGCCGCACGTCATCATTCAAATCTTGCTGGGCACGCTCGTTCCCATCACCATCCTCGGAATCACGCAGATCTTTCCCATTGCCGAGTACATCCGCAAGCGCATGTACACGATCGCTGGGTGCCTCACCCTGGTGGGAATTTTCGCCATGCGCTGGAACGTCGTTATCGGCGGGCAGATGTTCTCCAAGAGCCTGCTCGGCTATACCCAGTACAATTTGCGTTTCGGTTCGCGCGAGGGATTGGGAATCGCGGTCTTGCTCACCGTCCTTCCGCTAGGGATTCTGTTTGTTCTTGCGAAGCTGTTACCGCTCTGGCATGACAATGAGTCCGCAACCACATGATGAGCATTTAGAAATCGACCATCTCCGCGAGGAGCTTCACGAGCTGCGGCGCCGCGTCGATGCGCTGGAGCGTGGAGCGGATTCCCGTCCTCAACCCGTCCTGCTGCCCGCGGCATCCTCGCCCAGCGCGGATCTAAGTGTTCCCACCGCGCCGAACGCTGTTCCCATCCTTGGGCGCGCGATTCTCGGCCTCGCCGGCGCCTACCTGCTGAGGGCCTTGGCCGAATCAAGCGCCATGCCTCGCCTGGCGGTGGTGGGCGTGGCGATCCTCTACGCATTCGGCTGGCTTGTCTTTTCGGTCTGGGACATGCGCAGGAGCACGCTGGCCGGGACGACCTACGCCGTCACGGCGTCCCTGATCCTGATGCCTCTGCTGTGGGAGGCGACGGTTCGTTTCGAGGTTCTGCCCGCTGCGGCCGCCGCGAGCATCCTGCTGGCTTTTCTGGTCCTGAGCTTCGTCTTGCCCTTTGCGGGCATAGGCGATTCGGCGGCGAGATCCGGCGCCGCGGCGGCTGTTTCCACATGGGCCACGCTGCTCACGGCGATCGTCCTGATGATTCAGACCGGCGATCTGCTGCCGTTTGAGCTGGCGGTGCTGGCCATCGCCGCCGTGATTGAGGTGGGCGCGTGTCTAGGCCATGCGCGCAACATGCGGGTTCCCGCCGCCGCCGTGGCCGATTTCGCGATCTGGACGATGCTGTTCGTCCTGACGCGGCCCGGCGGAATCCCCGAGCACTACAGACCAATCAGCGTGCCCGCGAGCCTCGCGCTGTGCGCCTTACTTTTTGTGATCTATGAGGGGAGCATCGTGTGGCAGGCGGTCTCGAAACATCGCGCGATGGCGGTCGCCGAGATCGTACAGACCGCCCTAGCTCTTTCCCTCGCCGCCGGGGGAACTTTGATCCTGACCCAGTTCAAAGCCGCCCCATCGGTGGGCGGAATCAGCGCGCTGGCCTGCGCGGGATGTTACTTTGCCGCATTTACGCGCTTCGCCGATGGTCCGCGCCGCAACCATCACGTGTTCGCGGCTTGGGGCCTGATCCTCGGGATCGGCGCATGCCTTCTTGTCCTCCCCTCATTGGAACTGATCGTGATCTGGAGCGCGGCGGCGGTTTTTGCGCTCCTGGCAGGATCGAGAACGCACCAGCCGACTCTCATCCTGCACGGCAATCTCTATCTGTTCGCCGCAGCGCTGGTTTCCGGTCTCGCCGCGCGGTTCCTAAACGCCTTCACTGGCGGATCCCTGCTGCCAGCCGAGGCGGCCCTTTGGATTATCGCGATTTCCGCCGCCTGTTGTTACGGCGCCTGCCTGTTTGCGACCGCCGAAATCAGTGCGCGAGCCAGCGCCGTCTCCGCCCTGATCCTGGCTGTGTCCGTCGCCAGTCTACTGGTGCTGCTGCTGGTGCCTATGGTCGGCGGCGCCGGTTCGCCGTCATTCGTCGCGACCTTCCGCACACTGGTGACGTGCGGATTGGCATTGGGGCTGGCCTTCGCCGGCTCTCGCGCCAAACGCCGCGAGTTGATCTGGATCAGCTATGCAGCCATCGCGCTGGGCACCATCAAGCTGATTACAGAGGACTTCCGCCATAGCCACCCGGCCGGGCTGGCGGTTTCGCTGGTATTTTATGGCGTGCTCCTGATTTTGGTGCCAAAGATGAGCGCCAAATCGGCCGCGAATTAGCGATTCATCTCTCATACTCCATCAGCATCAAAAAGCCCATCTCCATGTGACGCTGATTGTGACAATGGAACAGCGACGGCCCCGGTTGATTGGCGATAAAATCCACCTCCGTCTGCCGCCAGGCCGGGACGATGACCACGTCCTTCCACACGCCCGCCGTCGCTCGACCGCCTATGCGCGTCAACTGAAATGTGTGACGGTGCAGGTGCACCGGATGCGCCATCGCGGTCTGATTATCGAAAATCAGACGGTAGCGCCTGTTCTCCTTAACGTTCAATTTCCCGTTGATGACCCAGCGGTCGCCCTTCGCTTTGAACTCCAGACGGAGCTTCTCGTCCGGATCGGTCAACGGCATCGCGTTGCCGAACAAGGTGTAGTCAAAAGGCTCCAC
>JBBIVT010000051.1:29394-30814 GCA_037439565.1 Acidobacteriota bacterium | reverse complement strand
CGGGATCAGGCGATTTTCATAAGCCTGACGCTCCAGATCCTCGCGAAAATCCGGATGGGCCAGAGAAATCATTGCCAGAGCGCGCTCCGCAACGGACTTGCCCTTCAGGTTGACCATTCCGTATTCCGTAACCACGAACATAATGTCGGAACGCGGCGTAGTGACGATGTTGCCCGGCGTCAGATCCATCACAATCCGGCTCCGGCGCTCGCCGCGCTTCTCGTAGGTCGACGCCAGGCAGATAAACGATTTGCCTCCGTTCGACGCATAAGCGCCGCGCACAAACTGCAATTGCCCGCCGGTTCCGCTGATATGGCGGTGGCCGTCGGATTCGGAGGCGGCTTGGCCCTGCAGGTCGATCTGCGTCGTGTTGTTGATGGAGATGACGCGGTCATTGCGCATGATCGTGCCGGGCGAGTTGGTATAGTCCACCGGACAGCAGAGAAAGTCCGGGTTGTGGTCGATCATGGAGTACAGGCGATTCGACCCAAGCGCGAACGTATACGTGATTTTGCCGGGATCGATCGTTTTCCTTGTGCCCGTGATCCGGCCCGCTTGGTACAGCTCGCCGATACCATCGATCAGCATCTCGGTGTGTACGCCAAGATTGCGGACGCTGCTTTCCAGGAGCAGCGCGCAGACCGCATTCGGCATCCCGCCGATGCCCACCTGGATGCAGCAGCCGTCTTCCACCTCGGCGGCGATGCGGCGCGCCACCGCGCGGTCAATTTCGCAGGGCGCCGGATTCGGCAGTTGCGGAGCCGGCTGGCCGTCGCCGTCTATCATGTAGTCCACCTCGCTGATATGGACGCCGTTTTGGTTGCCATTCGCATAGGGAAGGCTGCTGGTCACCTCAACGATCACCGTCCTGGCGCGTTCGATCACGGCGCGATGCCACAGATTGGTGGCGCTGAAGTTGAAATAGCCGTTCTCGTCCATCGGGCAAGTCTTCAAAATCACAATGTCGACGGGATCCAGGAAGCGGCGGTAGTATCCGGGAACCTCGCCCAGGTTGAGCGGCATGTAATTGCAACGTCCTGCATCGTGTTGGGCGCGGTCGTACGCCGAAAAATGCCAACTGAACCAGAAAACATGCCTGCCGTCCGGATCGGCCTCCAATACCGCCCGCGGCTTCATCGAAAGGCAGGACCGTATTTTGACGTTCTGCAGCGTACTGATCCGTGCCGCGAGCGCGTTGTCAAATACATCGGGCTGGCTGAGCGAAACGCCGTAGTCAAGCCACATGCCGGACCGGACCAACGCCGCCGCTTGTTCGCTGGAAATTTTCTGTGCCGGAGCGGTCGCCAGCCTCATCGGATGAGTGCTCATCATTTTGCTAGCCTAATTTTAAGGTGATTCCGGCAGCCTCCGTGTCAGGGTCGTGAGACCGGACGGCCTAGCGAATTTCCACATAGTCGAT
>JBBIVT010000051.1:24905-29294 GCA_037439565.1 Acidobacteriota bacterium | reverse complement strand
GGAAGCTCGCCGAGCATCCCTCCGCGCGATGGCACTCCACTGCCTTGCCGCCCGACGCCGTCTCCCAAGGCGTCACCGCGACGGCTTCATAGCCCGAAAGAGTCATCGCCTCTGCCTCCACGCGGCCGGGGTAGTTTCCCACCCGATGCTTCTCATCCGCGATGTTCGATGTCCGGAAAAACCAGTTCGTCACCGCGTCCCGCCACACCTGCGCCTGCCCGGCCTGATATTCCAACTGATGCAGTACCTGCGTGTACCGCTGCTCGTCGATGCGGCCCTCCAGCGTCTTCCACTCCCGCACATACTCTTCGACGGCTTCCGCGCCCTCATAATGCAAATCGTAAATCGTCTGGATCACCGTCTTGCCGGAGTGCAACCGGTAGCTGTAAGGAACATGATGAAAGAACAGCAGCAGATCGTCGGGACAATTTGCCTGGAATATCCTCGCAACCGCCGGCCGGTATTGGCCGATGTATCCCGTGCCCGTTTCCACCGTGCGGTCCATGCCGACGCCTTTTTCATCCGCCCGATGCCACTGCCCCCAGCCGTTGCGCTCCGAAGCCTCCACCGCGACGCCGTAATGATTGCCGGTAATATCGGTGAGAGTCTGTAACCCCAGCGGACCGGTATAGTTTTCGTATGTCCGCCAGGAGCTCAACAGAATCCGGGCGATCGTTTCGCTGCTCCCGAACGTCAATGCGGTCCATTCCCCGGCGATCTGGCGCGCGCTCAAATCCGTATTCCACGCGAGCCGCCCGTAGCCGTACAGATTTGCCTGCGACATCGGGTTGCCGAACCAGTTTTCATCAAGTCCCACATTGGCCACGCCCGCGAACGCGTCCAAGAAGACGGAAACGCGTCCATCGCCCATCTGGAAATCGAGCGTTTCCTTCCACTGCGGAACTAAAAACACCAGTGCGCGCCCTTGCCCCATGTATTCCTGCGTGATTTGCAGCTCTAGCGCCTGCCGCGTTTTCTTGAGCGCGCCAAATAGAGGTGACGCAGGCTCGCGCACTTGGAAATCGATCGGGCCGTTCTTGATCTGGATCACGACGTTCGGATCGAACTTGCCGTCCAGCGGAACAAAATTGTCGTACGCGGCCCTGGCGCGATCGTTCTTCGGATTGTTCCAATCCATGTGATGGTCGTAGACGAAGCCGCGATAAAAAATCAGTCCTCCGTGCGGCTGCAACGCGCGCGCCACCACGTTGGCCGCGTCCGCATGCGTGCGTCCGTAAGCCGAGGGCCCCACGCGGCCCTCCGAATCGGCTTTCATCACCACTCCCGCCAGATCCGGCACAGCGGCGTAAAGTTCATCCATCTTGGATTTCCACCAGGCGGCGACGCGTGGGTCAAGCGGATCGAACGTATCTAATCCGCCGATACTTTTTGGGCTGCCGAAATCGATGGACACCACCGTTCGTACGCCCCACGGGCGCAGCGCGGCGGCAATCGCTGCGATCTGCTGAGAAAAATCGCTCAACAGAATCCGCCGGTCGGCGTTGACGTTATTGATCGCACAGCCATTGATGCCGAGCGACGCCAGCAGCCGCCCGTACTCGCTTACGCGGCTCAAATCAGCGCGCGCTTTGCCGTTATCCCAAAAAATCGACTGCCCACCGTAGCCGCGCTCAATCGATCCGTCCAGGTTGTCCCACTGATTCACCCACCGGATCGCGGCGCGAGGCGTCTGCTGCTCGTTCAAGTGTTCGATGGACTCGCCCAACGCGATTTTGCGGAGCAACGCGAAGACGCCGTAGAGTACGCCTCGGTCGTTCACGGCGGTGACCACGACGGACGAACCAACGGTCTTCAGCAGGAAGGCGTCCTCTTTCAGATTCGCCGTCAGTTGGGGAATCCGCCCGTGAAGGCCGGCTACCGTGCCGAGGACGATTGCGCTCTCGTTCGGTATCGCCGTTTCCACCCGCGGCGTCCGTCCCGCCATACCCCGAAAACCGCGCAACATCTCGTCACGAGCGCTCGCCATCACCGGCGAATCGCCAAAGACCGCCAGAACGGCGGGCAGGGCCGCGGCTCCCGGCGCCGGGCGATACCGGAGCCAGGCTTCGCGGCCGGTCTCCGCGCGGATCGCAGCCGCCATAGCCAGGGCGCACACATATCGCGTCACGAGTTCACCCCCGAGGCCAGGAAGCCTCCGTCGACTGCGATGCACTGGCCCGTGATGAAACTCGCCGCATCGGAGGCGAGCAGCACGGCCGCGCCCACCAGTTCCCCGGGGTCACCAAACCGCCGCATCGGGGTGCGCAGCAGAAGTTCTCTGCCCCGTTCGGTGCCGCTGACGATGGCTCGCGTCATCTCCGTGGGAAAAATTCCCGGCGCGATGGCGTTGACGCAAATCCCGTCCTGCGCCCATTCGACGGCCAGACTCCGCGTCAGCGACAGCAGCGCCGTCTTCGACGCGCAATAAGCGGCCACTTGAAAAAAAGCCGTGTACGATCCCAACGATGCGATATTGATCACGCGTCCATGCCCGCTCGCTTTCAAGGGCTCGTAAAACGCCTGGCAGGCGCGCAGAGCGCCATTCAAGTTCGTGTCCACAATTGACTGCCACTCGTCTTCGGAAACCTCGATCAGCGGCTTTTTCAGCGTGATGCCCGCCGCGTTTACCAGAATATCGACGCGTCCAAACCGCTCCATCACGCGTTCGCGCAGAGCGTCGAGGGAGCTTCTGCTGCGCACGTCCAGCGGATACTCCTCCGCGCGGCGCCCCGCCGCGACCACCCGCGCGCCCTGCTCCGCCAGACCTTCGGCGATCGCTTTCCCGATGCCGGACGTTCCGCCGGCAATCACCGCCACGCGTTGGGACAAGTCGAACATTTAAGAAGGAATCTTCGGTACTCGGTCGTCGTTCGGATCGGCCCAGCGGTCGTTGGGGATGATCGGCGTCCAGCCCGGCCGGCCCGGATCCTGATCGTACGGATACCCGCCGAGCTTCCGGTAAAGTTCACTGTATTCCTGGAGCTTCGCGCGATTCAATCGCACGCCCAGTCCGGGTCCATCCGGCACCGCAATCGAGCCGCCTTCATACTTCATCGGGCCGCCTTCGATGATGTCGTCCGTCAGGTGATGATAATGCGCATCGGCGGCGAACGTCAGATTCGGAAGCGCCGCGCCAAGGTGCAGCATCGTCGCGAGTTGGATTCCCAGTTCGCCCGAAGAGTGCACGGCCACACCGAGCTGAAATGTTTCGCACACCGCGGCCGCTTTCTGGCAGGCGCGAATCCCGCCCCAGAACGTCGTATCGAGCAGGATCACATCCACCGCGGTATTGAGCGCGTTCGCCGCGAGCTGCTCAAAATTCACCACCACGGTATTGGTGGCCAGTGGGATCCGAACCATCTCGCGCGTGCGGCGCATGCCGTTCAGGCCGTACACCGGATCCTCCAGGTAATCGTTGCGCAGGCCCTCAATCGCCTGTCCAAAACGGATGGCCTGCTCCGTGGACCAGACGCCGTTGGGGTCGAAGCGGAAGGAGTCACCGGGAAATGCCGTGGCCAGCGCGCGATACACTTCCAGCTCGTAATCGGGAGGAAACACGCCCGCTTTCATCTTATGCGTGGTGAAACCGTGGCGCTGCTTCGCGGCCCTGGCATAGGCCACCATCTGATCCGCAGTGCGCACTTCGCCTTCGCCGTAGCGAAAAAAACAGTACGATGCGAACGGCACGCGATCCCGCAGGCGCCCGCCTAGAATATCGGATACCGGGACGCCCCAGGCTTGCCCCAGCAGATCCAGGCACGCGAACTCGAGCGCGGCCAGAACCTGCGTCCGATTGTTGTAAAGTGAAGCCGTCGGATTCGCGATCAGGAAGCGCATCTCTTCCAAGCGCACCGGGTCATGTCCCACCAGGTACGACTTCATCGCGCGAAACACCGCCTCGGCCGATTCGCCGCCTCCGCCCATTTCGCCCAGACCGATCAGGCCGTTATCCGCCTCCACCTCCACAATCGTGCGCACAAAGCGTCCCCAATGGCATCCATTGGCGTGACGCAAGGGAGCTTCAAGCGGCACGGTTACCGTGGTCGCGCGAATATCGGCAATTCGCATACTGCCTTGTATAGCAAACCCCCAGCGGCGGCGTCACGCCGAGGGAGACTCGCCCACCGGAAGCGTCACCCGGAATACGCTGCCTTCGCCCGGTGTGCTCTCCACCGCGATGTGGCCTCCGTGCTCGTCCACGATTTTCGAGCAGATCGCCAGGCCCAGGCCGACGCCTTCGGCCTTCGTGGTAAAAAACGGGTTGAAAATGCTTTCGAGGTTCTTCGCCTCGATGCCGGAGCCGCGGTCAATGACGGCGACCTCCACTTTGTCGTCGCCGATCAGTTGCGTCTTCACCGTGACCACTCCGCCTGGAGGGCTGGCTTGCGC
>JBBIVT010000051.1:19605-24805 GCA_037439565.1 Acidobacteriota bacterium | reverse complement strand
CCCATGGGATTGCGCAGCTCATGCGCCAGGCCCGCGGTCAGTTGCCCCAGCGCGGCGAGACGTTCCGCACGGCGAACCTGAGCCACCGCGGCCTCGAGTTTGACGGCGGTTTCCTGGAGCTTGCGTGTTTCCTGGCGGCTGGCCTCGGCAAGCTGATTTACCAGGAAGCCAACCACAATTAGAATGATCAACCGCAGCGAAAACTCGCGGCCCTGAGGCTCCCAGGGCATCGTTTGGCCCTTTTCGAGCAGCAGAATAAACGACGCATTGTGAAGGCAGGCGAGCGCGGTGAAGATCGCCGTGCCCACCAGCCCGAAATTCGTGGCGGCGGAGATCACCGGTAGCACCAGAATCACCCACAGGCCGCTCTCGATTCCGCCGCCGTAGTAGATCATCACCCAGATCAGGGTGAGCTTCATCAGAATGGAGGTCGCCGGCGCCATCCGCGCGTCGAAAATCTGCAGCACGGCCAGCGCGCCCAGGGACCACAACACGCGGGGATCGCGATACGGGCTGAAGATCCCGATGGCGGCGAACGCCACCAGCCAGACCAGGTCCTGCGGGCGGAGGTAGCGGCGGAGGTCGGGCATTTCAACTAAACACTAGCCAGAATAAGACATTTGTGGAACAATCGCTCATGGCCAGATCGTATCTCAGAAGGAAAAGAGGACCATCCAATGTTCTGTAACAATTGCGGGGCGCAGGTTGGGCCCAACGCGCAGTTCTGTCCGCAATGCGGAGCAACAACCGGCGCGGCGGGCGCTCCTCCGCCCCCGGCGGCCCCGGCCTGGACCGCCCGCCCAGGTGGCAAGGCCCAAACAGGCAAGTGGATTTCCGCAGGTTGGGATATGGTGAAGGCTGATATGGGGAACTTTGCCCTGGTCACTCTGATTTTTGCTGTGGTCAACTCAGTGGGGTCCATTGTGACGACGGGGCCGCTGCAGACCGGGTTCCATCTGTTCTGCGCCAAGAAGCTCTACGGCCGCAAGGCGGAGTTGGGCGATCTGTTCAAAGGGTTCGATTACTTCGTAGCCTCGTTCGTGGCCGCCCTTCTCATTGGAATTTTCGTCGGCGTCGGCAGCCTGCTCTGCATCATCCCGGGATTGATCGCCGCCGCAGCGCTGAAGTTCACCTACCTCTTCATCCTTGACAAAAAGATGGAGTTCTGGCCGGCCATGCAGGCCAGCCATGAAACGGTGAAAGGCGACTATTTTGGTTTCACGATTTTCCTGCTGGCGCTGGCCTGTATCAATATTCTGGGCGCGTTGTGCTGCATCGTCGGGCTGCTCGTGTCGGTTCCGGTGACCATCGCGGCGATCACCGTTGCATACCAGGAAGTCGTCGGATTCGAGCAATCAACCGTGGACCGGCTGTAGGAAAAGCGATGCGAATCCCGAAGCGGACTGACTTCTCTGTCCTTTCGGCCGGCGGAAGACAGGAGGCAAATTGATTCGCGTAGCCTTCATGACTCGCGCAGCCACCGCAGCGGCATTGTTCGCGGTGCTTTTCCTCTTCACGCCGCCAGCGGATCCGCATGTGCGTTTGTGCGGATTCTATTGGCTCACCGGCCATCCCTGCGCATTGTGCGGCATGACGCGAGCCATGTTCGCCTTGGCCAAGGGGCACGTCGCCGAGGCCGTGCGTTTCAACGCGCTATCTCCGCTGGGATTCACGATGGTGTTCTCCTTGTTCCTCGCCGGCAGGCCCGCGGCGCTGACGCCCCGGATTTGGCCTGCTGGGATCGCGGCCTATGCGGTTTACGGAATTGCGCGGGTTGTGCTGGCCTGAGAATGTGACACAATAAAGAAATTCCGGTTTTTCTCGCATGTCCCAATCCAACATTCCCGATTCGCCAGAGATGTCCGCGAACGACACCTCTTTTGGCGATATACTGACGCAGTTTGAGCAATCCCACCATTCCCGTGGGGAGACGGTGGAAGGCACCGTTATGACGGTGACTGCCGACACGGTATTCGTCGACATCGGCCGCAAGATGGACGGTACGCTGCCCCGCGATCCGGCGGTGGATCTGAAGCCCGGCACGAAACTGCTGGTTTCCATCCGCGGCCGCGATGAGGACGGCACCTACCAGCTTTCGACCATCAAAGTGGAGACGCCCCGCGATTGGAGCGCGCTCGAAGCCGCTTTTGCCGAAAAGAAAATCATCGGCGGCACGGTGATCGAAGCAGTGAAGGGCGGTCTTCGCGTCGACGTCGGGGTAAAAGCGTTCATGCCGGCGTCCCGCAGCGGTGTGCGCGAGATCGCCGATCTGGAGAAGCTTGTTGGCCAGCAAATCGAGTGCCGCATCACCAAACTCGACACGGCGGAGGAGGATGTCGTGGTCGATCGCCGCTCCGTTCTCGAGGAGCGCGAGCGCGCCGCCAAGCAGCAAGCCTTCGAGACCCTTCAGGAAGGCTCGGTGATTCGCGGCACGGTGCGGACGATCATGGATTTCGGCGCGTTTGTGGACCTGGGCGGCGTGGACGGTCTGCTGCATGTCTCCGACATGGCGTACACGCGTAACCTGAAGCCTTCGGACGTAGTTTCGGTCGGCGATTCGATTGAAGTCAAAATTCTGAAAATCGGCAAGGAATCGAAGAAGATTTCGCTCGGTCTGAAGCAGCTTCAGCCCGACCCGTGGTCGCTGGTGCCGGAGAAGTTCCCGGTGGGGTCGCGCGTTAAGGGTAAAGTGGCCCGAGTGGCGGATTTCGGCGCGTTCGTCGAATTGGAGCCGGGCATCGAGGGCTTGATCCACGTCTCGGAAATGTCCTGGACCAAGAAGAACGTCCGCGCGCAGGATATCGTCAAGGAAGGCGACCAGGTCGAGGTGGTCGTATTGGGCGTCAATCCGTCCGACAAGCGCATCGCGCTGGGCCTGAAGCAGGCGGTCGGCGATCCATGGGAAGAGGCGGTGAAGAAATACACCGTCGGTTCGGCGGCGGAAGGGAAAGTCACCAGCCTGACCAAGTTTGGCGCGTTCGTCGACCTCGGAGACAACATCGAGGGGATGGTCCACATCGGCGATATCACCCACGAGAAGCGGCTGAATCACCCCAGCGAAGCGCTGAAGGTCGGCGAGACCATCAAGGCGCAGGTGCTCGAAGCGGACAAAGAGCGCCGCCGCATCCGATTGGGCATCAAGCAACTGATTCCCACCAGTATTGACGAATACATCGCCGAGCATAAGGCGGGTGATTCGGTTTCCGGCCGCGTGGTGGAAGTTTCGGGCCAAAAGGCAAAAGTTGAATTGGGCGAGGGCGTGCTGGGCTTCGCCAGGCTTTCGGGCGAACAAAAGGCGGCATCTCCCGCTGATGCCGCGAAACCCGATCTGGGTTCGCTCACGGCGATGCTCGCGCAAAAATGGAAATCCGGCGGCGGAGGGGACACCGCGGCGGCCGATACCGTGCGCGCTGGACAGGTCCGCAGCTTCCGCATCGCGAGTATCGATGCCGCCGCCAAGCGGATCGACCTGGAACTGCGCTAAAGCGTGACGTTTTCGGTCGTTCCGCGTCTACTTCCATAAGTTGATCCGGAAGAGTGGAGCCGCGCGATTGGCCCAGAAAACAGTTGGGCAGTTGGACGAAACGGCGCTGATCCGGGCGGCTCAGAACGGCGATCGCGCCGCGTTTGAGCAGCTCGTTCGCGCTTACGACCAAAGTGTGCTCCGCTTGGCGATGAATCTGCTCCGGTCGCCCGAGGACGCGCAAGATGTGTACCAGGAAGCGTTCCTGCGAGTTTACAAAAACCTGGACAAGTTCCGGTTCGATTGCAGTTTTCACACCTGGCTGTACCGGATCGTCACGAATCTTTGCCTGGATCACATGCGAAAGCGTAACGTGCGCCGGGAGGAGCCGGCGATCATGACGACCGCGGATGGTCCGCTCGATCGCATGGACGCGGTCGCAGAGGAGCGGGTGGATGGCGATCCACAGCGGTTCCTGTTCAGCGGGGAGTTGCGCAAGCGGGTCAAGGATACGCTGGCCGGGTTCACGCCGCGCGAACGCATGGTTTTTGAGCTGAGGCACTATCAGGGGCTCAGGCTGCGGCAGATTGGCGAGATGTTGGGTACGACGGAAGAGGCGGCGAAAAACTGTCTGTTCCGGGCCACGCAAAAAATGAGGGCTGCTTTGGGAGATTTTGTATGAGTGAATGGAATTGCGCATCGGCGAGGGACCGGCTCGGGCTGTACCTGTACGGCGAGCTTTCCTTCGACGAGGAAGAACGCATCGAATCCCATCTGGATTCCTGCGCGGCCTGCCGCGAGGCTTTGGAGCGGCAGAAGGCGGTGCAAGCGGCTCTTGATAACATCAGCGTGGAGCCGTCGCCCGCGCTGCTGCGGGCCTGCCGCGAGGATCTGCATATTCGCCTGGCCGAGGAGCGGGGAGCCGCCCGCCAGGGCTGGTGGGACCGATTCACGGAGATGGTAGCCGGTCCGGTATGGAAGCCGGCCGGCGCGTTGACGCTGGTCGCTTTGGGCTTTACCGCGGCGCGAATCCTGCCGCAAGGCGTGTTCAACGGCGGACCGCTCGAAATGGGCATGGTGGAACCGTCCTCGCGAGTGCGATATGTGGAACCGGCGCGTGACGGCAAAGTTCAGATCGTGCTCGACGAGACGCGGCAGCGGGTGCTGTCCGGTCCGCTGAACGACGAGAAAATTCGCGTGCTGCTGATTTCGGCGTCCAAGGATCCGTCCGATCCGGGTCTGCGCGCGGAGACCGTGGAGATTTTGAACACCAGCGCGCAGTTTTCCGAGGTTCGGGATGCTCTGGTGGCGGCGCTGAAGGATCAGAACGCGGGGGTGCGGCTGAAGGCGATTAGCGGACTGAAACCGTTCGCTCAGCAGCCTGAAGTGATGTCGGCTCTGACCCAGGTGCTGCTGGCCGACGCCAATCCGGAGATGCGCTCCCAGGCGATCGATCTACTAACCAAGGGGTTGGACAATCCGCCGGAGCGTTTCGACCGGCAGGTGATCGGCGCGATGCAGGAATTGATGCAAAGGGAAAATAACGCCTACGTGCGCCAGCGCTGCAAAACCGCGCTGGAAGCCGTGAAGGCGTCGACGGAAACGTATTAATACAGGGCAGACGGCTTTGTCCCGGTCGCAACAGAGTAGGCTGTCCCTTTCAACAACCTTTTAGTCGAAAATGCGTGAACTCGTTCTAGTTTCGCTGACGGCCGCGATCGCGCTGGCTCAAGGGCC
>JBBIVT010000051.1:0-19505 GCA_037439565.1 Acidobacteriota bacterium | reverse complement strand
GCCCCGCAGGTGACCAACGATCTGGAAGTCGCCGTGCCGGGCCGTGTCGTCCAAACGATCGTGCTGACGCGAACTGGCAGCGTGGAAGCCTACGATCTGGACGGCAGTGTGCAGATTGCCGCGGCCACTGGCGTCCGTTGCGACCGGATCCGGGGAAGCGTGAACGGACACAGCGCCGCCGGCGAAATCCGTCTGGGCAAGATCGGCGGCTCGGTGGAGTGCTCCTCGGGCGGAGGATCGATTTTCATCGAAAGCGTGGGTGGATCGGCGCTCTGCGGAACCGCCGGCGGCGAGATCGTGGTGAAAGAGGCAGGAGGACAGCTCGTCCTCACCAACGGAAGCGGGAACATTGAGGTGGACCACGCGGCATCAACCGTAGAAGCGCACACGGGCGAGGGCGTGATCGAGGTGAACCAGGCGGGCGGCCAGGTCATCGCCGACACTCGCGGCGGCTCCATTCAGATCGGCGCGGCGCGCGGCGCGCGGTGCGAATCCGCCGCGGGAGCGATCCGGGTGCGGAATATTTCCGGCCCTCTCACCGTGCAGTCGGCGATGGGGAGCATTCTGGCGGAATTGATCGCCGGCGCGCGCATTGAGGATTCGCTGCTCAGCGCGGTCTCCGGCGACGTCACCGTGATGATTCCGTCAAAGATGCCGCTGTCCGTGATGGCGGTGAACGACTCGGGCGCGAATCCGCGCATTCAGTCGGATTTTGCCGAGCTTCGCTCCAGAACTTTCGGTTTCAGCCGTCCGCCGGCGGTGGCCCAGGGCCAGATCAACGGCGGAGGACCCCTGCTGCGCATCAACGTCGCCTCTGGGATCATTTATTTAAGGAAGTTGAAGCAATAAGGGGACAGGATGCGGTTTGCAATTTTCATGTTTCTCTGTGCCGGACAGATCTTCGCGCAGGGAAGTTATATCGGCATTGGCATGCAGGAGATCGGCCCGCAGCGCTCCTGGGCATTGCGCCTGCCCGAGGCGTCGGGGATCGAAATTACCGAGATCGTGCCCGATAGTCCGGCGGAGAAGGCCGGCCTGAAGGTGGGCGACGCAATTTTGAAATACAACAGCCAGAAGGTGGAAGGTATCGCGCAGTTTGCCAGGCTGGTGCGCGAAACCCAGGCGGGACGCGACGTGAAGCTCGACATCAGCCGCGAGGGTGTCCTGGAGCAGGTGACGGTGCGCGTGGCGCAGCGGAGGCCCAGGCCGGATGGAAACGACGGTCCGATCATGATGCCTTTCCAACTCCAGATGCCCGACCTTTCGCGCAGCGTTCCCGCGCTGCGGAGCGCGGTGCTGGGCGTAGAGGCAGAGGCGGTCGACGGTCAACTGGCCCAGTACTTCGGAGTGAAGGAAGGCGTGCTGGTGCGCTCCGTGCTGAAAGGCTCGGCGGCGGAGAAGGCCGGCATTAAGGCGGGCGATGTGATTGTGCGCCTCGACGATGCCCACGTAGCCGTGCCGGCGGACATTGTCAACCGCGTGCGTATGCTGCGCGGAAAATCGGTTCAGGTGACTCTGATGCGCGATCGCAAGGAACTGACCGTGTCCGCGGCCATCGAAGACGTGCCGGGAGGCGTGATTCAAATTACGCCGTTCCAGGTGCATCCAAATCAGCCCTGAAGTTCAACCCGAGCCTCCGCTCGCGTCCCAGGCTCTGCCCATCGACTGCACTCGAATCAGCAGTTCCACCTCCTGCCGAGGCATACTCAAAGCAGCGGCGATATGTGCGGTATTCTCGCCCCGGCGCAGCAGCCTTAGCGCGTGCACGCGCTTGCTTTGATTGAAACCGGCGCTTTTAGGCCTGGGCACGAACGCGGCCGGCGCCTCCCTGTCGAGCGCGGCAATTACGGCCCGCTCGGCAACGGCCAGGCGGGCCGTCAACGTCTCAATGCGTCTTCGGGATCGCCGCTCGTTACGCAGCATCTCCAACTTGAGAGAGACGAACAGAGCCAACGCCGACAACAATCCCGCCGACATTCGCAGGTAGGGAAGCAATGCAATCAAACGCGTCAATTTAGTGTCCTCAGTCTTTCCTGGTGGCTGACGACCTGGTGCACACGCACACCAAAGTTCCCTTCTACCACCACGACCTCGCCCCGCGCGATCACGCAGTTGTTGACAATTACCTCCACCGGCTCCAGCACGGACCGGTTCAATTCCACGATCGAGCCGGTGGTGAGCTTCAGGACGTCTTTCAATGCCACTTGCGCCCGGCCGAACGAAACGCTCACTGGCAATTCCACGTCCAGCAACAACTCGAATGTTTTCGAATTCACCGGGCCGGTGATTCCGCCCGTCGCCGCCGCAGCCGCTTCCTCCATCGTCAACGCGGGATCGCCCCTTGGGGCCGAGGCCAGCGCATCAGCGAGAGCCGCCTCCAGCCCGAGCGCAAGCGTTGCCGATTCCGCGTGGAAGTGGATCTTCATCTCCGCCCAGCGGGTATCCGCGCCAGGCGCGGACGATTCTTCTCCTCCCGCAAGGTTCACCTCGCGGCCAAGGCTCGCGCCCATCGTACCGGCCAAGCCAGAAAGCGCCTGGCTGACGGTTTCCAGATACGTGGACTTGAGGCTGGCGGCGTCATTTTCCTCAATGCCCGCGGCTTTTAGGACCTGGCCTCCCACCGTGGTCCAGCCGGCTTTCTCAGCCGCCACCCAGACCGCTCCGGAAATACCCGAAAACGGTTGTTTCCAGAGCAGCACTGCATCCGCGGGAACATCGCCCAACTCCTCGATCTCGACGCCGGGACGTTCCCCCACCATCGTCTCGAGGACGGCCGCCAGCCGCGCGGAAAATTCCTCAAACAACCCGTGGCGAATCTCTGCAATGGTGCTCATGGATCGTCTTCTCTAAATACCGCGGGTGCTGGGCCAGCGCTTTTCCATATACGCCCGCAGGCGCAGGATGGCCTGCGATTTGAGCTGTGAAATACGGGATTCGTGCAGGCGCACGATTTTGGAGATTTCGCGCAGCGTCAGCTCCTCGTGATAATACAGGCTGAGCACGGTCTTTTCGATGTCCGGCATCCTGGCGATCGCCTCGGACAGCAGCTTCTGCAGTTCGCTGCGCTCCAGCAGACGGGATGGCCACGACTCTTCGTCGCCGGAGATGTATTTCAACAGGTCGCGCCCATTGTTGTCGTCTTCCGGCGCCGCGCTCTCCAGGCTCCCCAGGTTCAGGCCTCGCACCTCCACCAGCCACTCGTGATATTCCTCAATCGACAGGCCGAGTTGGGCCGCAATCTCCTCCTCGGTCGGCGTACGGTGCAGCTTCTGCTCGGCGCGTGAAATGGCCGCCTCAATCTGCTTCGAGCGCTTGCGCTGTTGCCGGGGCGCCCAGTCCAGGCCGCGGAGGCTGTCCAGAATGGCGCCCCGGATTTTGTACTCCGCGTATGTCTTTAACTTGACGTTATGGGAGGAATCGAAACGGTCGATCGCCGAAATCAGCCCGACGATCCCTGTCGAAACCAGATCGTCGAGGCTGACACTTTCCGGCAGGCGGTCGTGGATGCGCCGCGCGATCAGGCGGACCTGAGGCAAATGGTCCAGAATCAGCTGTTCCCGCTCCTCGGCCGGGCAGCCCCTCGCATCGTACGCCTGGGCGGCATAGGGATTTGCGGCGCTGTGTTCCTGTTTGGTGGCTTGCTTCATGCGGTTGCTCCAATCGCGCGGCAAAGTTGCGGCGTTTCCTCGCGAACCCGCCCGGCAAGGAATTCCTTGGTGGCCGGTTCCAGATCATCCGGGATTTGCTGGCCCGTGCTGAGAAAGGAAATGGGCAGACGCCGCCGCGAGGCCTCACTGATCAACGCTCCGTAGCGCGCCGTCTCGTCAATGCGGGTAAAGAGAAGTTTCTTCGGGCGGAAGACTTCATAGTGATCGATCACCCGCGCCAGATCGGCCGGCTTCATCGATGCCGGAAGTACCAGGTGAGTGTCCATCTCCGGATGCGCCGCGATCAGCCGCGCCAGATCCTCCCCGTCGGCCATTTCGGCCGCGCTCAGCCCCGGGGTGTCGATGAAAATGTGCTCCTTGCCGCGATGCTCCTCGATCGCCTGCCCCAGCGCCAGCGGGGTCTCCACTGCCCCGAACCCGATCCCCAGAATCGCTGCCAGGGACCCGAGCTGTTCGGCCGCCGCAATGCGGTAGACGTCGGCCGACAGGATAAATGTGGGCTTTCGCGCCGTCAGTCCAAAGCGCGCGGCCAGCTTTACCAGAGTGGTGGTTTTCCCCGCGCCCGGCGGGCCCACCAGGGCCATCACTCGGCCCGGCGCCGCGTCGACCTCGAACAGATCTTCCAGTGATGCGCCTTCGGCGACCTGGCGCGCCAACTCCGGATCGAGCTCGTTTTCCACCAGCGCCTGCACCAGATCGCCGCCCGGAGACTTCAAGCGCGGCATGGGCACCCTCCCTTCCCGCAGAAGCTTCGTCATTCGCTCCATCTCACGCTTCAATTGGAGAATGTCCTGCGCCAGCGCCTCCGTAGCCAGCGAGCGCGCCGGAGCGTTGGCCATCGAAGTCGCGCTTTCCGGCTTCGCCTCTGCCTCCGTCTTTGGAGGCACCCCGAACACGACCTCATACGCGCCCAGACTCCTGGTTTCCGGCGTCGACGGACGGGCGTTGATCAACAAGGCGTCCTCGCCCAGTTCCCGGTGGGCCAGCTCCACTGCGGCCTCCACCGTCCCCGAAAAGTAACTCTTCAATCTCATGGCTCTTTACTCACTGAATTAACCCCATGGACACAACGCGCACGCCTGCGGGAACCTCGTTATGCGAGAGCACCGATACATTCGGTAGCTGACCCTCGATCATCTGGCGCAGATAGAACCGCGCCGCCGAACTGGTGATCACCGCCAGCGGCGAATCTCCCGCGCCCACCGCGCGCGTCACCTTGTCGAGCATCTCGCGGATCTTCTGCGGCGGCAGGTTCAAGTGGCTGGACTGTTCCCCGTATTCGATCGCCCGTTCGATCGTCTGCTCCATCTGCGAATCGACGAAGAAGGCTGGAAGATCGCCCGTCGCGTTCAAATAAGGCTTCACCAACATCCGGCGGACCGACTGCCGGGCGTACTCCGTCAGTAGAATCGGGTTCTTGGTCATCGCCGCCGCTTCGCCCATGGATTCGAGAATGGTCACTGCATCCCGTATCGAAACCCTTTCCCGCAGCAAGTTCTGCAAGACCTTCTGCACGGTCGCCAGCGGAAGCAACTTCGGAACCAGATCCTCCACGACTTTGGGATTCTCTTCGGTCACGCGATCCAGAATATTCTTGGCGTCCTGACGCGAGAGCAATTCGTGCGCATGGCTACGGATCAGCTCCGCCAAATGCGTACCCACGACGCTGACCGCATCTACTACGGTGTATCCCTGCGATCTTGCGTAGTCAGCTTTCTCCGAGGGGATCCACAACGCCTGAATACCGAACGCCGGCTCCTTCGCCGGGATGCCATCGAGCGGCGGCGCGGCACCTCCGGGATGAATCGCCAGGTCGCAGTTCTGCATCATCTCGAAACGAGCCAGTTCCGCGCCTTTCAGATACACCACGTATTCGCCCGATTTCAATTGCAGATTGTCGGTGACGCGCACCGGAGGCACCATGAAACCCAGGTCCGTTACCATCTGGCGGCGGATGCCCGCGATGCGCCGCAGCAAAGGCGAGTTCTGCGCGCCCTCCACCAGCCTTACCAGGCCCAGGCCGACCTCCAGCGCCAGCGGTTCGACTTTGAGCAGCGTTTCGAGGGTGTCCTTATTCGTGCCGGCAGCGTTCGGCGCGGGCTCGGGCATCGAATCCTCTTCCCGCATCTTCTTTTGGTTCATCCGCCACCCGGCCAAACCTACGCCGGAGCCGAGCAGGAGAAACGGCAGCGTCGGCAGGCCCGGAAACGCGGCCAGCGCCACCAGCACTCCTCCGGATAGCATCAGCGGCTGAGGATTACTGAACACCTGCTTCTTCATTTCCGAACCAAGCATGTTGTCGGAGCTGGCGCGCGTCACGATCATGCCCCCGGAAACGGATACCATGAGCGCCGGGATCACGGTGACCAGCCCGTCTCCGATCGTGAGCACGGTATACGTCGCCAGCGCGCGCTTCAGATCCATGCCGTGCTGGAAAACGCCGATCAGGAATCCGGCGACGATATTGATCGTCGTGATGAGGATGCTGGCTACCGCGTCGCGCTGGGTGAAGCGCGAGGCGCCGTCCATCGCGCCGTAGAACTCGGCTTCCGCCGCCAGATTTTTCCGGCGAGCCCGCGCCTCGTGCTCGTCGATCAGGCCGGCGTTCAGGTCCGAGTCGATCGACATCTGCTTGCCCGGCATCGCGTCCAGGGTGAAGCGCGCGGTGACCTCGGAAATGCGCACCGCGCCGTGGTTGATCACCACGTACTGAATCGCGATCATCACCAGGAAGATCACGATGCCGATGATGTAGTTGCCGCCCACCACGAAGTTGCCAAATGCCTCAATCACCTGACCCGCCGCGCGCGTCCCTTCGTTGCCGTGAATCAAAATCAGACGAGTCGAGGAAATATTTAGTGCGAGACGAAACAGAGTTAGCAGTAACAAAGCGGTTGGGAAGACACTGAACTCCACTGGCTTGGTGATATACATCGAGACTAAGAGGACAATCACCGCCACCGTTATGTTTGTGCTGATGAGGATGTCCAGCAGAAACGACGGCATCGGCGTGATCATCGCCATTACAATGCCAAGCACCGCCAAAGGTACGCCGATTTCACTTAGGTTTCCAAAAGGGGATAATTTCCGTTTCGATGCGAGGGCTTGGGTCTTCGGAGCAACCCCACGTACATTCTTTGGCGTGGAAACGGGTGCGGGCTTAGCGGCAGCGGCCATCTGTGGCCGTAGTAGAGCATTTCAACCGCCGGATTTGAGCGCAAGGGCCACGGATTATTCTGTGCCGTGTCGCTCAACTCACGGGACTTGCTTCAGCTTTTTCTGTTTTTCCAAATCCTCTGCCTTGCGAATCTCTGCCGCCTTCGCGAAGGCCTTCGCGGCTCCATCGGCGTCGCCCTTGCGTTTCAGCAGCAGCCCCAAATTATTCCACGCCGCTGCATTCAGCCCGTCGAGCGCCACCGATCGCCGCAGCGCCTCGATCGCGCCCTCGGTATCGCCCTGCTGCTTCAGCGTGGTCCCCAGAATGTACCAGGCGTCGTTGTAATCCGGCCTCTGCGCGACGGCCGCGCGCAGCTCGCCGATGGCCTTATCCATCTGCCCGGCGTCGATCTGCGTCAGCGCCAGGCTATAGTGCGCCTCGGCGAGCGCCGGCTCCAACGCCACGGCTTTTTCAAATTGCTCCACGGCGTGCGGCAGATCGTCGGTTTGCTTGTAGGCAATACCCAGGTCATAATGCGCGCCCGCATTTTCCGGATGCTCCTTCACCAGCGCGGCCAGGTAACGGACCGCGGCCTGGTAATCGCCCAAGGCGATATAGGCGAAACCGGCGTTCACGCGTACCGATACATTCCCCGGATCATGCGCCAGGATCGCCTGAAATTCCTTCATGCCCGCCGCCGGATCTCCTGAGCGCACCAGTGCGTTGCCGTATCCGTTTCGGGCGACATCGTTCTTTGGATCGGCCTGCAGCGCCTGGCGGTAGGCATCGCGGGCGTCCTTGTAACGGCGAAGCTGCTGGTAGCAATCGCCCAGCGGAGCCCATGCCTCGCCGTTGGTTCTCGCCGCGCGAACCAGCTCCGGGATGGCCTCGCGATAGCGGCCTGTCTGCGCATAGGCCGAGCCCAGCCGGTAACGATACTCGCCGCGATCCGGCGCCAGCGTTGCGGCGCGCTGCAGGGCCTGGATCGCCGGCCCGGTCTGTTTGCCGAGCCAATACGCGACGCCCAGGTGAAACCACGCCTGCGCCATTTGGGGATCCAGCCCCGTGGCGCGGACGAAATGCGGGATCGCCTCGGCCGGCCGGTTCGTCGCCGCTAAAATGAACCCGATCTGGTCCTGATACCCCGCCGACTGCGGGACCAGCGCGGCAAGCTTCTCATACGCGGCCAGCGCGCCATTGGGGTCGCGCGCGGCCATCCGCTCCCGCGCCGTCGATTCCAACTGCTGCACCGTCTGCGCGAGCATCGGCAGGCAAATCGCGGCGAGCAGCGAACAAAGGCGCATCACTTCTTCCGTGCGAACCGCTCGATCCCCTGCCTGGCTGCGTCCGTCATGCGGGCCAGTGCGTTGGCGCGCGCGCCGGCCTCAATTGCCGCGTCGAACGTCATCCCATCGATGTGATACAGCAGGCTCTTCGTCAGGGCGAGGGCGGACGCGGGCTTGGCGGCCAGGGCGTTGGCGTATTTTTCCACCTCAGCCTCAAACGCGTCGCGCGGAATGGCGCGCGTGATCAGGCCGATCCGCTCCGCTTCCGCCGCGCAGATCGGCTCGCCGGAGGCGAGAAGATCGAAGGCTCTCTTTTCGCCCACCGAACGCCGCAGAATCGCCATCACCATCGCCGGGATGAATCCGATTTTCACTTCCGGGTAGCCGAACTGCGCGGACTCGGCGGCCAGAACCACGTCGCACGCCGTCGCCAGCCCGCAGCCACCTGCCAGCGCGCGCCCGTTTACCGCGGCGATCACCGGCTTGGGATGATGGCGGATCGCCAGAAACAAATTGGCCAGGTCGTGCGCCGCCTCCAGATGATGTAGCGCGCCGTCCTCCGCCGTCCGATCCAGCGCGTCCAGATCCGCTCCGGCGCAGAAGTCTTGGCCCGCGCCCGCGATCAGCACCACGCGAACCTGCTCGTCCCCGGCGGCCAGCGCGAGTGTATCCTTCAGCACGTCGATCAATTCGTCATTCAGCGCGTTGCGCTTGTCCGGCCGGTTCAGCGTGATGCGCGCAACCGCAGCTTCGACTTTATAGAGAATCGGCATCGATCTCCATCCGCAGCAATGCCGAGCTATACGTCTTCCCCTGGGGATCGGCCTTCAGCGACAGTGTGCCGCCGCCATCCAGGCTTTCGTGCAGCAGAAAATTGAGAGCGCCCAGATTCGGCAGCTCAAAACGCTCCACGTTGCCGAGGCAGACGCCGGCAAAGTGCTGTTTCACGCGCTCCGCGGTCACTTCCCGTGCCAGAATCGGATAATACTCCGGCTTGCGCGCGATGATGCCGACGTTGGCTGTGTCGCCTTTGTCGCCGGAGCGCGCATGCGCCAGTTCGATTAACTTTCGCTTGGCCATAAGGTCACCTCCGGCGCTACCGCGGTCTTGGGAATCAAGGCGGGCCAATACGCGACAATCTCCTCGACTCGCGGCCGTCCCGCGCCCAGCCCGGCCACCACCGGCGGACCGTTCAGCGCCAGCGGCGCGATTTCTTTCGTGAATCGCTCTACCGCTGCGCGATTTTCACTCCGCACGCCGATCCGCATCACGACCTCGGCCAGTTGCGCCGCGATCTCCGGCGATGGCTCGGCGGAAGCGATGCCGTGGCAGGCGTTCGCGCCCAGAAATTCGGTGTGAATGGCGTCAAAGCGCAGGCCCAGGCGGTCGAGACGAGCGCGCAAAATTTTGTCCGCCGCCCGCGCCTTCGCATACGCGTCCGGCCAGGCGTACACCATGGAGCCGATTGCCTTGAACCCCGCCGAGTAACTGATCGAAACCTTGTAAAACGGCGTCTCCGCGCGGCCGCGGATGCCCGAAAACCGCACCCGGTCCGGCCCGGCTTGCTCCAGGCGGATCGTTGTGAAGTCGGCAATGCAATCCGGCGTGATGTATTCCTTCGGATCGCCCATTTCGTACAGAAGCTGCTCTTTCGCCGACGCGACCGTAATGCGTCCGCCCGTGCCCGCGTGCTTGGTCAGGCAGAAGGAGCCATCCGGCTCCGCTTCGACGATGGGATAGCCGACGTCATCCAGGCGCGGAATCGTTTCCCAATCCACCTGGCAGTTCCCTCCCGTCGATTGCGCGCCGCACTCAATGACGTGTCCGGCGATGGTCCCCGCAGCGAGCCGGTCCCAATCGCCCGGTCTCCACTGAAATTCGTGAATCATCGGCGCGAGCGCCAGCCCCGTATCAGTGACGCGTCCGGTGATGACGATTTCCGCGCCCTTGCTCAGGGCCTCGGCAATCGGCCACGCCCCGAAATAGACGTTGGCGCTCTGTACGTTCGCGCGAATCGCAGCGAGCGGCTCGTCCGTCTCCATGTTTTTCAACTCGATACCGCGCGCGATGAAGGAATCGAGCCGCTCCATAATGTCGTCGCCGGAAACGGTGGCGGTAGCGATGGAGATTCCCTGGCGCCGGGCTGCCTCGAGCACCGCGTCCTTGCACGCAGTCGGATTCACGCCGCCCGCGTTGGCGATCACGCGGATGCGGCGCTCCTTCAAATCGGGCAGCACGCGGGCGGTCATCTCGACGAAGTCGCGCGCATATCCCGTTTTCGGATCGCGCGACCGCTGCTTCTGCAGGATCGACATGGTCACTTCGGCCAGATAATCGAGCGTCAGATAATCGATGGGGCCGCGGCGCACCTGCTCGACGGGCGCTTCCAGCGAATCGCCCCAAAATCCTTGTCCATTCGCGATACGGATCATGATTAGAGAAAAAGCTCCCGCACGGGGGCCGCGCCGGGAAGCAGGTCCGAAGGCGGCTGAATACCCATGCCTTGATAAATCGTCGCGGCGATCTCCGCGGGGGTGACCGCGCGATCCCTGGGCTCGGCGGCGAACCTGTCGGACGATCCGACGACCGTGCCGCGCTTCAGAGGCCCTCCGCCCATCAGCATGGTCCAGCACTGCGGCCAGTGATCGCGTCCGCCGGCCGGATTGATCTTCGGCGTTCGTCCGAACTCGCCCGTGGCGACAACCATGGTCGAGGAGAGCAGCCCGCGATCGTGCAAATCCTCGAGCAGCGACGAATACGCCATATCGAACATCGGCCCAACAACGTCCCGGTAGCAATCGATCGGGCTGAACGGCTTCGATCCGTGGATATCCCACGTCAGTTGGTCGAACACCGTCTCAAACATATTCACCGTGACAAAGCGCGTGCCGGTTTCCACCAGCTTCCGCGCCGCCAGGCAGCTTTGCCCAAAGTGGTTCAGGCCGTATTTTTCGCGGAGCTTCTCCGGCTCGCCCGAAAGATCGACAGAAGGCGTTACGGGATCGAACTCGCGCCCTAAGAAACCCGCCGACTGACCGTGAGGCATGTTTCCCCCAGTATTTCCTATCGGTCCGGGCAACAGCGCGTGCGGCGATCCGATGAGCTTTGAAACCACCGAGCCGAGATGTGGATGCTCCCTGCCGTTTTCGAACAGTCGTCCCGTCTGCATCAGTTGATGGCCCGTGTCATGCACCGGAGCGGCCTCATGATGCATCCCGCGGATGAGGGAAAACTTGTCGGCATGGCGCGCCGTGCGCGGAAAGATCTCGGAAATCTCCATGCCGGGAACATTGGTGCGGATCGGACGGAAAGGCCCGCGAATCTCCGCTGGCGCATCCGGCTTCATGTCGAACGTGTCGAGCTGCGAAGGTCCGCCCACCAGCATCAAAAAGATACAACTGGCCGCGGCGGAGGACGCTGCCGGGGACGCGGAAGCGTAGCTCAAGCCGAGCGCCGCCAGCGGCCCGGCGCGCAGGAAATCCCGCCTTCGAAGCCCGGCAACAGCATGAACCATAAGATTTGCCTCCCGGCGAACCGATTCTATCATTCTGCTGCTGTATCCCGGTCCTGGGGGACCGTGGTGATCCTGGAAAATCCCTCACCGGCGGCGGGCGCGACCATTCTTTTGGCCATGCTTAAGATCACTTCATCGGGAACAACGCGGCCACGCAGCCGGTTCCTCCGGATGCACTCTTGTGGCGGAACATCGAAGAACACAGCTTCGATCGTTGCGCCGGATTCCACGGCAATCTTAAAGTAGGGGCTGCGTTCGCGGGGCGTGAGATTGGTGGCGTCGATGTAGGTTACCGGGCGCTTCAATTCCAGGCGATGCTTGAGCAAACTCCGCAGGACGCGGAAAACCAGGGGATGGATGGTCTGGTTGTCAGGATCGTCGGAAAGCAACTCGCGCAGGGAGTCGCTCGAAAGAACGCCGCTCTTTCCGGAAACCCAGGTCGATTTGCCGGACCCGGGCAGTCCGACGAGCAGAACGATGCGGGGTCTGTTGGACGCGTTCGCCAACAGACCACTCTATCGAAACTTAAACCAGGTTCGGGATCTTGATGATCTTCTTCTGGATGGCGTACTGCACCAGTTGCGCCTTGTTATGGATGTCCAGCTTGCGCATCAGGTTGAACTTATGTGCTTCCACGGTCTTCACGCTGAGGTTCAAATCGCAGGCGATTTCCTTCACCGAGTTGCCTTCGGCCAGCATTTTCAGCACTTCGCGCTCGCGCGTGGTCAAAGTGGCGAAGCGCGGCAGCCGGTTCGCGCTCTTGATGCGGCTGCGGAAATCGTCCACCAGTTGCGACAACATGCGCGGGCTCAGATAGCTGCCTCCGCGGCACACGTCGCGCACGGCGGCCACCAGTTGCTGGCTCGGACTGTCCTTCAGTACATAACCGCTGGCGCCGACCTCCATGCCCTCGACGAGATAGTCTTCGTCGTCGTACATGGTGAGGAACAGGACCTTGGTTTCGGGACGGTTCTTCTTGATCTGCCGCGTCGCTTCGAAGCTGCTCAGGCCAGGCATGCCGATGTCCATCAGCACCACGTCCGGACGCACTTCGTTGGCTTTGTCGACGGCATCGCCGCCATTGGAGGCTTCGCCCACCACTTCCATATCGGTCTCGGCCGAAATGAGCGTTCGGATACCCTGACGGAACAAGGTGTGATCGTCTGCGAGCATGATTCGAGTTTTCGCCATAATCGTTTGCCTGACTTTTCCCGCCTAAAACTTTTTGGGCTGAGTCGTACTTGGGATTTGCCCTTATTTTGCTATCGGCAGTTCTATGGAAATCTTTGTACCCCTCTTTACGCCTTCCATCCGGCTTTCTACGTAAAATTCACCGCCCAGCAGGGCCACCCGCTCCCGCATGCCGGATAAACCGAAGGAATCCCGCTTGGCCAATGCTTCCGGCACGTTGAAGCCCACGCCGTTGTCCTCCACAACCAGCCGCAATTTACCATCGGCGGTTGCCAGGGAAATGTTTACATGGGTGGCTGACGAGTGTTTGCCGATGTTGTTAAAGCATTCCTGCACCAGACGGTAGGAGATAATCTCCAGTTGCTGTGGCAGCGCCCCCATTTTGGATAATTGAAGCTTCACGCGGCACGGATGCAGGCGCTGAAACCGGTTCACCAGTTGCCGCAGAGCCGCTCCAAGGCCCAGCTGTTCCAAAACCGCCGGGCTGAGCGCCGCAATTAAACGGCGCATTTCCAAAATCGTCCGCTCGGTCAGGTCACGAGCCTCGCGCAGTTTTCCCCGCCATTCGCCTTCACTTTCCGGAAGCGCCTGCTCGATCAATTCCATCTGTAAACGGATGCACAGAAGGCTCTGTCCGGCTTCATCGTGAAGCTCGCGCGAGATGCGCCGGCGCTCCATTTCCTCTACGTGCAGCATATGTTCGGCGAGTCGCCGGACCTGCTCTTCCCGCTGCGCCAGATCCTCCATCAGCCGGGCCTTTTCCGCCGCCATCAGGCAGCGCTCGGCGGCCGCGGCTAAGAGTTCCTGCTCGCGTGGAAGCCATTCATAGGTTTTTGTGAAGCCGAACTGCATCACCCCTGCCGTTCGGCCATCCGCCGCGAGCGGAATCGACCAGCAAGAACCAAAACGCTCGTGCCACGTCTCGTCGAGCAAAACCTCCGACGCCAGCGTATCGCCCGTCAGATGCCGCGGATTCGACAATTTCTTGATCAGGCCGGGGCGATTCGGGACGGAGAGCTCGGTCGCGCTGGGTGTGCTCGCCTTTAACACCCACGCCGTTGACTCGTCGTCCAGCAGATAAAGCCGGCCGGCGTCGGCGCGGCACACATGTACCAGGGATTCCAGGAATCGACGTAGCAATTCGTCCAGATTGCGCGATTCCAATTCCACGCGAAACAGCTCGTAGAACGCCTGCGTCTCCGCCTCGCGTACCTGATAGTAGGCGTTGTTCAGCGTCAGAATCACGCAAAAATGAAGCTGCTCACGGACCCACTGAAAGTTGGAGTTTTCATCCGGATTCAACGTTTCCAGCACCGGAGAGAGGATTTTGTCGTACTCCTCTAGCGCTTCCAGAATCGCGCTGGGCGGCAGGTTCAACTTGGCCAGTCTTCGCCCGCTGTACTCCACCTGCTCGATGAATTTCAACGGCGGCTGGCCTCGCGATAGAATCCGCGCGGCCGCGCCCGGCGTGATCGCCGCCAGCGCCTGACGCTGCCGCGGCTCGAATTCCAACCCGCGCAACCGGTTGAGGAATTTACGGTCGATTTTGTCGGTATGCGGCTCCAGCAGCACGGCCAGACGATGGAGGTGGACCCGTAACTGGTCGCTTAATACATCTGCGGCATCGGCCAGTTCGGGTGAGATTTGTGCAGTCTGCACTCTGACGTTTATCGGCAGACTAAGGGGTTCTCTTTAGTACCGCGGCGGCGTCGCCCTGCCCGTTTGCGATCGCCAGATCCAGCGCTGTTTTCCCATTTTTATCCTTAATTTCCTTGCCGGCTCCCCGCGCGACGAGCAGTTCCACAACATCGTCCCGGCCATAGGATGCGGCCCGATGCAGAGGCGTCTGCCCGCTCTGGTCGCGAGCGTCGATTTCCGCGCCATGATCGAGAAGCGCCTCCGCGCAATCGGCATTTCCCGCCAGCGCCGCGTCGTGCAGCGCGGTAGCTCCCTCCGCATTACGCGCATTCACGTCCGCTTTGTGCGCGATCAACAACTCGACGATCCGCGGGTGCCCTTTGAGCGCCGCGTCGTGCAGCAGCGTGGTCGCGCCAAACGGCTCCATGCCGTCGAGCAGTAGCGCCGCGACATCCGCCTGCCCGCGCATCACCGCGTCGCGAAGCACGCGAGTCCGGTTGATCGCCGCGCCTTTTTTCATCAGAAGATCCATCGCAGCAATCTGCCGGTTCCGCACCGCGCCGTCCAACGCGGTGGCGCCATCTTTGTCTCGCGCATCGATCTTCGCCCCGGCGTCCAGCAGCAGCCTGACCGTATCGGTTTGCCCCTTGGCCGCTGCCTCGTGTAGAGGCGTCGCTCCGGTCTTCGGATTTGCACCGGCCGCATCGGCTCCCTTGGAGATCAGCAGCCGTACCATCTCCGTTGCGCCGCGCGCCGCCGCCTCGTCGATGGGCGCGGATCCGCCGCCGTCGCGCGCATTTACATCCGCGCCGTGCCCGATCAGCAACTCCGCGATGCGCGTTTCTCCTTGCTTTGCCGCCAGAGGCAGAGTGGTCCCGGTAATCCGCGCCCCGTGCGCCAGCAGAATCTCCACTACTTCCGTGCGGTCCATCAGAACGGCATAATCGAGCGGCGTCGATTGTCCCTCTGCGTGCTTGGCGTTCACGTCCGCCCCGGCGCGGATTAGAAACTCCACGACCGGAATTTCGCCCGCCCACGCCGCGTCATGCAGAGCCGTGCCGCCAAGGGAATCGCGTGCGTTCACCGGTGTGCCGGCAGCGATCAGGGCCTGCACCTGCTTCAAGTCGCCGGCGCGCGCAGCCCGGTGCAGTTCGTCGACATTGGACGCGGCCAACAAGCCGGCAGCCAGAAGCAACCAGCACCGCATGGGGACCACCTCTACTTCTGGTTCAACACCTGATCGAGGATGGAGCTGAACTCCGCCGATTCCACGCCGGACTGGTTCCACTCGCGCGCGATATACCCATTCGGATCGATCACGAACAGATGCGGCGTGTCGAAGGTGGGGTTTTGCGGCGTCGCGCGGAAATATGCCACGGCCACCTGCCCCTGATCGAACAGGAACGCCGACGTCGACTTCGTTTCATTGATGTACGCCGCCACCGTGTTCTGGTTCTCCGGCGGCGCGATCACGATCGACCAGACGTCCACCTTGTCTCCGTATTTCGACTTGATCCCTTCCAGCTTCTTCGACAATTCCTTGCAGTGCGGGCAATCCGTCTTCATGAAGTCGAGCAGCAACCAGTGGCCGCGTGCATCCAGAATATCGTGCGACTGCAGCCGCGAATCGGGCAGCGCGAAGCTCGGCGCCCTCCTGCCGGAGGGTTTCGCCGCCGGAGGCGGGGCCTGACTGGCCGCCTGTCCGGCGGGTGCTTCCGTGGTCTTTTCAGGGGCTTTTTCAGGAGCTGAGGCCATCGGAGCTTGCGAGCAGGCGCTCATAAAAACAACCGTGGCGAGTGAAATTGCAATTTTCATTCTTTTCTAACTTTCCGCCGTCCGCCCGCGCATTGTCAAACAACGCCTACCGCGCCTTCGGCACAATCTGGATCTCAAACAGCTTCGGCCACCATTTCCCGGTGACGAACAGCCTGCGGCGCGCGGCATCGTAGGCGATGCCGTTCAGCACGTCGACGCGCCCCCGCCGATCTTCCGGCGTCAGCAAACCCGATAAATTCACCTTGCCCAGCACCCGGCCGTCGACCGGTGAGATCCGCAGCATCTTGTCCGTCTGCCAGACGTTCGAATAAATCTCGCCGCCGACCCACTCGAGCTCGTTCACGCGCTCAATCGGCCCTTCGCCGTCATGCACTGTGATGCGCTTCTTTTCCTGAAGCGTTGCGCCGTCCCACACGCGAATCTGTGCCGAGCCGTCGCTCATATAAATCTGTTTGCCGTCGTTGGTCAGCGCCCATCCTTCTCCCTTGTAAATAAACGTGCGCTTTTGCTTCATCGTCGCCAGATCGTAGACGAATCCCAGCTGCGTCCGGTACGTCAGCTGCACGATCTGGTTGTTCAGAATCGTAATCCCTTCGCCGAACAGGTGCGCCGCGAGCTTAATCTCCTGCACCACCTCGCCGGTTTCCACCTTGATCTTCCTGACCACGGAATGGCCCTCTTCGCCGGTGCTCTCGTAAAGAAATCCGTTGCGAAACTCCAGTCCTTCGGTGAAGGAGGCCGGGTCGTGCGGATAGATATGCACGATCTTGTATGTATACTCGGGCGTCGCCGCGCTGGCCAGCGCCGCGAAGAAGAAAAAGAGCCTCACTTGGACTCCGCCAGCCGCTTTAGGGACTCTTCGTAGGGCGCTCGGGCCACGCCGCGCTCGGTGATGATGGCCGACACATACCGCGCCGGCGTCACGTCAAACGCCGGATTCTCCACGCCGATGTTTTCCGGTGCAACCGGCACGCCGAACACGTGCGTCACCTCTTCCGCGGCCCTTTGTTCAATCGGAATCTCATCGCCGGACTTGAGCGTCAAATCAAAAGTCGATACGGGGGCGGCCACGTAAAACGGAACGTTATTCTCTTTGGCCAGCACCGCCACCGAATAGGTGCCGATTTTGTTCGCCACATCGCCATTGGACGCGATCCTGTCCGCTCCCACCACCACGCAGCCAATTCTTCCGGAGCGCAGGAAATGCCCCGCCATGTTATCGGTGATCAACGTGGTTTTGATGCCGTCCTGCTGCAATTCCCACGCCGTGAGCCGGGCGCCCTGCAGAAACGGACGCGTCTCGTCGGCAAAGACGTCGATCTTTTTGCCTGACTCCGCCGCCGCGCGAATCACGCCGAGCGCTGTGCCGTAGCCTGCGGTCGCCAAGGCTCCCGCATTGCAGTGCGTCAGCACCGTTTTTCCGTCCGGCACCAGGGGCGCACCATGCTTCCCCATCGCCCGGCAGATCGCGATGTCGTCCTCGCGGATCTTCTTCGCCTCCTCGATCATTTTATTTACGCGCTCGCCGCGCGATGCAGCTTTCAGAGAGGCATAAAGCACGCGCATCCGCTCAATCGCCCAAAAAAGATTCACCGCCGTCGGCCTGGTGCTGGCCAGCGTCTCGCACACGCGATCGAAATCCGCGTCTTCCTGTACGCCCAGCGCGACTCCCATCGCCGCCGCCACGCCAATCGCCGGAGCCCCGCGAATCACCATAGACCGGATCGCCACCGCCACTTCCACATAGTTGCGGCACGTCACGAACACCTGTTCCCTCGGCAGGCGCGTCTGATCGATCATCACCACGCCCGCATCTGTCCACTCAATTGTTTCGACCATTTAAACCCTTTTTCGTTTTGTTGAGGACGCTCCGGCGAGGAGGCCCGCCGAAGCGCTTCCCACGATGCCAATCACGCCCCCATAGTCCGCAAGCCTGTTGCGCAGCCAGAGGTTTTCACCCCAAGGTGCGACATCCATCCGCTTGCCGTTGTAAAACGCTGCATGCGAACCAGCCCATCCGCTCATCGCCATGACAACAAGGAAAACCACGCCGCCTAAAAGGGCAGCGCGTGCGAGCAGCGCGCGGTTGATCCTCGACCTGTACGCAACCACCACGGCGACGATGCCGATGCCGCCTCCTAGAATAAGCTCAATGACGATGAAAATGATCGCCAGCGTTGGGCTGTAGAACAACATCAATCTTAATTTTCACACGACTGCGCCTGCTAACCTAAAAATAGTGATCCGCAAGCGATTCGAATGGAAACTCCGCGACCGCACCCTCCAACTGGGCGATCGCACCCTCGTCCTCGGCGTCCTTAACGTCACCCCGGACTCTTTCTCCGACGGAGGCGCCTATCAGGATCCCGACCGTGCCTTTGCCCGCGCCATTGAACTGGAAGAGCTCGGCGCGGACATCCTCGACGTTGGCGCGGAATCCACGCGTCCCGGCTCCGTCCGCATTTCCGAAGCCGAGGAGCTGCGCCGCCTGGTTCCGGTCCTCAAACGGCTGAAGGGCAAGCTGATGATCCCGATTTCGGTGGATACCTACAAAGCCGTCGTGGCCGAAAAAGCGCTCGACTTGGGAGTAGACGTCATTAACGACCCCAGCGGCCTCACCTTCGATGCCGAACTTGCCCGCAAAGTCTCCAACGCCAACGCCGGGCTCATCCTGAATCACATGCGCGGCACGCCGGATACCTGGGCCAAGCTGCCGCCCCTGAAGGATCTGATCCGCACGATTCGATCTGAACTGGAGGCTTCCGCGCACCGGGCCACGCTCGCCGGCCTCGACCGCAAGCGCATCGTGGTGGACCCGGGCCTCGGTTTCGGCAAGCGCCGCGAGCAGAACGCGGAAATTCTGGCGCAGTTGGGCGAACTGGCGCGCCTGGAATATCCCGTGCTGGTAGGCCCTTCGCGCAAGCATTTTCTGGCCAGGGAATCGGCCGATTCCACCGAATTCGCCACCGCCGCCGCCGTGACCGCGGCGATCCTGAACGGCGCACACATGGTCCGTGTGCATGACGTGAAGGCCATGAAGGCCGTGGTCGAAGTGGCCGACGAAATCCTCCGCTCCGGAGCCGCTAACGCCGCTGACAAACCGGACAGTAATGTGTCCCACGGCTCGCTACGACGGCCTTCCTGACCGGCGTGCCGCAGGTAACGCAAGGCTGGCCTTCGCGTCCGTAGACGCGGTGCAGGGCCTGGAAATCGCCGCGATTGCCGTCCGCGTCCACGTAATCGGAAATGGACGAGCCGCGATGCTCAATCGCCAG
>JBBIVT010000050.1:25292-31500 GCA_037439565.1 Acidobacteriota bacterium | reverse complement strand
CCACTCGACCCCTTCCCGCGATAGGCTTTTGGTAGGTGCCCATGGCCTCCGCTGCCCGCCAGATCGCTCGTGAAACGCAGGTCCTGCCGCATGCGCCGGTGGAGTTGACTGAAGGCAAGCTGATCCGCCTCGGCGAAGGCATCGGAAAGATTGTCTACGCGTCGCCGCACTGGGTGGTGAAGCGCGAGCGCACGCCCTATGAAATCGTCGCACTGATCGGTATCTGGAAACTCCTGCGCAAAATCGAGAGGCTGCTGCCGGGATCGATGGGGCGGGGCCTGCTCGAAAAGCCTTCGCGCCAGATTCGATTTCTGCGCATGATGGCGCAGGCCAGCATGGTGATTCTTCCGCGAGCCGTCTGGTTCACGTCGCACATCAAGGAAGTCTGGCGGCAGTATCATTTCCGCAGCGCGCGCGGCGAAAGGCTCGCCCGGGAGCATCTGCACGGAACGTCACTGGTGCCGGAGGAGATCACCTTTCCGTCGATTCGCGTGACCGTCGGCGGATGGCCCGGTTCGCTCACAGTCTCCTGCGCCACCGAGCGCGTCGAAACCACGCTGCATCAGAAATTGCAGGATCTGGCGGACGCGGGCCGCTTCGAGGAAATCGAGCTGTGGCTAAACCGGCTGCTGGCAGCGCGGCAAAAGGGATGGAGCATGGGGCTGTTCTCCCTGGACGCGCACCTGAAGAACTTCGGCATCGTGGACGACCGCGTCGTGCTGATCGACCCTGGCGGCCTGACCAATCGCTGGGCCGACGTGGAACAGAGGCTGGCGCAGGAGGAGCAGGCCTCGGGCAAGCCTCACATCCGGCTCGGGTTGGGGAAGCATCTCGCCTCCCGGCCCGACATTGCCGCCCGGTTCGACGCTCGCTGGAGAGCTCTGGTGAATCGCGAGGCGATTCGCGAACTCTGGCCCGGTAAATAATTCGGAGACAACTGGACGGTTCGGGGCACTATTAGGGTGCGGTGCCCTTATGCGCGTATTACTGACGGAATCCGAGCCGGAAGATATTCTCTTCCTGCGGGATGTTCTGCTGGAAATTGGGGAAGGCCGCTATTGGAACGACTGGGTGAAGATCGAGATCGCGCACGCCGGATCCTGGGGCGAGTCGGCGGCGATTCTGGCGAGCGAACCGGTGGATGTGCTGCTGCTGAACCTCGACCTGCCCGATAGCCAGGGCATCGAAACATTTCGCCGGGCACAGAAGACCGCGCCGGAGGTACCGGTGGTGCTGCTGGTCGGCTCGGCGGAGGTGTCCCTCGGTTTGCGGCTCATCCGCGATGGGGCGCAGGATTTTCTGGAGAAAAGGCAGGTAGACTGCGCGCCACTAGCCCACGCGATGCGCAACGCTATCGAGCGCCACCGCCTGTTGACCGCAGCGCGAGCCGCCTCCACGCACGATACGCTCACGGGTCTGCTGAATCGTGCCGGATTCTTTGCCGCCGCGGGTCGCGACCGTAAACTCGCGGAGAGGCTCGGACGCCGTTGGATGGTTCTGCTCGCCGAACCGGAGAATCTGGCGGAAATCGCCGCCGCACACGGGGACCAGCGCCGGGATCTGGCGCTGGTAGAAGCAGCGGATCATCTGCGCAGCCTTCTGGGGTCAGCCGATCTGCTCGCCCGCATCGAGGCGGCGCGTTTTGCCATGAGCATTTTCGACACCGGGCTGGAATCGGCCGAGGAAGCCTGGGTGCGCGTGCGTTCCGTGCTCGGGCAGCACAGGATTCTGGTTGGGTCGGCGATTTTCTCCGCCGAACATCCGGCCTCCCTGGAAGTCCTGTTGGCTCAGGCCGCGATGGATCTGGCTCCGAACGCGTTCGCCATGCGAACATAGCTAACGAGTGACCATCGCTCTTGATGCGACCTACAGCCTTGGCAGGAATCTTTCCGGCGTCGGCGTGTATTCGCGCGAAATCCTGTTCGGACTGGCGCGCAAGCATCCCGGGCAAAACTTCCAATTCTGCTACCGGCCGCACCGGCTGTTTCGATCCTTCCACGATTCTCTTCCCCGCAACGCATCGCGGTGTCTATTGCGCGGCGCGCCGTCCGCAGAGCTGTTTCACGCCCTGAATCAGCGCGTGGATGCGAAAGCCCGCCGCACGGTGTCGACGTTTCACGACCTGTTCGTGATGACAGGAGACTACTCCTCGCCCGAATTTCGCGCCCGATTCACGGAGCAAGCGCGAGGAGCGGCGGAGCGCAGCGATCTGATCATCGCGGTTTCCAGCTTCACCGCGTCGCAGGTGGAAAGTCTTCTGGGCGTGGAGAAGGCGCGTCTTCGCGTGATCCACCACGGCGTGCGCATGGCCGAGCCGTCCCACGCACGCGACGATCTTGTCTTGTGTGTGGGCGCCATTCAGCGAAGGAAAAATATCGCCGGTCTGGTGAAGGCGTTTGAGCTTCTCCCCGATTCCTGGCGTCTGGCGCTGGCCGGCGCGGCGGACGGTTTCGGCGCGGCTGAAGAACTGCGGGCGATCGAGGAAAGCTCCGCGCGCGCCCGCATCGAGGTGCTGGGCTATGTCACGGCGGAACGGCTTGATGCGCTTTACCGCCGCGCCTCGATTTTCGCATTCCCGTCGCTCGATGAAGGCTTTGGCATGCCGATTCTGGAAGCCATGGCGCACGGCGTTCCTGTATTGACCTCAAATTGTTCCGCTATGCCGGAGGTGGCGGGAGACGCGGCAGTGCTGGTGGATCCGCGCGGCATCGGCGACGCCCTGGCGAGGCTCGCCGCGGACGAAACGCTGCGCGCGGATTTGACAAGGCGAGGCCTGGAGCGCGCGCGCCAGTCGACCTGGGAGTCAGCACTCGAAAAAACCTGGTCGGTATACGATGAATTGAGATGAAGTTTTTCGCTACGCTGGTGCTCTGCTGCACGGCGGCGCGCGCGGGCGAATTGCTGATCGCCGCCGCATCCGATCTTGCGCCCATCACGCCGAAGCTCGAAAAAGCGTATCCGGAAAAGATCCGCTTCACGCTGGGCTCCAGCGGTTTGTTGAAGCAGCAAATTGAGAATGGCGCGCCATTCGACGTCTTTCTTTCCGCCAACGAATCGTATGTGCGGAACCTGGCCGCTGCCGGATTGGTCACGGACGTGAGGGTCTACGCCATCGGCCGCCTTGCCCTGTGGTCGCCCAACGGCTCCGTCCAAACGCTCGAGGACTTGAAGAAGCCCTCGGTGATCCATTTGTCGATTCCCAACCCCCAGCACGCTCCCTACGGCGTTGCGGCGATGGAGGCATTGGAAACGCGCGGGCTCTGGAAGGCCGTCGAGCCGAAGATCGTCTACGGCGAAAACGTCCGCCAGGCTCTGCAGTTCGCCGAAAGCGGTAACGTGGAGGCGGTGATCACGTCGTGGACGCTATTAATCGGCAGAGGCACGCTGCTGCCCGCGGAATGGCACAAGCCGATCCGCCAAACCGGAGGGATTTTGAAGTCGAGCGCTCAGGCCGAAGCCGCGCGGCGGTTTCTGAACTTTATGACTAGCCCCGAAGCGCAGAAGATTCTGAATGACAACGGGCTGTCGCCAGTTCCTTAGGGAAACCTGCCTGTACAGGGGCCTTAAGTCCGATTCTTCGCCAGTTCGCTCGCGTGATCCTCGGCTGCCCGGTGCAGTTCAAACAGCTTCGATCCGCTCACCATCAGCGCGATGAAGCCCACCACCAGCAGAGGAATCGTCACGGTGCCCCACAGCACCAGCGAGAAGCGGGCGGCCTCGGCGGGAACCACGTTGAACAGCCGCTCCAGCGCTTGCTTTGTCAGGAACTGGAACAGCCCCAGATTCCCTGGCGCCTGCGGCACCACGCTACCCATGCGCAGGATCACCATCAGCGTGAACGCGGCGCTCAGCGTCAGGTCGAAGCCGTAACCCTGAAACGACGCGTAGATCGGAAGTACCTGCAGCAGCAGATACGCCAGGCTGAGGAAGAACGCGAAATAGAGATAGCGCGAATGGCCGATCAGGTTCAGATCGTCGATCAGGATACGGACATGGCGCTGCCAGCCGTCCCCGGAGAACAGGGCCCGTGTCTTCTGCCGAAGAAAGACCGCGAGCATCAAAAGTGCCGCGCCGCCAAGCACCAGGAATGCCAACACATAGCCACTGTCGATCAGCCAGCGCATGCGATGGTGGCGGGCCACCAGGCGAATCGTGGACAGCAGGCACACGCACAGCCAGATGCCATCGAAAATACGTTCGATGAGGACGCTGGAAATGGCCACCGAGAAAGGCAGATTCCTGCTCCAGCGCGAAACCAGGTAACATCGCAGGACCTCACCGGCCTTAAACGGCAGAACTTCATTGGCGAACAGGCCGATGTAAATCGCGCTGAAGGACTGCCGGAACGTCACCGGCTCCACTGGCCGCAGCACTTGCGCCCAGCGTACGGCTTGCAGGCCATAGACCGCGATGTCGGCAACTACGGCAATCCCCAGCCACCACCAATTCATGGAAGCGAGGTCGTCCTTCAGCTCCCCGAGCTTCGCGCCGCGCAGCGTCCAGACCAGGCACCCAAAGGACAACAGGTAGGTCAGGATCAGCAGAACGCGCGCGCGAATCCCGCTGCGATTGTTATCCCCCAAATCATCATCATAGTCCACAGCCATGGCGCGAGGAGTGCGGATCGATCTGTGCCATAATGCACGGTGGCGACAACGTGTATGACTACATCGTGATCGGCGCGGGGACGGCGGGTTGCACGCTGGCGGCGCGCCTGACCGAAAAGCCCAACATCAGTGTTCTGCTGATCGAAGCGGGGCCGGCCGATCGCAAGCGTGAGATCCACATTCCCGCCGCGTTCTCCAAATTGTTCCACAGCGACGTGGATTGGGACTATTCCACTGAACCGCAGAAGCATCTGAACGGCCGCCGCCTGTATTGGCCTCGCGGAAAAGTGCTGGGCGGATCGAGTTCCACCAACGCCATGATCTATATTCGCGGCGCGCGGGCCGATTATGACGCCTGGCGCGATATGGGCAATGAAGGCTGGGGCTGGGACGATGTGCTGCCGCTGTTTAAGGCGTCCGAGGATCAGCAAAGGGGCGCTTCGGCCGCGCATGGCGCGGGAGGTCCTCTGCGCGTCTCCGACCCGCGCTGCGTCAATCCGTTGACCCAGGCGTTTCTGGATGCGTGCAATGCGGAGGGGATCCCGAAGAACTGCGATTTCAATGGACCGTCCCAGGAAGGCGCGGGACTTTACCAGGTGACGCAGATGAACGGTGCGCGGGCCAGTTCGTCGTCTGCGTTTCTCAAGCCCGCGCTGGGCCGGGGCAACCTCACCGTGTGGACCAACGTGCACGTCGCGCGATTGCAGATCGAGGACAGCCGCGCGGTAGGCGTTGAGTGTTTCGTGAAGAACGCCGCCTTGCAACCTGTACGCGCGGCCAGGGAAGTGATTCTGTGCGCCGGCGCCGTAGGATCGCCTCAGTTGCTGCTGCAATCGGGCATCGGACCGCGCAGGGAATTGGAGGCTCTTGGGATTCCGGTGGCCTCCGATCTTGAGGGCGTGGGCGGGAATCTGCAGGACCATTTGAATATCGGCCAGTCGTACGAGTGCACGCAGCCGGTTTCGCTCAGCAAGGCGGAAGGCGTCGTCAGCCTGATGCAGTACATTTTTAAGAAAACGGGTCCGCTGACATCGAACATCGCGGAGGCGGGGGCGTTCCTCAAGTCCCGCCCCGAATTGGCCGAGTGCGACCTGCAACTGCATTTCGCGCCAGTCTACTTCGTCGAGCACGGGATGAAAAATCCGCCCGGACATGGCTTCAGCCTGGGGGCGCTACTGCTGACGCCGAAGAGCCGCGGGCGGATTTACCTGCGCTCCGCCGATCCCAGGGAGGCTCCGGCGATCGATCCGGCGTACTTGTCGCAGGAAGAAGATCTTGCGCCCGCCTGCGAGGGCTTGAAGAAGGCCTGGAAGCTTCTGGAGTCAAAGGCGTTCGACGCGTATCGCGGCAAGCCCGTGTTCGCGAAACAGGATCCTGCGCCGTTCCTCCGCGCCTATGCCGAGACGCTCTATCATCCGGTGGGTACGTGCAAAATGGGCCGGGATGCCATGAGCGTGGTCAACGCGAAGCTGCAAGTCCACGGGATTGCCGGCCTGCGCGTCGCCGACGCGTCCATCATGCCCGCGATCGTTCGCGGGAACACCAACGCGCCGGTCTTCATGATCGCGGAGAAGGCAGCGAGAATGATTTTGGAGTAGAAC
>JBBIVT010000050.1:5484-25192 GCA_037439565.1 Acidobacteriota bacterium | reverse complement strand
TCCACGGTGGTCCGCGACGGCCAGCCAAGGGAAATCCCGCTTCGCGACCTTGTGCCGGGCGATATCATCCAGCTTTCGGCCGGCGACATGATTCCGGGCGATGTGCGGGTCCTCGCGTCCAAGGATCTTTTCGTCAGCCAGGGAAGCCTCACCGGCGAGTCTCTCCCGGTGGAAAAATTCCATGATCCGGACACCGGCGCAGCCAGCTCTCCGATCGAGCTCAAGAACATCTGTTTCATGGGGACCAGCGTCGAAAGCGGCAGCGCCACCGCGGTTGTGATCACCACCGGCGTTCACACCTACTTCGGCGGCATGGCGGATTCCATCACCGGGGAGCGGACGCAAACCAGCTTCGACCTGGGCCTCAATCACTTCACCTGGCTGATGATCCAACTCATGGCGCTAATGGTGCCGCTGGTGTTTCTCATTAACGGCTTTTCAAAGCACGACTGGAAAGAGGCATTCTTCTTCGCCATGGCCGTGGCCGTGGGCCTGACGCCGGAGATGCTGCCGATGATCGTGTCCGTCTGCCTCTCCAAAGGGGCCATCGCCATGAGCCGTAAGAAGGTCATCGTGAAGCGGCTCCATGCGATCCAGAATTTCGGCGGGATGGACGTCCTGTGCACGGATAAGACCGGCACGCTCACCGAAGATCGTGTGGTGCTGATGCGCCACTGCGACGTCACCGGGCGCGAAAGCGAGGACGTGCTGCTCGACGGGTACCTGATCAGCTACTTTCAGACCGGCCTCAGGAATCTGCTCGACCGCGCGATCCTCGACAGTCCCGATTTTCACGCCAAGGAGATCCTGCAAAAGTACAAGAAGCTGGATGAGATTCCGTTCGACTTCACCCGCCGCATGATGTCCGTTCTGGTGGAGGATCCTGACGGCAAGGCGATTCTCCTTACCAAGGGCGCGCCGGAAGAAGTGTTCTACCACGCGACGCATTTTGAGCTTGACGGCAACCTGACTTCCATGGATCCGGAGCGGATGCTCGAGCTGAAAGAGGAATACGAAAGCCTCAGCAACGATGGCTTCCGCGTCCTGGCCGTGGCAACCAAGGCCTTTCCGGGTAAGGTCTGCGCGAAACAGAACGAGAACGAGCTGGTCCTGAAAGGGTACGTCGCGTTCCTTGATCCGCCGAAGGTCTCTGCGGCGCGCGCGTTGGATGCGCTTCACCAGAGTGGCGTGGCGGTGAAGATTCTGACCGGAGACAATCCTCTGATCAGCCGCAAGGTGTGCAAGGATGTGGGCCTCATCCCCGATCCGATGCTCCTGGGGAGCGATGTGGAAACAATGTCCGATCCCGAACTGGCCGAGGCGGCGGAGAAGGCCACGCTCTTCGCTAGGCTCTCTCCTTCCCACAAGGAGCGGGTTATCCGCGCGCTTCGCAGGAAAGGTCACGTCGTCGGATTTATGGGCGATGGCATCAATGACGCGCCCGCGCTGCGGGCGGCCGACGTCAGCATCTCCGTGGATACGGCCACGGACATCGCCAAGGAGTCGGCAGAGCTGATCCTGCTCGAAAAGGATCTGATGGTGCTCCAGGGAGGCGTCACCGAGGGCCGCAAGGTCTTCGCCAACATCCTCAAATATATTCGGATGGGGGCCAGTTCCAACTTCGGAAATATGTTCAGCGTCCTCGGCGCCAGCGCCTTTGTGCCCTACCTGCCAATGGCGCCGATTCAGGTGCTGACAAATAATCTGTTGTATGACTTTTCGCAGATCCCGATCCCGACCGACGCCGTTGACCCGGAGCAGGTGGCGAAGCCGCGGCCCTGGAACATGGACGAAATCCGGCGGTTCATCCTGTTTATCGGCCCGGTCAGTTCCATCTTCGACTACACCACGTTTTTTATGATGCTCTGGGGTTTCCATTGCTGGGACCCCGCGCGCGCGCCGGTGTTTCAGACCGGTTGGTTCGTCGAGTCGCTGATGACGCAGACGCTGATTATCCATGTGATCCGCACGAACAAAATTCCGTTCATCCAGAGCCGCGCCAGCGGTCCAGTAACGCTCACCACGGTCGCGATCATGACGTTTGGAGCGTGGCTGCCCTATTCACCGGTGGCTTCGTCGCTGGGATTTACAAAACTGCCGCCGATGTACTGGCCGTTTCTCCTGCTCACGCTGCTCGCCTACATGTGCCTTACGCAAGGGATCAAGCTCTGGCTGCTGCGCAAGAAGTGGATTTGAACTTTTTGGATCCCTGCCGCACGCCGATCACGCGACGGCTTCAAGGCTCTTGAGCTTTGCGGCCAGTGTCGTTCGCTTCAGGCCGAGCATTCCGGCGGCGGCGGTCTTGTTGCCTCCGGTCTGGCGCAGCGCGTCTTCGAGAATCTGTTTCTCGATCCGGCCCACAGTTTGTTCAAAATCGTTGGTGTGAAGCGCGCTCGCCGCCGGGATGCGCGGCGCGCTCGCGTTCGCCAGCGGAAAATCGGAGGGGTAGAGAATCTCCCGCTCTCCGCTTAGCGCCACGGCCATCTCGACCGCGTTCTCGAGTTGCCGCACGTTGCCAGGCCATGAGTGATTCTTCAGGCGTTCAATGGTTTCGGGCGACAAGCGGCGCAGCGGGATGTCCTCCTGGCGGCAGATCTTTTCCACGAAATGGCGCGCCAGCAGGGGAATGTCCTCCAGGCGCTCGCGCAACGGGGGAGCGGCAATCGGAACGACGTTCAAGCGGTAGTACAGATCCTCGCGAAACCTGCCTTCCTTGATCCGCTGCGTCAAATCGACATTGGTTGCCGCGATCAGGCGCACGTCGACGCGCACCGTTTCCGAGCTTCCGACGCGCTGAAACTCGCGCTCCTGCAAAAAGCGCAGCAGCTTGGTTTGCATTTCGAGCGGAAGATCGCCCACTTCGTCCAGGAACAGCGTGCCCCGATGCGCCTGTTCGAACCGCCCCACCCGATGTTGAATGGCTCCGGTGAACGCGCCCTTCACGTGTCCGAACAGCTCCGCTTCGAGCAGATTTTCGGGCAGCGCGTTGCAGTTCACCGCGACGATAGGCTGCTGCGCGCGGGGGCTGGCCAGATGGATGGCCCGCGCCACCATCTCCTTGCCGGTTCCGGTTTCGCCGGCGATCAGAACCGTGGAACGACGGCAGCCAACCAGGCGGATAATCTCGATGGTGCGCATGATCGCGCGGCTTGCGCCGACGATGTGCTTACGCCACGGCTCATTGACGGAATCGGCAGCGCGGCGTCCCCGCTCAAACTCGAGCGCGGCCTCGATGATGAGGGCAGCGGTGTCTTCCGAGCAGGCGACGTCATGCGCGCCCAGGCGGATGTAGCGGACCACATCGGAGACGGAAGCGTGGGGGTGGAAGACGATCACGGGAACGCCGTGGGCGGATTGTAGAAATTCTTCCAAAACCGCGGGTTCTTCCACCACGATCGCGTCGGCGGAGTGGAGTTGTGCCAGGGCCGCATCGATGTTGCCGGAGTGGACACGAAGAACGTGTGAGTGTTCGGTCACAGTACACCATCGGCGGACCGGGGCATGGATATAGTTAGGGAGTTGCCTATACCCGTTTCATGCCCGAGTTAGGAACATGGCTGAGAAAGATCCGTACTACCAGAAAATTTATCGGGCGCCCTTTAGCCAGGATTTCACTTCCCCTGACCGGAAGATCCGTTTCTTTAGCCCGCAACGGCGAGGGGCCGGTAATGTCCGACGTGACATCCAACGCGCGCAGGCCCGCAGAGGCTTTGACTAGTATGCCCCCACCTGGCCGATTCCGTTCTCCGTTGGAAGAGCACAGAAACTCCTTGCCTATAACTTAAGCGGCCGCTTTGCAACCGCACGCGGATGATGGCGCGAGGTGATTGAATCGGCGGGAAATCGAATCTTAGGTGAGCCAGTAAACAGATGCAAATGCCGCCATCGCGGCGACGAGCTGCAGCCCGAGCATCTGGAGGGCCTGACGGGGAGCCTTGGGCAGCCACTTTGCAGCGAAGTACACGATCACTGGCACCTGTCCAGCCATCAGAATTTGAAATAGGTGCGCCGCCGTTCCCTCATCGGCTTCATGCACGATACCGTAGATGGCCGCGTGTCCCAGCACCAAAGACAGCGCAGCCAGAGACATTGCCATAGGAGCAAGGGCGCTCGGCTGCTTCACCGGTAAGATATTCATCAAAGCCTCCGTAAAAGAACTTTACACAATAAAGTACAAAAGATCAACTGGCAGCCGCGCAATACTTCGGTCCGATGGCATTTGCTGGGCCAACGGATACAACCGGGGAGGCAAAGGTCAAGAAAACGAGGGTAATAAAGACGATTGTGGAGAAAGAGTAACTCGCCGTTCTTTAGTGGAAGTAGGTGCCGGCGAGTTCCGGATTGGCGCTCACGGCCTGGCTCCAGATCTGCTTTGCTTCGTCTTCCTTGCCATCGGCCTTTAGGGCATGGCCCAGGTTAAGCATGGCTTCGGTGAATTCGGGCTTTTTCTCGACGGCCAACCGGTAGCACTCGGCGGCGGCATGATGTTCGCCCGCGGCCTGCAGAAGCAAGCCGAGGTTGAAGGCGAGTTCCACCGGACGCTCGCCAAAGGAAACGAGTTTCTGGAAGTACTCCCGCGCCTTCACCGGTTCTTTGCGCTCGATGGCGAGGGCGGTCAGGGCGCGCAGAGCGTCCAGGTTGCGAGGCTGGAGTTGCAGCGCGCGGGTATAGTGCGCAACGGCGGCTTCCACATCGCCAAACTTCCATGACGCGAGGCCGAGATTCAGCAGGGCGTCGGTCCAGTCCTTCCTCTTTTTGAGGCAGGTTTCGAAGCTGTCCACGGCGCTTGGATACTCACCGCGCTGGAGTTGAAGGTAGCCAAGGCGGAAGGCCGCGTCTTCCCAATCGGGTTTCAACGCGACAAGCTTTTCAAAAAGCTGTTCGGCTTCCTCGGCTTTGCCTTCACGTTCGGCCAGCAGGCCCAGGTTCCAAAGAGCTCCCGGCTGCTCCGGCTGCTGCTCGCGGACACGGGTGTAGGCCGCTCGGGCTCCAGCGAAGTCGCCGCGCTCCTGAAGGATCACACCCAGGTTTGCCTGCGGTTCCAGAGACTCGGGACGTAGCCGCGACGCCTCACGATACGCGTTGGCGGCCTGTTCCAGCCGTCCGGTGCGCTGATAAGCGATCCCGAGGTTGAACCAACCGTCGAACGAGCCGTCCGCGACCTTCACCAGTTGGGAGCCGTATTGCACGGCGGAGCTGTAATCGCCGCGCGAGAGCGCCACGGCGGTGAGCCCTTCGAGAGCCTGCGGCGATTGGGGACGGATCTTCAACAGACGCTCGGAGAACTCCTTCACCTTCAGGTCTTCCCTGCGGGTGCTGGCGAGCGCGATGAGATTCACCAGGAGTTCGGCGGAGTTGGGATTGGCGGGCAACAGCTTGCGGTATAGCTCATCGGCCTCCTGAACTCTGCCCAGTTGATGCAGGGCCACGGCCTTTCCGAATAACGCGCGATCCTGATTGGAGTCGTGCGCCGCGCCGTCCTTCATGCTGGCGTCAAAGTTGGCCAGCGCGTCTTCCGGCTTGCCGAGCTGCAGCTGGCAGAGACCGAGCCCAATACGCGCCTGCCAGCGCTGCGGGTCGATGGCCAGCGCCGTCTCAAAAGACTGGGCGGCCTCGGCAAATTTCGCCTGACGCTCCAGGGCGAGGCCAAGGTTGTAGTGTGCCGTGCGGTGCTTTGGATCGAGCCCGGCGACGGCGGCGTAATGGCGTGCGGACTCCTCCCACTTCTGCTGTTCGAAGCGAAGATGGCCGAGGCCGGTCTCGACCTCGCTGCGATTCTCGCCGCGCGCCAAGGCGCTCTCCAGTTCCTTGACTGCCTCGTCGAGCTTGCCATCGGCGGCGAGCTTCACCGCGGCGGCGAGCGAACCGGCCTCCGCCGGCCGCTTCTTTTTCGCTTCACCGGCGGGCGAGCTATCGCCGCGCATCAGTCGTTCAATCAGGTCGTCGTCGATGAAGAAAACGGTCTCGTTCGTATCGGCCATAGCGATCCCCAATACTCCTATTTCTATTTCCGAACCACAAGCGGCAACACATTGATGCCGCCCTTGAGCGAGGCAACTTCACCGCGCTCGCTGTACAGGCCGACGCCTCCGGTCTTGATGCGGTCGTCGGTCCACTCGTCGATCTTCTCGCCCTGCACATACGTAGTGAAATGATTCCCCACCGCATCGAAACGGATTTTAAACATGGTGTCGCGACGAACTTTCAGAGGAAGGGGGATCTGGGCGTGCACCTGCTCCTCGCCGTTGATCACGCCAAAGCGCACCAGCGCGACGGTCGGCTCCAGGCCCGGCTTCACGATTTCAAGTTTCGTGACATAAAAATTCCTCGGATCGGCGGCGCGAAAAACCCAACCGATGGCCTTACTCTCAATCTGGCCCTCCATCTGGATGCGATAGTCGGTATAGGTTTGGGAGGAGCGTAGCACCGAGATCTGACGGGTGCGGCGTACGCCCGGATCGGCTCCCCAATCGGTGATCCAGCCCGCGTCTCCGGCTGGCAAGACGCTTCCCGGTACCACCACTGGCTCGCGGCTCGCGGCTGATGAGGCGGTCCCGCTCTTTGATGACAGCGCGATCAAACCTCCGACAACCGCAAGCATCACAACGGCCACGGCGATCTTCGCGGCCAATGGCATGCGGGCCAATAAGCCTTGCGGAGGCTGTAGGCTGAGCCGCGGCAGCCCAAGGTCCGAGGCGGTTCCTGAATACGATGGAGCCAGCGGCGCAGGGAGGACGAGCTCAGGCGCTTTGGTGGGTTTTGCCTCTTCCTTTGACCTCGTCTCGCGCGGTTCGGTCTTCCTGTCCGCTTTTATATCGGGCTTCGCCGCGGACTTTTTGTCTTCCTTGGGCGCCGGCGATGGACCAGACTTGGCGATGGGCTTAAACGGAGCTTCTACCGCGAGGGGACGGAATGCCGGGGTGGGGGGAGCGGGAGGTTTCTGCCCGCCGGCCACCGGAACCGCAGCGACTTTCTCCGGAGTGCTCTCCGCCACTTTCGGCGTTTCCAAGCGGGGTATCGGACCGAAGGTCATCACGGGCCGCAAAGGCAACGAGGTCGACCGGGGGACTTGAGCCTGAATGCCATAGGAGGCAGCGGTAAAAACCTGAGCCGCCTTTCCCTTGCTGGGGAGCACGGAGGCGATCGTGACCGCGACCGGTGCGGTTACCGCATCGGGAACCGCGGTCGGCGGAGCTTGTTCCGCACGACTCCCAGCCGCCGGAGACTCGGCGATAGGCTCCGCTGGGAGTTGATCCACCGGCAATTCAGGCGCACTTTCGACGGGGGCTTGCGCTGCGGGAGGAGGGTCGGGCTGCGATTCCGCCAGGGCTGGGGCCGCATGCGGGGTGGATCCAGAGAGCAACTGGAGATAGCTTCTGTCCAGGACCGTGCCGCCAGGGACTGGCGCCGGTCCTGCATCCTGGACCTCGGCGGGCGGCTCCGGTGCAGGCGCGGCGATCGCTTTCACCGGAGCAGGTGCTCCGGTCTCGTCCGGTTCCGCGGGCGCGGCCGCCGCTTCGCTCGAAAAACCCGTGGTGGCGAAGGCGAGACGCCCTAAATCGCCCAATTCCGCGGCGTAGGGAGCGAAGCCGGAGGGTGGCTCCTGCCATAGCAATGGGGGATTCGCCGGCGGCTGCGGAGTCATTGAAAAATCAACAGCTTCGCTCCACACCTCCAGTCCCGCTTCGCCGGCGGGGCCCAGTTCAAACTCGACTACCGGCGACGCACGCAAAAAATCGCGCACTTCCAAGCGGCGCTCCCGCGCATTATTTGCGGCGTAATTCGCAACCCGGTTGGCCACGGGGACCGAGAGCAGTCCCGCCCACTCCAGATGACGTGTTTCCTGCAGTGTCTCGGCCGCCGGCTCAAACTGGTGCGGCGGGATCGCGGCCGGGGAGGCAACGGCCAAAAGCTCCAACGCGGGACTCGAAAACGCCGCAACCCGGGCGAGCGCGGAAACGGGAAATTCGACGATAAATCCAGCCAGGCCGGCGGGCGCCACGACCTCAGGCGGCTTGGCGGGAGGGTCTTCGATCGCCGCCGCCGGTTCCGGCACGCTTTTGATGGCCTGCGCGACGGCGACATCTTCGCGCGGACGGACGTTGGGCTGAGCACGCTCGGAGATCGCCAGGACCTGGGGGGCCGGAGCGGCGGGCGGCTCCGGGGACCGAGCTGCCACCGCAGTCGCGGCCGGCTTCGTTTCCTTCACTTCATCGGCGCGCGAGGGTTGCGCGTCCGCTGGAGGTTTGGCCTGCAACAGGCGGTTGAGCGCGAGCTGATTGTACTCTTCCTGGTATCGCTGGCGGTGCGCATCCGAACAGAATTCCCCTCCGCCGGTCCACCGCTTGAGGAGCGCCAGCTCCTTCCCGCAATACAAACACCGCATATTGCTTAGATCGTCCCTTCTTGCTTTCTGCTAAAGGGGTCACTTACTGCTTTCTCTGCGGTAAAGTACTTAAGACCTCAATTTGAGGTGGTCGCCTGAGTCCCTCTTACGACAAACACCTTAGAACCGCCTGCTGCGGCAACGGCGGGAAACCCCGAATCCTCGCAAAAACTTCCATAATGGAACACGACTCGGGCCAGGACTAAGTATTTGGAGCAATGGACGTTCTTCAACTCTGGTTTCGTGCCCTCCCGCTTTCCGGAGCATTAAAGTTATTTCCCTACCAGTCGATTAACCGTTTGCTTGCGGACAGTGCGAGGCGCGAGCGTCTGTCCGGCAGAGAAGACTTGCCGGCATCTGACTGCTCAGCGGGAAATTCGAAGGGAGAAGTAAAAATGGCAAAAGGCGAAGCAATCAAGGGCCACATCGAGGCTCTACGTGGCGCGATTCCGGAGTTGAAGGGCGTCCTGCTGGCGTCCAACGAGGGACTTCCGATCGCTCACTCGTTTTCCAACGGACAGGATCCGAACCGCGTGGCCGCCATGGCTGCGGCCGCGTCCAGCCTGGGCAGGCGCATCACGGACAGCATGGCTGCCGGAACGTTGGGAGAAGTGTCGATTCAAGCCGAGGAAGGCGCGTTGTTTGTCTACTCAGCGGGAACGAAGGCGGTGCTGGCAGTGATGAGTCCGCAGGGCGGTAACGCCGGTTTGATTCATCTGGAAGCCCGCTCGATCGCCAAGGAAATCGGCGATTTATTCTGAGGCCGCTGTAGAAGAACCGGCTTGTTTCAGCTTGCGCGCGGCGGCCGGACCGGCGACCTTTGCGAGCTCCTCCTCCGGAGCCTTGCGAACCCGTTCCAGGCTGCCAAAATGGCGCAGGAGTTTCATTACTGTCTTCTCCCCAATCCCCGGAATTCCTTCCAGTTCACTGCGCATGCGGCTCTCATTGCGGCGCGTGCGATGAAACGTCACCGCGAACCGGTGCGCTTCGTCGCGAACCGTTTGCACGAGATGCAGCACAGGCGAGAATTTGTCCAGCACGATGGGCTCATCTTCCTGCCCGTAGACGTAGATCCATTCCTCGCGCTTGGCGATGGAGGCGAGCGGCTGGCCGGTGATGCCGAGAGCTTCGAGTGCGGCCGCGGCGGCATGCAACTGTCCTAAGCCTCCGTCGACAAGAACCAGGCCAGGGAACTTCGCGTCTTCTTCCTTCAATCGCCCGTAGCGGCGGGTGATCACTTCGCGCATGGAGGCGAAGTCATCATTGCCCTCCACCGTCTTGATGATGAACTTGCGGTAATCGGACTTCTTCATGCGGCCGTCTTCCCACACCACCATGCTGGCCACTTTATCGGTGCCCTGGATGTGCGAGATATCAAAGCATTCGATGCGGTCCGGCGCGGTTTCGAGATTGAGCGCGTCCTGAAGGGCCCCGGCAATCGCCTTCGAGGTCGGCTTCAGCACGCGGAAGCGCTGTTCGAAGCTGTGGCGGGCGTTGGACTCCACCAGCTCCAGCATGGCTTTCTTCGAGCCGCGCTGCGGCGTGTGAATCTCCACCCGGCGGCCGCGCTTTTCCGATAAAAAGTCCTCTAAAACCTCGCGCTCTTCAAACTCCACGGGGACGTGGATGGCGGCGGGGACGTACGGATCATCGAGATAAACCTGCTTGAGGAGAGACGCGAAAAACTCGGGCGGATCGAACTCTTTTTGATCCTCCCAAAAGTATTCGCGGCGGTCGACGATGTGGCCGTGGCGGAGGTGGAACAGGTTCACGGCGATCAAGGGAGGCTCGGCATAGTAGGCGAAGATGTCGGTATCGCCGCCCTCGGCCGATGCCATTTTCTGCTTTTCGCCAAGCTCCTCGACCGTGCGCGCGAGTTCATGGACGGCGGCGGCCTCTTCGTAGCGCTGATCGAGGCTGGCTTCTTCGACGCGGGCTCGCAACTCCTGGGCAAGATCCCTGTGACGGCCTTCGAGGAACATCCGCACGGAGCGCACCGCCTCGGCGTAACGCTCATCCGTGGTGAGGCCTTCGACGCAGGGGCCCAGGCAGCGGTGGATGTGATACTCCAGGCACGGGTGCGTGTGCTTGCGCGAAAAATCGATGCGGCAGGAGGGCACTTTGAAGTGGCGATGAATGAAGTGAACCAGCCGGTGCGCCAGATTGCCGGGAAAATAGGGGCCGAAATAGGTAGACCCGTCCTTGCGCAGGCGGCGCGTAACGTAGACGCGCGGATATTTCTCGCCCGTCAGCTTGATATAGGGATACGTCTTATCGTCGCGCAGAAGAATGTTGTAGCGCGGTTTCCACTGCTTGATGAGGTTATTCTCCAGCGCCAGCGCTTCTTTTTCGTTGTCCACCTGAATGAAGTCGATGGAACGGGCTTCATGGATCAGCGTGCCGGTCTTCGATTCGGCCAGACGGTCGACGTTGAAGTAACTGCGGACGCGCGCGCGCAGATTCTTCGCCTTACCCACGTAGATCACGGAGCCGTGCGCATCCTTGTAAAGGTACACGCCGGGCAGCAGAGGCAGCTCTGACGCGCGCTCGCGAAGCTGATCGAGGGGATTTATACTTTAATTGTGTCACGCGTGTCTACATGGGTACTGGCGGCTGCGTTCTGCTCCGCCGCCATCGGGTTCGCGCAACAGCCTCCGGCGAAGCCAACGCAGGATCAAAAAAAGCCCCCAGCCGCGGCTCCGGCGGTGCAGGAGCCTCCGGAGGAAGACGAGGCGCTGAAGCCGGAAGAGTTTTCGCTGAATCCGCTGGAGGCGCAGAAGAACATCACCGCAGGCGATTACTACTTCCGGACCAAGAAGAATTATCACGCCGCCGCGCGGCGCTATCTCCGTGCAACGAAGTGGGATCCGGGTTCAGCCGAGGCGTTTCTGAAGCTCGGCGAGTGCGAAGAGAAGCTGAATGATCGAGCAGCGGCGCGGGATGCATACGAGCAGTACCTGGAGTTGGCGCCTACAGCGAAAAACGCAGAGGCGATTCGCAAGAAGCTCGACAAGTGGCCCGCACCGAAGAAGAGCTGAGGGCAGGTATCCCCCGCACTGGCGTGCGAGCTTACAGTCTTTTCCGTTCTGTTTCGTTTCGATCCGTAGCCGATATGAGAAGCGTATGCGTGTTTTGTGCGCCCTCGCGCTGCTGACGCAGCAGTTCAGCGAGGATCAACTGAAGCATCAGCCGTTGACGAACGACAACATTGTGACGCTGGCCAAGGCAGGGTTCGACGAACTGTTCATCCTGCAACTGATCCGCAGTTCGCGGACGAATTTCGATACCAGCGTGCCGGCCTTGGCAGCGCTGAAGCACGAGGGGGTCAGCGAGGATCTAATTCGCCTGATGGCTATGCCGCAACTGAGTCCTCCCGCCGCGCCGGCCGCGTCGGCTCCGGCGGAGAAGCCTGCGAAGCCGGTAAAAAAGAAGCGTCTTCTTCCTTGGAGGCGTTCTTCCCCGGAGCGCGTTCCCTCCGTTCCGATCGCGGGGCTACGGATTCACGGTAAGGTCCACATCTACACGGCAGGGCTGGAGCGCCTGCCAGCTTGAGACGAGGATCCAGGCTGTGTAATGGCCCGGTTTCAGACCCGTGGGATCGACGCGTAGGTGCACGATGTCGGCCGCCATGCCCGACCCCTCGCGAGGTGTCGTTCCATTGTCCGGCAAGGCCGCGAGCCAAGCGGCTTTGGAGAGGTTTATGCGGTAAGCGAGCCTGGGCCACGTCGCGGAAACCAGGATCTGCTGTTCGGCAGCCCCCTCGCCTGGGTTCGCACGGAAGGAAATGCGCAGCGGAGCCACCGTCAAAACCGGAGCGCCGGTGACCACGAGCTTAAATCCCCTGTCGGCGTGGCCGCATCCGTCCGAGGCGCGCACGTTGAAGGAGAACTCGCCAGTGCGCAGCGGCCTGCCGGAGAAATAGCCAAGTCTTGAGAGTTGAAGTCCTGGCGGCAGCGCGCCGGAGATTACGGCGTAACCGACCCCACCGATGGGGCAGGATCCGCTGACCCGGACTTCGAGTGGAGGCGCCTCGTATCCTTTTTCGACGACGGCCCAGGGCAACGAATCTGTGACAAACTCAATCTCCGCAATCGGATCGAATGGTACTACCGCCGCGAGGAGCACAAAGATAGGGGCAAGCATGCAGTGGAGCGAAATCACGCCCGATATAGGAGTAAGTGCGGATCGCACGCATTATTTCTCTGTTCGGAGGCCACTGATCCCGTGAGTTCTGTAGTCGATTTGGTTGAAACGCCCGAATCCGTCCATGCGCCGGTGGTCCCTCCTGTTCCGGAAAGCCTTGAAGAAGCAGGGATTCCGCCGTCCATCGTGGAACAGCTGATCCTGAAATTCCTCTATTTCCGTGGCGAGCTCGTGGGCCGCGACCTTGCCAGCCTCATCGGGTTTTCCTTCAGCCTGATCGACGAGACTCTGGAGACCTTCAAGCGCCAGCATTTCGTCGGGGTGAAGAAATCGCTCGGCATCGGCAACATGTCGGCAGTGTTCACCCTGACGGAAGCCGGCCGCAACATTACACGCGAGTTTCTGGAAAACAATCAGTACACAGGTCCCGCGCCGGTTCCTTTGTATCAATACGCGGAAGTGGTCCGCCGCCAGAGGCTGAGAGAGAACTGGCTCAGTCCGGAACTTCTTCAAGTGGCGTTCCGGCATCTGGTGGTGGAGGCCGATATTCTGGCACAGATCGGGCCGGCCGTGAACTCGCACAAATCGTTTCTGATTTACGGGCAGCCGGGCAACGGAAAAACGGCGCTTGCCGAATCGCTGTTCCGCGTCGATACGCAGCCGATCTATTTGCCCTACGCGATCGAATGCCAGGGTAACATCATTCAGGTCTACGATCCGATTTATCACCACAAGATCGACGACCAGACGTCGCTGGTCACGGCGTTGTCCGACACGCGGCCGCATGACGGCCGTTGGTTCCGGTGCAAGCGCCCATTCATCATTACGGGGGGTGAATTGACGCTTGATATGCTCGACTTGAGCTACAACAGGCACTCCAAGGTCTACGACGCGCCCTTTCAACTGAAAGCCAACAACGGCATCTACCTCATCGACGACTTCGGGCGCCAGAAAGCCGCGCCGGCAGAGATTCTGAACCGCTGGATTGTCCCCATGGAAAAGCACGTCGACTACCTGAGCTTTCAGGCGGGCGGGAAAATGACCGTGCCCTTCGAGGCATTTCTCATCTTTTCCACCAACCTGCGGCCGGATCAACTGGGCGACGAGGCGTTCCTGCGGCGCATTCAGTACAAAATGTTTCTGCGCAGCCCGCGCGCGCCGGAATTCCTCCAAATCTTCGAGCGCTATTGCCGCGAGAAGGAAATTCTCTGTCCGCCGAATCTGGTCCAGAGTTTTGTTCAAAGGCAGTACATCCAGGGAAACCGGAAATTCCGCCGCTGCCATCCGCGCGACGTCATTTCCCACGCCATCGATATTATTCACTTTGAGCGAAGGCCGCTGGAATTGACCGGGGACATCCTGGACCGGGCCTTCTACAGTTGCTTTGTTGAGAATTCCGACGTGAACGACTAACCGCGTCACCCTGCCCGGAGCCATGAGATTCTGGGATCGTGCCAGAGCTCCTTCTGCTTCAGAAACAGATCGTGGCCTGTACGCGCTGCCCTCGTCTGCGCGCACACTGCCGCGAAATCGCGATTGTGAAGCGCCGCGCGTACCGCGATCAGGACTATTGGGGCCAGCCCGTTCCTTCCTTCGGCGACCCGGAAGCGCGTCTGTTGATCCTGGGCCTCGCGCCCGGAGCGCATGGAGCCAACCGGACCGGACGCATGTTCACCGGCGACAAATCCGGCGATTTTCTCTATCGTGCGCTGCATGAGGCCGGCTTCGCCTCGCAACCCACCAGCATTTCGCGCGTCGACGGGCTGACGTTGACGGGCGCATATATTTCCGCGTCGGCCCATTGTGCGCCGCCGGACAATAAGCCGTCGAAAGAAGAGCTGCTGAACTGCCGCGGCTATCTGGAACGGGAGCTGGCGCTGCTGAAGAACGTGCGCGTGGTGGTCGCGCTGGGCCGGATTGCGTTCGACACTTATTTGTCGATTATCGGAAAGCGGGCGAAATTCGGCCACAACGCGGTGCATCGCTTTTCACCCGTTTTGATTGCCTCGTATCATCCCAGCCAGCAGAACACATCGACGGGGAAGCTGACGGCGAAGATGCTGCGCGAGGTTTTTGAAACCGCCAGAGCGCTCTGCCAATGAACGACGCGACAAGTGAGAGCATAAAGGTATGCGATGGGCCTTGTTGCTTGTTTCCTCTCTGGCGATCGCAGGTGAGTTCACCACTTCCCTGGGCGACGCCTATCCTTACACCGTCGCCGCCATCACGGCGGATTCCGCGGGAAACACCTACGCCGTGGGCAGCCGCACGATGAGCTCTTCCTTTAACGACATTTTCGTTTCCAAGCTGGACCCCAGCGGAAACCTGCTGTTTACGGACCGCTTCGGCGGCAGCGGAACCTCCAGCGGGTCCGCCATCGCGGTCGATCCTTCGGGAAATATCTATATCGCGGGAAGCACCTCGGCGTCCGATTTTCCGTTGAGCAAAGCCCTGCAAACGCAGCCGGGCATCTACGGGGCAGGCTTTGTAATGAAGCTTTCCAACGACGGCACGACGATCCTTTACTCCACCTACTTTGGAGGCACTCTGGGCCCTACGTCGATTACGTCTCTCACGACGGATCCGAAGGGGAATCTCTATCTGACCGGCATGAGCGCCGCCAATGATTTTCCATCGACGCCAGGCATGCCTACGGGACCGGTCCGTTTCATGGGACTTACGCCGACCAGCGGCGCGTTCATAGCTGAGGTTTCCGCCGCCGGCGACAAAGTCGTCTACGCCGGACTGATTGTGGGGCATGCAACGGGCTGCGTCGGCGGCAGCAGTTGCTTCTTCGCGAGCAGATATACGCAAGGCAAGGGAATTGCGCTTGATGCGGCGGGCAATGCCTATTTCGCCGGCAATACCAACACGCTGGATCTGCCGGTAACCTTGGGTGCCTATTCGGCGACGGGCGTGGGGGCGTTTGCCGGGAAAATCAACGCGGGAGGAGGACTGGCCTATCTTACGTACGTCGATTCGGGGCAAACGCAGTTCAATCCGCTGGTGGGTCCAACCACGGCCGTGAACGGAATCGCGGTCGACACGTCGGGCAACGCATATCTCTGCGGGTCGTCCAATGACTCGAATTTTCCCACCACGTCCGGCACAATCCAGCCGGTGTTCGCCAGCGGACCGAATCCGGAGAGCGCGTACGACGTGCCCGTGGAGACGTTCGTCGCCAAGTTCAATCCCACCGGCAGCGCTCTCCTTTGGGGCACGTTTTTAGGCGGCGTGGGAACCGATGCGGCGCAAGCCATCGCGCTCGATTCCAGCGGAAACATCTGGTTGACGGGGACGGCCCAATCGAGCGCTTTTCCGGACGCCAATGGATGGTCGACGGGCGAGGACTACCTGGCCCAGATCAACGGCGGCGCGACGAAGCTTTTGTATTCGGCGCGGTATCCGTCGTGTAGCGCCGCGCAGGCCGTCGCGCTGGATCCGGCAGGCCTGGTTCACATCGCGGGAAGCAACGGCTTTATATCCGCGATCAGCCCCGGCGCAGCGCCCGTGGTGAGCATCTTCGGTTTTCAAAACGCCTTTGGCGGTAACCTTACGTCGCGCATCACGCCGTGGGAAGTCATCTCGATTTACGGTCCCGGCATCGGGCCGGCGAAGGCGGTGACTGGCGCGCCAGTCAACGGCGTCTATCCAAGCACGCTCGGCGGCGTACAGGTGACGATCGATGGCGCAAGCATGCCCCTGCTCTACGTCTCGGCGAATCAGATCAATGCGGTGGTGCCTTCTCAATTAACTGCGAACGTCGCGGCGACGGTTCGCATCGCCAACGGAACGGCGGTGAGTCCCGATTATCCGGTCTGGATCGACAGGTCCGCCCCGGTGGCGTATCCCGTGGTGTTGAATCAGGATGGGACGATCAATTCGGAGTCCAACCCGGCGAAGTTCAATTCCATTGTGACGTTCTATGCGACCGGCTGGCAGAATTACTTCGCAGGGTTGACCGATGGACAGGTGGCGGCCACGGCTCAAAACGCGTGTTCCTTCGGCTGCTCGGCCAGCGTGGAAAACATCGGTTTCCCCTGGAACGCAACCGTGCTTTATGGAGGCGCAGCGCCGGGGATCGTGGCTGGCGTCTCGCAAATCAATCTGAACGTCGGGGCGGGCACGGGCGTCCTCGCGGGCAACTACACGTTCGACGTGACGGGAACGTCGACGCTTTCCGTGCCGATCTGGATTGCGCAGTAAGGGCTACTCGCATGAATCGTCGCGGTGCCGCGCCACATCACACGGTAGGCGCTACGATGGGCGTATGCGATTCGTCCTCTTTTTTGTTTCCTGTCTGGCAATCGCGGGTGAGTTTACAACGTCTTTGGGCGATGCCTATCCTTACACCATTTCCGCGATCACGACCGACGCCGCGGGGAACACGTACGTGGTCGGCAGCCGCCAACTGGGCGGTGTTTACTTCCTGACAGGGATCATCTCCAGTGCTCCCGTGGTCTTCTTGCCGCCGGATGCCTCTTTGCTCTACGGCGGCTCCGATGTGTTCGTCTCCAAACTCGACCCCGGCGGCAAAGTCTTATTCACGGATACGTTCGCCGGGAAAGGAGTGGACCGGGGGCTGGCCATCGCGCTGGACCCTTCGGGAAACATCTACATCGGCGGAAGCACCACCTCGAACGATTTCCCGTTGAGCAGGGCGCTGCAAACGCAGGCGGGTGCGCGCAGCACGGGCTTCGTGATGAAGCTTTCCAACGACGGCGCTGCGATTCTATATTCCACGTACTTCGGCGGCACGCAGGGCTACAGCTCGGTGACCGGATTGGCGACCGATGCGAAGGGTAATCTCTATTTGACCGGCACCACGACTGCGGCCGATTTTCCGCATACACCAGGGATGCCGTTTGGCCCAAACTCGCTGGCGATCTCGAATACCGCCGTCTTTATGGCCTCCATTTCCGAAGCAGGGGATAAGATTCTCTTTTCGGGCGCATTGATCTCGGGTCCGATTCCCATTGCGGGCGGCACGGCTGGTCCGTCCGCGGCAGGCGTGGCCGTAGACGCGGCGGGTAATGCGTATTTCGCGGGCAACGTAGGAGGAGGCCAGCCGTTTCCGGGTACTGCTGGCGTGCTGATGCCGGCTGGTTCCTTCACCGGATTCGCAGCAAAGATAAACGCCGCGGGGCTGAGTTATCTCACGTATTTGCCGCATTCCGTCTTCGGCATCGCCGCGGATTCAGCGGGAGATCTTTACCTCGCCGGATTTGACTATGAAGCACATCCTGGCGCTCCGCCGAGCGGGTACGCCGCCAAGCTGAACCCCACGGCGACCACCCTCCTGTGGACCAACAACTTCAATGGCCTGGCCGATTCAGCCAACTCGATCGCGGTCGATGCGGTGGGGAACGTCTGGGTGGGCGGCGGTACGTCGTCTCCTGCGTTTCCCAATTTCGGTTGGTCAACTGGCTCGGAATTTGTCGCGCAATTGAACGCCTCGGGCTTCGCGGTCTACTCCGCGCTTTACCCGAGCGGGACGGTTTCGCAGTCGCTGGCGGTGGATGCCGTAGGTCTGCTGCACACGGCGGGATGCAACGCCTTCGTCTCCACGCTGAATCCGGGCTCGCCGCCCACAATGCGGATTTTCGATTTCGGCAATGTGTTCGGAGGAAAAGCGACTGCGCGTATCTCGCCTTCTGAGGTGATCTCGATTTACGGCCCCGGTATCGGCCCGGCAGTGGCTGTGCCTGCAATCCCAACGAGCGGTTTCTTCCCCAAAACGCTCGGCGGGGTGCAGGTGACTATCAATGGAATCGCCATGCCGCTGTTCTATGTCTCCGCAAACCAGATCAACGCTGTTGTGCCGAAGGGGATTGCGATGAACTCGGCGGCGTTGGTGCGGGTCATGAATAGCGGGACGACAAGTCCTGATTATCCGGTGTGGATCGTTCCCGGCGCGTCGCAGGCACTTCCCACCGTGGTCAACCAGGACGGGAGCGTGAATTCGGAAGCCAACCCCGCGAAGTCGGGCTCCGTCGTGACCTTTTACGCCACCGGCTGGCAATCCGATTTCTCTCCGCTCGCCGACGGCCAGGTGGCGACGGCGGCTCATAACATCTGTTTTTCCGGGCTAATTCTCGGCGGAGGATCATGCGCTGTGGATAATTTTGACGCCGGTTTTTCCGCCGCAGTGCTCTACGGAGGCGCAGCGCCCGGTATCGTGGCCGGAGTTTCGCAAATCAATCTGCGCGTTCCTGGGCCGGATTTGTATGGCTCGCTCAACGTCACCGTCTACGGACCGAACGGCTCGGTCACCGAACTCGTGTGGACGAAGCCTTGACGTGCCACTCACCTCGCCAGTTCAAAAATCGAAAATGAGGCATCCCTAAATACTTCTTTCACTCCGTCATGTCCGCGTAGAAGGGTTTCGAGCTTTGGATTCTCGACGTGCCCGGCCAGAATGTAGCGCGCGCCCAGTTCATCGCGAACGGCCCGGGGAATGTCGGTGCGCTCGGCGCTGGCGCAGAATTCGCGGCCGCAGGTGGACGGCTCATCGTCGCTCATATGCTGCCAGAGCCAGTACTTGCGGGCGCTGTCGAGATACATGAACGTCGGCTCGATGCCGATTATGTAACGGTTTGACGAGTTGAGGAAGAACAAGTACTGATAATCGCCCCATTGCGTGTTGGCGACCAGTTCGCCGGGCGCTTCGCGCTTCAGATATTCTGCCGCGCCGCGAAAACTATCGAGCGAGGGCGACGTGCGCACGTATCGATACGTCAAAAAAACGTTGACGGCGCAGATGAGCGCGAAGAGCGCGCCGATATATTTCAGATCGCCGCGCAGCTTCACCGCATAGGAATTCAGCACGGTGGTGGCGAACAGCATCGCGAAAGGGACGAAGAAATCGGCAGTGCGGCCGACGCGGAGAGTTCCAAGAAACGTCGCGATCGACAAAAGAAGGAAGAGATTCGATGGCGCCGTGCTCCTGCGCGGCAGGATTAACGCGGCGATCCAGAGCACGACGACGATCAACGACGCCGGGAGCCACCACCAGGAGGTCACAGGATAGAGTTCCCCGCCCATGCGGACATGCGCGTCGAGGCCGATCTTCACCACCTTTGCCTGCAGAAAATCAAAGAAGAGATTCTGCGGGAAATAAGGATTCACGAGCAGGCCAAGTCCAATTCCGGCGGCGCTGGCCAGGGCGAGCTTCCACGA
>JBBIVT010000050.1:0-5384 GCA_037439565.1 Acidobacteriota bacterium | reverse complement strand
GCCTCGTATCCAAACCAGGCGTCGACGGGCCGCGGCCAGAAGTAAGCGACATGCCAGGGGTCGGCGAACATGGCGCGAGGCTCGGCCAGAATACGCCAGGCTTGCTTGACGTGGCGATAGCCGTCGAAGCCTCCGGGAACATCGGGCGTGGCTTGCAGCAGCAGAAAAAATAGCGCGCCGAGGAGCGCCGAGACGGCAATTTCGCGCGTGCGGTTCTGCTTCACGATTTGTGTTTCGGCGATGGGTTCGAGGACGGTCATGGCAGAAAGCCGCTACCTGTCTATCGGCGGTATGGGGTCAGGCTTTACGCCTTGATTCGGCCGTCGCGGTCCAGGTGAAGCGTCCGGCCGCGCCAGACGACAGTGTTACCGAACAACCCGGCGCCCCAGACGGCCGCGCCGAACAGATCGCGCACGGGGATCAGCCAGAACAGCTTCAGCACGTCGATGCTGCGCATTTTGAACCAGCCGGCCACGATGGCCATGGTCATGCGAGCCGCCAGGATCGCCAGGCCAAAATGCCAATTCGGGCACACCGCCGCCCAGAACGTCGCGAAGGTCACGGGCAGGCCCACGTAGCCCCAGAATTTCGAGACGCGAACGGTCCGGGCCCAACGGACCTGGTGTTGCCATACGTCCCGCCACGACCCGCCGAGGTGCGTTTCGACGATCGTATCGGCCAGCACGCATTTCAGGCCGAGCGCGTGAATGCGATGCCCGAGCTGATAATCGTCGGCCAGATAATCGGCGAAGGATGCAAAGCCGCCGATTTTCTCAACATCGGCCCTGCGAAATGCCAGCGTGGAGCCCATGGCGAACTCGTCCACGCCCACCAGGCGCGCGACGAACGCTGAAGGCGCGAAATCCGCCGCCACCCCGAGCGCCTCGAATCGAGCGGCGAAGGTGTCGCCGACGGCCCGATAGAGGCACGTGACAAGGCCGACTTTCGGGTCGGACAGAGGGGCTGTGACGCTCTCGAGATAATCCGGTTCGACGCAGATATCGGAGTCGTTGACAATGATCGTGTCGTGCGAGGCGGCCTTGAGCAGGTCGATCAGCAGGCCAACCTTCGCGTTCGGCGTGACGGTGTGGCACTCAATCAGGCGCGCGCGGGGAAACTCGCGAATGACCTCGACTGCGGGATCGCTGAGACTGGAGACGCCGCAGAGCAGCTCGGCGTCCAGCTTGGAATGAGACTCCAGCGCCTGCCGCAGATTTCCGCCCGCGCCGCGCACTGGCTTTAAGATCGAAACGCCCCGCCGCGCGACGCCCTGCGGCTGGCGCCGATGGAACAGGCACGCCAGGATCGCGAAGATCTGGTAGGCCGCGGGGATGAGGAAGAAGATCACTGCGCCAGAAGAATCACGCCGCACAGCACCAGCAGGGCTCCCATCCAGCGCCGCGCGTCGACTCGCTCTTTCAAGACAAGTTTAGCGAGGATGGTCTCCAGCACGAGACTGGCGGCGGAAACGGGAACAGCGAAGCTGAGGTCGGCGGTTTCGAGCAGCGTCATGAAGGCGAAAAAGGAGATCGCCATGAAGAAAATGCCCAGGATGAGGAATTTTTTGCGGGCAAGCGCCGCCAGGCCGCGCGGATGGAAATTCTGAATTTCCCCATGGCGCTTCATCTCGAAGCTTTGGAGCAGATCGCCAAGGACCGTAGCGCCAACGACGGTGGAAACCAGCACCCAGGAATTCACGCCCTGTTCCCTTTCATAACTCGTCTCCGGCGTGCGCGCCTAAGCCCACCAGAATGGTTCCGCCCACGATCAGCAGCGTTCCCAGCCAGCGGAGCGGAGAGATGTTCTCATGAAGAAAGAAGCGGCCGAGCACAGCGCTCGCCACGTAGCCCAGGCTAGTGACCGGGAGCACGTAGCTCAAATCGGCCCAGCTGAGCAGTGCCATACGGGAGAGCAGCCACACGATCAGCAGGGAAATGCCCAGCATCACCCAGGGGCTGAGAATCGCCGCGATATATTCCATCGGCGTGGTGGTCACCCGTCCATGCATACCGCGATCCAGGAAGAAATTTCCCAAGGAGTTGCTGAGGATGACGATCATGGCGAAGACGCGCGTCTTCCACTGCAAGCGGGCTTCCGGTCTCATTGGATTTGTGAAAACGAGGGCCAGACCGCGTTCAGGCGCGCTCGGCGGCGGCCAAGCGGTCAGCTTTCTGCTCCGCCACGTACTTCTTGCGTTTTGCGCGGAGGCTCAAATAGTCCTTGGCTTCCTTGTACAGGCGCTTCCGCTCGTGATTGTCGAAAAGGGACTTGCGGACGATCCGCCAGGCGGCCTTGGGGCGGAAATAATATTCACCGTAGAAGCGCTCCACCCACTCCACCATCTCACCTTTATCGAGGATACCGGGGTAGATCACATTGGGAAGCTGGTGGCCCTCGTCGTCCGACATCTTGATGCTGACGAGGTCGTTCTTCTTGGCGTATTCGTAAAATTCCGTACCTGGGAACGCGTGGGCGATGGAGACCTGAATGGTCTCGACGTCCAGGCGCTTGGCAAATTCGATGGTGTTGCGGATGGTCTCGCGCGTTTCACCGGGAAGGCCGATAATGAAGTCGCCGTGAATCGTGAGCCCGAGCTTGTGGCAATTCTCGGTGAAGCGCTTCGCCATGTCGATCGTCGCGCCCTTTTTGATATTGCGCAGGATCTGTTCGTCGCCTGATTCATAGCCGACGATCAGCAGGCGGCAGCCCGCTTCCTTCATGGCCTTCAGCGTTTCGTAATCGGTCGTGACGCGCGAGGTGCAACTCCAAGTGAAGTTGAGCTTTTTCAGTTCCGCGGTGACTTCCAGCGTGCGGGCTTTGCGGTAATTGAACGTGTCGTCGTCGAAGAAAATTTCCTTCAGGCCGGGGAAATTCTCGAGTGCGTATTGGCACTCCGCGGCGATATCCTTGGCCGAGCGCAAGCGCCAGCGATGGCCGGAGTGGGTCTGCGGCCAAAGGCAGAACGTGCACATGGCCGGACAGCCGCGCGTGGTGTAGAAAGAAATATACGGATTCAACAGGAACGGAACGTTGTAGCGGCGGAAATCAAGGTCGCGCTTGTAAACCTTGGTGACCCAGGGCAACTCGTCGAGATTCTCGATCACCGGGCCTTCCGGGTTGTGGATATTCTTGCCGTCCTTGCGGTAGCTGACGCCGGGCAACTCGCTGAGCGGTGTGCCTTTGGCGTAATTGACAATCTGATGGTCGAATTCGCGGCGAATGATGAAATCGATGGCGCTGGACGCGTCGAGCACCTTATCCGGCTCAATGGTCACCGGCGGCCCGACGAAGCAAACCTTCATGTTTGGGTTTGCGTCCTTCATCATCGTGGCGATCCTGACGTCGACGTGGAAGCCGGGCGAGGAGGTGAACAGCACCAGCAGTTCGTAATCGGGAGCCATGGCGACGGTTTCCTCGATCGAAACGCCGTGCGCCGGAGCGTCGAGCAGTTTGCTGTTCTCGAGCATGCCCGCCGGATAGCAAAGCCACACCGGGTACCAATACGATTCGATCTCCCGCGTGGAGGGCCAGCGTGAACCGGCTCCGCCGTCGAAGCCTTCAAACGAAGGAGGATTCAGGAATAAAGTCTTTAGGGGCATGGAAAAAAGAAATTGTCCTCATCGGTCGGAGGCCGGCTCTTCGGCGATGGGATCCTGCTTGCTGAAATTGGTAAAGTCGATATTCAGCTCGGCTTTGCCGAATACCCGGACGTCGGCCACGCTTTCCAGGTGCTTCGGGATAGCGACGCCATCCTGGATCTGATATTCGCGGATGAACTCGACCTTCTTCAGTACGATAGAGGGAGTCTTTACAAAGACTCCGGATTCACGGACGGGCATGCCTGTCGCCGCGTCGAGCCACAAATCTCCCTTAAAGAGACCGACACGTTTGCGTTTCGGGGTGATCTGGAACATTTCCGTGCGCACGCCACCCTGCTCAATGGAGCCTTTGTGACGGAACTTGTAATTGGCGGGCGTGATGGCGATGTCCTCGCCCTTGGCGGCCTCCATCTCGGCCTGGAGAAAACGGGCGATCACTTCCTGTTTAATGGTGGCATCACCTTGAAAACCAAGGATCTTATAGCCGATCTTCCCAAGCTTTGAGATGGTGCGGAGGGCGATCAGCTTGCCCTGCTTTTCGAGTTTCGGGAGCTTGGCATCGATGGCGACATCCATTTGCGCGCCACGCAGAGCAGCCTGCTGAGTTTTGGTCGCGGTCTGGTACTGGGCAATGATGGGCAGATTCGCGTCATCGGCGGCTTCCACGGCGGCGGTTGCCTGACAGGACAGGACAATGGCCAGGGAAAAAAGAAAACCAGATTGAAAACGCAAACAGTTACCCTTCATGCGTATTAGACGCACTATCCTGCTGTTAGTGTACCAGATCCGGCGTCCAAACCGGCCCCAGGAGCCCTGGAGCGGTGCGGGACCATCGCATGGTGTCTATGAAAATGCGCTGCCCGTCGGTCCGGACGGTGAGCAGTCCGTCCAGATCGGTGCGCAGGATGCCAATGTGACGATCGCGCAAACGGGCTAGTACATTTGGGTGAGGATGACCGAAGGAGTTCTCGTAACCGTCAGAGATCAGGGCCACGCTGGGGGAAACCGCCTCCAGAAACGGCGGGATGGTGGAAGTTTTCGAGCCATGGTGGCCCACCTTTAGCACGTCGGCGTGGATGTTGGCGTTTTCGGCCAGCAGCAGGCTCTCCATCGGCCTTTCCATATCTCCCGTGAGAAGGAACGAGCGCTCCCCGAACTGGACGCGGAACGCCAGGGAATCGTTATTCGCGGACTTCGATGGAACGAAATCGGCTGGTGGAGACAGAATCTCCATGCGAGCGCCGGAAAAATCGAACCCAGGTTCCGCGTGGCGTTCCCAAATTCTGACGTGCAGCGCCGTGGCGCGGTCGAGCAAGGCCTGCTGAGGGTTTGCGCCGACCCACAACTCCCTCGGGCGGAAGTTCTCGAGGATCGATGGAAGGCCGCCGATATGGTCGGCATGGGAGTGCGTGGCCACCACCACGTCCAGGCGGCGAATGCCGCGGCTCCACAGGTAGGGAGAAACGACGTCTTCGCCCGTATCGAGATTGGAGTGACGTTTGCGGCCATATTCGAGCAAGCCTCCGCCGTCCACCAGCATCTTCGCGCCGCCGGGAAACAGGATCAACAAGCTATCGCCCTGGCCCACGTCAATTGCGGTCAGTTCCAGCGTGTTCGGCGCAACGTTTGGCGGAAAAGGCTGCCAGATCAGCAGGATGAAGAGAGCAAGGGCGCAAGCCACCGCGGGCCAGCGGAGATAATTGTTTGGCATGAAGAGCGCCAGCGCCAGCAGCGATGCGACAAAGCTCAGCGCGAGCCATAAAGGAGGATCGGTGATGCGCCAGG
>JBBIVT010000049.1:24646-31843 GCA_037439565.1 Acidobacteriota bacterium | reverse complement strand
AGGTCACCTGCTGGCCCCGAAACTCGGGTAGATACTGCTCCACCGGATCGCGCAGCGCGAGCTTGCCCTCCTCGGCCAGCATCATGATGCCGATAGCAGTCACCGGCTTGGTCATGGACATGATCTGGAAGATCGTGTCCTTTTGCATGGCGTGTCCGGCCTCGATATCGGCCATGCCGACGGCGTCGAACTCCAGAACGTCGCGCCCTTTCGCGACGAGCGTCACCGTCCCAGCGACGGTCTTATCGTTGACGAACTGCTGCATCCGTTGCGGAATCGCATCGAGAATGGCCCGGTTCTGCGCCGCCGCGGGCAGAACGGCAAGAAGGAAGAGAAAAAGTTTTCGCATCGGGTAAAGGATATCAACAAGCCGGTTCAGTGGCGCGACCTTCATTGCAGCAGCTTATTCAACTCCGCCATCCGCCCATCGAGCTCTTTCCGCAGCACCTCATACCGCTCCACTGCATCCCGGCCCGGTTTCTGATCGGCTCCGTTGGTCAATGTATACAGATACTGGATGTGCGTTTGCAGCTCCGGTTTGCTGTAGCGAATCGCCGGCGTGATGATATGCGACGCCAGCGCGTCCAACTGCGGGCTCTTCGGCGAAGAGCGTATGCGCGCGACCATCTTGTTGACGTCGCTCACCAGTTCGCGCGCCAGCATGTTGTGGTCGAACTGCTCCTTCAAATCGGCGGTGGTGACGCCGTCCTTCGTGATGCGAGGGTCCTCGATCAGCGTGAACGGCTGCGTCGCTGTGAACGAGCCCGCAGTCATTCTGACTTGATATTTCCCGGGCACAGCCACTGGCCCGTTGGGGCCTTCTGGATTCTTCGCGCTCTGCCACGGCCCGGGATAGCGCAGATCCCAGGTAAAGCGATGCATGCCGGACTTGGCGTCCAAAGGGATCACCGCGCCTCGGCCTCGCCCTCCGCCGCCAAATCCCATTTCGCCGTCGCCTGGAGCTGGCGCTGCGGCCGTCGACGAAAACTTGCGGACCAGCTTTCCCGATTCATCGAGAATCTCGAGCGTCACCTCAGCCGCCGCCGAGGGCAGATAGTAATCGATCTGCGCTCCGGTCTGCGGATAGCGGATGGTTTCCGAGCGCGTCAGGCCTTCCAGAGCCTGCGCGCCCGGCGTGCGAACGGCCTCGCGAGGCGCGAACAGCAGCGGCTGCGGACCCGCGAGATCCTTCAACTGATGCAGCGGTGTCAAGTTGTCGAGAATCCAGGACGAGCGGCCTTGCGTGGACAGCACCAGATCCTTGTGCGCCACCTTGATATCGGTCACCGGCGTCACCGGCAGGTTCAACTGAAAACTCTGCCAGTGTCCGCCGTTATCAAACGAAATATAGATCCCAAACTCGGTTCCGGCGTAAAGCAGGCCTGGACGATCGGGATCCTCGCGCACAACGCGCGTGGGCTCATCCGCCGCGATGCCGTTATGGCCGTCGGTCAGGCGCGTCCATGTTTTGCCGTAATCGTCGGTGCGATAAAGATACGGCGCGAAATCCCCGAGCAAGTAGCGATACAGCGCGACGTAAGCCGTTCCGGGGCGATGCGGGCTCGGCTCAATATTCTGGACGCGTCCGCCCTGCGCCAGGTTCGGCGGAGTTACGTTGGACCAGCTCTCGCCGTCGTCGCGCGACACGAACACCAGGCCGTCATTGGAACCCGTCCAGATGAGCCCCTTCTGCACCGGCGATTCGCGGATCGAATACAGGGTGCTGTACACTTCTTCGCCCGTGGCGTCGCGCGTGATCGGCCCTCCGGACGCATCCTGCGTTCCCGGCGGATGCAGCGTCAGGTCCGGGCTCAGGCGCGTCCACGTCTTTCCGCCGTCGCGCGTGCGATGCACGAACTGGCTGCCGTAATACACCACGCGCGGATCGTGCGGCGACACCTCCATCGGCGAAACGCGCTGGAAGCGGTACGTCATCGTGCCGCCTCCATTGCCGTACAGCGACTCCGCGCCGATCCAATAGCGCTGTTCATTCGTCGTGGTCATATTGCGGCGGCTGAACTGGCCCTTGCAGCCTCCGTAGACGATCTCCGGATTCGAAAAATCTGGAATAATCGGACCGGTTTCGCAGCCCGGCCCGATGCGGAATTGTTCGCCGTCGCCCAGAGGCAGGGAAGGCGCGATCACCGTCGTATTGTCCTGCTGCGCGCCGTAGACGCGATAAGGATACTGATTATCCACCGCGACCTGATAAATCTCCGCCGTCGGCTGATTGGTCTGCGTGCTCCAGGTGCGTCCGCCGTCGAGCGAGACGTTCGCGCCGCCGTCGTTCGATTGGATCATGTCATCGGAGTTCTTCGGATTGATCCAGATGTCGTGATTGTCGCCATGAGGCACCTGCTCGGTGTGGAACGTCTTGCCTCCATCGGTGGATTTGTACCAGCCTTCGTTGCCCACGTAGACGATGTCGGCGTTGTTCGGGTCGACACCCAACGTGTCGTAATAAAACGGCCGCGTGGTCAGGTTGCCTGCGCCGTTGATCAGCGTCCACGTCGCGCCGGAGTCCTCGCTGCGATAGAGGCCCGAACCGGGAAGAGCTTCAATCAGCGCGTAAATACGGTTCGGTTTGGAAATGGAAATGGCGACGTTGGCGCGTCCGAACAACTCGTGCGGAAGGCCTCCAGCGAGTTTGTTCCACGTCTCTCCGCCGTCGGCGGATTTATAGATGCCGCCCTCCTTTGCGCCGCTCAGGATGGTCCACGGCTTGCGCTGGCCGAACCACATGCAGGCGAACACCACGTTTGGGTCGCCGGGTTGAAGCTCCAGGTCGGCCGCGCCGATGGCGTCGTTCAAGTAGAGAATCTTCTTCCACGTTTTGCCGCCATCGTTCGTGCGATAGACGCCACGGTCCGCGTTCGGAATAAACGGATTGCCAAGCGCCGCCACGTAGGCGATCTGCGGATTCGTGGGATGAATGCGAATTGTGGAAATCTGCCCCACGTCGCGTAGGCCGGCGAAGCTCCACGTCTTGCCCGCGTCGGTGGATTTATAAATGCCGCGTCCAATCGAGACATTGCTCCGGATTTTCGACGAGCCGGTGCCCGCGAACACCACGTTCGGGTCCGATTGCGACACCTCGACCGCGCCCATGGAGGCGGCCTTGAAAAAGCCGTCGGAGATGTTCGACCAGGAATACCCCGCGTCGGTGGTTTTCCACACGCCTCCTCCGGTCGAGCCCATGTAAAAGGTGTGCGGCTCCGACGGCACTCCGGTGACGGTGGTTACGCGCCCTCCGCGTAACGGGCCGATCATCCGATAGCGCAGCCCCGAAAACAAGGATGGATTGACAGAGGTGGAATCGGCGGAGAGCATCAGCGCGGTGAGAGCCGCGGCGGCGCAGGCGGCGAACACGTACTTTTTCATTTCTCCCGATTTTAGCGTGCTTTGGCCATGGTATACTCTTCGCTCACTGGAGCCCTATGCGAACGTTCACGTCTCTCTCGATCCTCAGCTTGGCGGCGGCCGCGTCGCTGGAGTCCGGCGTTCCCTCCTACAAAGAGTTTCTGAGTCCCGCCTCGCCGCAAGAGGTGGTTGCGGCGCGGAAAGTGGACCGCATCGCCTGGGTGGATTACGCCGAGGGCAAGCGGAACGCGTTTACGGCGGCGGCGCCCTCTTTCACGCCCGTGCGGCTGACGAATTTCATGAAGGACGACGGCATCATGATGTCGGCAATCCGCATTTCGGACGATGGCAGCACCGTGGTGTTCCTGCGCGGCGAGGCTCCGAACCGCGCGGGCTGGGCGCCGAACCCGACGGCCGATCCAAACGGGCCGGAACACGCGATCTGGGCGGCTCGCACCACCGGTGGAGGCGCATGGCGAGTGGTCGACGCAGCCAATCCAGCGATTGCGCCCGATGGCAGCTCCATTCTTTTTATTAAGAACGGACAGATTTACCGCGCGAAATTGTCGCCCACGAAGCCCGCGGCCGAGGTCGATCGGGGCGAAAAGGCTTTCATCAGCGAATGGGGCGTGCAAAGCGACCCGCAGTGGTCGCCCGATGGCAGGAAGATCGCATGGGTCAGCACCCGCGTGGATCACAGCTTCATCATGGTGTACGATCTGGCAACGCGCTCGGTGAAGTATATGTCGCCGGGCGTGGACTTCGACACATCGCCGATGTGGATGCCAGATAGCAAGCATCTGATCTTCATGCGGCAGCCCGGCTTGCCCTTCGGGCAGCAGACGCTCCAGACGGGCGCGGGAAGCGGCGCGAACTATGCGGCTCCGCCGCAGACTCAGGCAGCCCCGGCCGGCGGACGAGGTGGCGGGCGCGGCGGGCAGGGGCAGGCCAGCACCCCCGAAACTCCGGTGAACAATGCGCCTGGAATCATGCGGGCGAACTTCACGGGAGGTTATACCATCGAGTTCTACAAGGCCGACGTGACCACCGGGGACGCGCGGGAGATCTGGCACAACCAGCCTAACGACAAGATCGCCGGAACCATTCAAAACGCGCGGCTGGCGGGCGATTTCGTGATTTTCCCCTTGTTTGTGCCCGGTCCCCAGAACGGCCGCGGCGGCCGAGGCGGAGCGGGCCGGGGCCCGGGTGCGGCGGCAGGCGGAGGAGGGATCGTTCTCAAGGAGCCTCCAAAGCAGGAAGAGCCGGTGGATGAGTGGGACCGTTACTACGCGCTGAACGTGATGGACTCCTCCGCCCGTCCCATCTTGCTGACCACCACCGACGGCTTGATCGAAAACCAAACATCCGTCGCGCTTTCGGTCGACACGAAAACGTTCTATTACTGCACCAATGCCAAGGATATCGAGCGCCGGCACATCTGGGCCGTCCCCGTGACCGGCGGCACGCCGGTTCAGATCACTACCGGCGAGGCCGTGGAAACCGATCCTACTCCGCTTGCTTCCGGCAAATACCTTGTGACGCTGAGCGCCGATTGGAACATGCCGCAGTCCGTGGGTGTCTGGAAACTCGGTCCGCAAGCGACGCAGAAAATCATCTTTCCCGCATCGATGCACGGGTTTCCCAAGGGCGCGCACGTGAAGCCGGAGATCGTCATCACCAGGGCCGAAGACGGACTCGAAATCCACAATCAACTCTTCCTGCCAAAGGATCTGAAGCCGGGCGAGCGGAGGCCGGCGATTGTTTTCGTGCACGGAGGGCCGCCCCGGCAGATGATGCCGGCGTATCATTACATGCAGTTTTATCACTGGGCGTTCGGCATCAATCAATGGCTCGCGAGCCAGGGCTATATCGTGATGTCCATCAACTATCGCCTGGGTGTGGGTTACGGCCGGTCGTTCCGGCAGGCGAAGGACGCAGGGGTGAACGGCAACAGCGAGTACAAGGACGTTTTAGCCGGTGGGAAGTACCTGCAGACCAGGGCCGATGTGGATCCGAATCGCATCGGGATCTGGGGGTTGTCCTATGGGGGGCTGCTGACGGCGCAGGCCCTGGCGCGCAACTCGGATATTTTCAAGGCGGGCGTCGATCTGGCGGGAGTGCATCTGGAGGGCAACTCGCTCGATCCCGAAACGGTCTCCTACAAATCCTCGGCGATCAGCGCCATCGATGGGTGGAAATCGCCCGTCCTGCTGGTGCAGGGCGACGACGACCGCAATGTGGCCTTTCTGCAAACGGTAGGTCTGGTCCAGTTGCTGCGCCAGCGCGATGTGTATCACGAACTGATCGTCTTCCCGGACGATGTGCATGAATCCTTGCTGCACAGCCGCTGGCTCTATACTCTCGGCCGGATGGAGACGTTTCTGCACAAGTTCTTAGGCGAACCACTCGCGGCGGCAAGCAACTAAGTGTGGGGCAGACGCCCTCGTCTGCGCTGGACCCCCGGTCCAGCTCCGGGTGGCCGCCCCGGTCCAACTCTCCTCCCGCCTGCCCAAGGCGCGGAGCGGCGGTATACTCAAGCCAGAAACGTATGGCGAAAATTATTACCGTGGAAGTTAACGGCGCACAGCATCACATCGATGCCGAGCCCGAACGCCTGCTGCTCAACGTCTTGCGCGATGAACTCGACCTTACCGGGACCAAATACGGATGCGGCGAGGGCCAGTGCGGCGCATGCACCGTCCTGATCGACGGCACGCCCGCGCGCTCCTGCCAGACCAGGATCGGCGCAATGGCGGGGCGCAAAATCACCACCATCGAGGGGCTGGCCGGCCAAGGCCGCCTGCATCCGTTACAGGAAGCGTTTCTGGACGTCGAGGCCATGCAATGCGGCTACTGCACGTCGGGTATGATCATGTCCGCTGTCGCGTTGCTCAAAAAGCGTCCCGATCCCGATGAGGCGGAGATCCGGCAATTCATGCAAGGCAACATCTGCCGCTGCGGCACGTATCCGCGCATCGTCGCGGCAGTGCGGATGGCCGCGAAAGTGAAGGTGACCGCATGACGCCCTTTGAACCCGAACGCTACGAATTGCTGGCCGGTCCGGCCTACAATTTCCCCCTTGACCGGCGTGGATTTTTCAAGTCCCTCGGCGGAGGGATTGTGGTGGCGGCATTTCTGGCCGATGCCGTCGCGCAGGAATCCGGCGGCGGCGGGCGCCGCGGCGGCCAGGCCGCGCCCAAGGAAATCAGCGCCTGGCTGCACATCGACCGCACCGGCGCGGTAACAGCCTACACGGGCAAGGTTGAGGTCGGACAGAACTCCCGCACGTCGCTGACGCAGGCCGTCGCCGAGGAGTTGGGCGCGCCAATGTCCGCCGTCGAGATGGTGATGGGCGATACCGACCGCACGCCGTTCGACATGGGCACTTTCGGCAGCATGACCACGCCGCAAATGGTTCCGCAGATGCGCCGCGCCGCGGCGGCCGCGCGAAAGCTGCTGCCGGAAGGCGACTGGGCATCCATCGATTTCTCCAGGATCGACGAGAAATTCGAACACGGCTCGACCAGCGACGGCGTCTTCAAACCAACGTCGCAGTGGACGGTGATGGGCACGTCTCCGCACAAAGTTCACGGGCGCGACATCGTCACCGGCGCGCACAAGTACGCTTCCGATATTAAGCTGCGCGGTTTGCTCTATGGCCGTGTTCTCCGGCCGGAACGGTTCAACGCCAAACTGGTCTCCGCCGACGTGAGCGCCGCCAAAGCAATGCCCAACGTCACAGTGGTGCAGGACGAAAATTTCCTAGGCGTCGCCGCACCCTCGGCTCACGAAGCGGCGAAGGCGCTGGCGTCGATCAAGGCGGAATGGAAGGCACCT
>JBBIVT010000049.1:21875-24546 GCA_037439565.1 Acidobacteriota bacterium | reverse complement strand
ACGGCCGCATCACCGCGTGGGAATTTCACAACTACAACTCCGGCCCCTCCGGGATCAATACGTTGTACGACGTGCCGAACCGGAAGATCCAGTTCCATCCCGTGGATTCGCCGCTCCGGCAGGGTTCCTACCGGGGACTGGCGGGCACGGCAAATCATTTCGCGCGCGAGGCGCACATGGACGAACTGGCGGCGCTGGCCGGGGTGGAGCCGCTGGAATTCCGGATGAATAATCTGAAGGACGGCCGTTTCCGCGACGTACTGCAGGCCGCCGCGGACCGCATCGGCTGGGGAAAAGGCAAGCGCGCTCTGGGCATTGCCGGAGGATTCGAAAAAGGCGGTTACGTGGCCACGGCTGTCGAAGTGCAAGCCGAACCGGGTAAGACGCCTCGCGTAGTACGCGTCGCGCAGGTGTTCGAATGCGGCGCGGTGATTAATCCGGACCAGTTAAAAAATCAGAATGAGGGCGCGGTGATCATGGGCCTGGGCGGCGCATTGTTCGAAGCGATCGATTTCGCCGACGGCAAGATTCTGAACCCGCATTTCGCCCAATACCGCGTGCCGCGTTTCCGCGACATTCCTCAAATCGACGTGGTGCTGCTGAACCGCAAGGATCTGCCTCCGGCGGGTGCGGGCGAAACGCCCATTATGACGCTGGCCCCGGCCATCGCCAATGCGGTCTATGCGGCAACGGGAGAGCGGCTGCGGTCGATGCCGCTGTTCGGCAACAGGTCCACGCCGTCCACCCCGGGCGCCTCAGCGGTTTAGGAGCGGGGCGCCTGGGTGCCCCACACTTAGTTCCCCTTGCTGAGCTTCCGGAAGTACTCCGCCACCGCGTCGGAGAATCCCGCCGGGACTTTGTCGGTCGCTCCGCTGCGCACCTGGCCGCCGCCTTGCTCCTCCACCTGACGCCGGAGCTTCACTTCCAGCGCCTGCAGATTCGGCAGAACCACGCGATTGATGCGCTGCTCAAGCTCCGCCGTGCCGATGTCGCCGACGGTGAGCTTCTGCACTTCGCGCTCCACATCGGTGATCTCTTTCTGCACGTCCGGATTATCTTTGAACAACTGCCGCATGTCGTTCAGGTCGCGAGCCGCGTTGCGCACGGCCTCATTCGGGTCCACGGGCCGATCGAGTGGCGTGTCGTAGACGCCCTCCGGCATGTACCGTCCGTAACGCATGCCTTGGCCGTACTGGCGATTTCCTCCGCGATAGGTTCCGCCCGGATTGCCGGCGGCGCCGTATTGTTGCCCGCCTCCGAACTGATCCCCGCCGCGCTGGCCTCCGGCTTGTTGACCGCCTTGCTGCCCGCCTGGTTGCCGGCCTCCGCCCTGTTGTCCGCCGCCCTGCTGACCGCCTTGCTGTTGGCCGCCCTGCTGGCTACCCTGCTGCTGGCCGCCCTGTTGACCACCCTGCTGCTGGCCGTTCTGATCCTGACTGTTCCCCGCCATTTGCTCCATCTGCGCGCGCATCCGCTCCACGCGAGCCAGGGACCGCTCCAGATCGTTGCTGCCTTGGCTCTGCGCCCCATTCCGCAGCGAGCTCTGCGCCTTCTTCAGATCCTCGGTGACCTTATCGAGAGCCTGCGTCACCGGCGCTTCGCCCGGCACCATCATGCCGCCTTGCCCCCGGCGAATCCAATTGGCCGAGGCTTCCATGCGCCGCTTGGCTTCGTTCTGCTGAATTTCGGCCAATCCGTCGCGAACCCGCGCCGAGGCGTCGGGCTGTGTCGCGGCCAGTTCGCGCGATGACTTCTTCATGTCCGATTCCAACTTGTCCAGATCGGAGGCCATCTTCTCTTTTTCCGAAGCCATTTGTTCCGCCATCTGGCGATTCCCGGCCGGCTGCTGCCCGAAGGCCTGCTGGCCGAACTCCTTGCGCAGGCGGTTGGCGAAATCGCGCTGCTCACCGGCGAGCCTTTCGGCGCGATCCGCCAGATCCCCCAATTGCGATGAGGACTGCTGGCGCCGCATGCTGTTCAACAACGATTGCGCATCCTGCAACCGCTCCGCGGCACGGCGCGCGTCGGCGCTGGCTTGCGACGCCTGGTCGCCGCTTTGCTGCTGATTCTGCGGCTGCCCGCCTTGTCCCTGTGTGGAGCCTTGTTGTTGCTGCTGTCCGCCCTTCATCTGGGAGCCAGATGACGCCGCGCCTTGCATCTGTTGCTGCTGCGACGCTTTCTGCGCCTGCCGCATATCGTCGGTGGCCTGTGCCAGTCTATCCAGCGCCTCTTTCAGCCGCTGATCGTTCGGGTTGTTGCGCTGCCCCAGGCTCCGTTGTTGCTGGGACGCGTTCTGCTGGGCCTGCGACTGCGCCCCATTCATCTTGCCCTGTTGCGGCGTGCCTTGCCCGTTCTTCGGCGTCTTATCCTGCGAAGGCGTTCCGCCCTGCATGGACGCGCTCTGTCCGCCCGAATTCGAAGGCTGCTGCGACGACTGCTGCCCGCCGGAGGACGACTGCGTGCCGTCCCGGGAGAGCTGTTCCATCTGCTTCTTCAGTTCCTCCGCCTCGCGGCGCAGCATCTCCTGCTGCCAGCGCTGCTCGAAGGTCTGCTGCCTGGATTTTGCTTCCTGCTCTGCCAGTTGTTTCTGACGCTGCGCCAGCTGCTCCAGCTTCTGCAGCGCCTCGTCGACGGCCTTTTCCTTGGCCTCGGCCGCCGATTGCTGCTGGCC
>JBBIVT010000049.1:5534-21775 GCA_037439565.1 Acidobacteriota bacterium | reverse complement strand
GCAGCGCCTCGTCGACGGCCTTTTCCTTGGCCTCGGCCGCCGATTGCTGCTGGCCAGTCTCATACTGGTTCTTTTCCGTGTCCAATTCCAGATCGAACAAATTGGCAAGATCGCGCCCGGCGTTTCCGCCTCCGCCCGACCCTCGTCCGCCCTGACCGCCGAATGCCACTTCGATGTCGCGGAACGTTGCTTCGGCACGCAGCAAATGCTGCAGAGCCTTCTGCTCCGGCTCCAGCGCGTCCTTCCATGCCTGCGCGCCCAATTTGTTTGACGCGGGGTCCATCTGCTTCACTGCTTCGTCCAGATCCTTGACGAACGATTGAAATTCCTGATTCTCTCCCGCCAGCTCGCGGCTGCGCGCGCGATCCGCCAGCGACTTCGCCTGTTCCTTCAATTTCGACTGAATGCCGGCCAGAAACTTGGCATTTTCCGCGGAATTGACCTTATCCTTCGCGCCGCCGCGAATCTCGTTCCAAGTGGCCGCGATGATTTCTTTCTGACGCTTGGAGATTTCGGTCTGATCCTGGTCCTGCGGCTCGCCGCCCATGCCCCCGCCGGATTGCGATTGCGTATAATTCCGCTCGAACGGCTGCGTTTCAATGAACGCGATGTCCGTGCGCGCCGTGTTCCGCGCATCCTTCGCGGTGGCATAAATGCTGACGACGTCGCCGGGGGAAAGCTTGTAGTCCTCCAGCGTAATCAGCGTTTTGCCGCTGGCTTCCTTCACGCCGCGATTCGGAAGCAGGTTCACGGTCTTTTCCGCCGATCCGTTCACCGAATAATGCAGTTCCATCGACTCCAGCGCGAAATCGTCCGAGGCTTCCACCGTCACGGTGACTTCCTCAATCGGGCTGACCTTGGCGTCGCCGTGCGGCGTGACGATCTTCACGGTCGGCGCTTGGTCCTGGCGGGCTTCGATGAAGTAGTCCTCGCTCAAGCGGACGCTCTCGCCGCGCTCCGTCGCCGCGAAGTGGAACATCCCGTCCTTTTCCACCGGCACCTTGGCGACGCTGAAATTTCCGCCCTTCGCCGTCAGCGGGATCTTCGTGCCGTCGTCCATCAGAATTTCGCCGTTGGTCAAAGGCCGGTCTGTCTCTACTGTCATTTCCGCGACCGTGCCCGCCACGGCGCGCAAATCGCCGCCCGGATCCTCCACCGCGTCGGTCAGATTCAGCCAGGCGGGGAAGTGATACGTCACCTTGATGTTCTTGATCCCCGGCAGGTCGGCCACGTCCAGCTTGAAGGTTTTTGACTTCACGCCGGCCGCTTCCACGTAATACTCCACTGGCTCCGGCAGCGCCGCGAACAGAAATTCGTACGCCGACCCGTTCGCCCGGGGCAACATGGCCGCTTCTTCCCATTTCGTGGCGCTCTGGTAACGCGCGTACAAATGAACTTCGGGCGCTTGAAACCCTTTCAGAGTCGCCGTGATCGTCTGGTCGGCCTTGCGACGAACCAGTTTATTCCCCGGCTCCACCAGAATGTCGTAGAAACTGCCGCCGTTGATGCCCTTCGGCAAGCCCGCCCACAGCATGGAAGATCCATATCCCAGGAACCCCGGCGCGCCCAGGATCAGCCAGATCAGCGCCGCGGCGGCCACTGCGCCGCTGGTCGCGAAGGCCAGAATATTCTTCTTCGGAGCGACCCGCTCCGGGTCCGTGTGATTGGCCACCGAAACCGCGTCGGATGCCAACAGTTCCAGCATTGGATCGCGAGCCTCGCCGCGCTCCATATAGGTCAGCAGCCTCTGGTTAAACTCGGGAAACGTCGTTTCGGCCTTGTCCGCCGCCTTGCGCGCGTTCAGCCGCAGCAGCGGCAGCACCAGCGCGAAGCCAAGGGCGGCCGCCAGCGCCAGAAACAGCACCACACGGGCAATGGTGATGCTCGTGTCCGAAAACGCCAGGGCGTTGGTGAACCACACCATCGCGAGCGTGGCCGCCAGGGCCACTCCCAGGGCGATGGCGATGCCCTTCGTGACGGTCAGCCAGCGCAGCCTTGTTTCCAGGCCGCGCAGGTAATGGTTCAACTGATCGCGCGTGTTCATGCCGCTTCCTTTCGTGCCGTTTCCGGACTGGCCGCGGGGCGAAGATGCCGGTCCGCCACCAACGATTCGGCCATCGCTACCAACAACAATAGCAACAAGAGCCACGGCCACAGCGGCCAGGGCTTCTTGTCGGTGCTCGTTCCCTGCGGTCCGGACGCGCCCGGTTCGCCTCCGGTGGCGCGCCACAAATCGAGCGTTTCCTGCGGAATCGCCGCCAGATCGGACTCCCGCCGGTCCGCATGAACCGCCAGCAGCGTATGCCGTCCACTGGCTGTTTTCAATTCGAAAAAACCTTCCTTATCCACCGCGAAATTCCTCGCCGACGTCGCTTCCTCCAGAGACAGCAGGCGCTTGCCGTCCGGATCCAGCACTTCCGCCGCGGCCGACTTATTGTCCGCCGTTCTTAACTCGACGTAGGAATCGACAATCAGGTTGACAGGCTGCTCCGCGCCGCTTCCGGCCAGATAGGCGGCGGACCGCTCCACGAACGGCACCCAGGAGGCGTGCAGCGGCAGGTCGTTGGTCACGTTGTCGAACGTCGAGGTGAACACCAGCACCTTGCCCTCGCCGAGCGTCCGCTCCAGCACCAAAGGCGTCCCGTCGTTCAGCCGCGCCAGCACGCGCGATTTCGCCGGCGTCACGTGAATTGCCTGATAGAATTTCACGCCCGAAAACCGCTCCACGCTGCGCAGCGCCGGATGCCCCGCGTCCAGCTCGGAGACGTTCAGGAACCGGTCCCCCTCGCGGCCCGCGTAGCTTGCCGTTTCGACCGATTCGTCGGCCAGCGGCACCCTGACCTGCGCCGCCGACGCCGGCCCCAGCACCACCAGCACCGAACCCCCGGCATTCACATATTTCTTTAACGCGTCTTCGAGCGATGCCGGCACCGTGCCGATGTCATTCAGGACCACGAAGGCGTCGTTCGAAAGCTGTTGGTTCGCCGCCACATCCGGCCGCGCGATTTCCAACTGAAACTGCGCATCGCCCGAGGATTCCAGCGCCGCGCGATAATACAACTGAGCCCGCGGATGCCGCCCGTCGTCCACGAACAGCACCTTGCGCGGATCGGCGCGCTCCACCGCAAAAAAGAAGCGATCGTCCGCCGGCAGAATATCGCCGCCGTCGACCCTCACTTCGCCTTTACTGAATCCATACGGCGCGTCGAGCCCCAGAAACTCCGCCTGCGCCCTGCCTCCCGGCGCGATGTCCACCGTCTTGGTCTGCTGCACCTTCCCATTCAGTACGAGCGAGACGTTCTTCTTTACCGATTCCAGCTTGTCGTCCGGACCGGCGAAACTGGCGATGGTTGCCTGCACGCGAACCTTCTTCGGATCGAAAATTCGCCGCGGCGCGACCACGTTCTCGACCGCGAAATTCGGCACAGGCCTGCCGATGGGATGAAAAACCAGCGTGGTGGAAGGGTCCAGCCGCAAATCCGCGAACCCCGGCGGTAGAGCCGACTTTTGCAGATCGCTGGCCAGGTGCACTTCGAGCGGCAAATGCATCGATTCCGACAGCGTCCGCACGTAACGCGACAATTCCCCGAACGACGCGCGGCTGTCGCTTTGTTGAATCGATTCCACCGCCGCGCGTAACTCAGCCGGATCGGAGATCAACTGCGTCAGCGCCTGCACCGTGCCGCCGAGCGCGACAATCTGCGCCCGGTCGCCCGGCTTCAAGGCCGAAATCAGAGACCGCGCTTCGTCCTTGGCTTTCGACAGATGATCCGCCGCGCGCATGCTGAACGAACGGTCCACCGCGATCACCAGCGCTTTCCTGCCGTCCACCGCAGCCGCGTCGCGCCTGATAAACGGATTGGCGAACAGCAGCGCCAGCAAAATCAGCATCGCCGCACGCAACGCGAACAGCAGCAAATATTCCAGGCGCCGGTGCTTCACTGAGCTCATCTCGCGCTTTTCGAAGAACATCAGGGAAGGGAACAGGCGAGGGTCGGTTTTATGCCGCTTCAGCAGGTGGATCCAGACCGGCAATCCGACCGCGGCGATTCCTGCCAGAAACCAGGGCGCAAGAAATCCCATTTACAGCTTCCCCCTGCGGATCGCCAGATACTCGCGCAGCGCGCCGTCCAAAGGCCGGCTGGTGTCGATCAGAAAATAGTCGATTCCCGCGCCCTGCGCACGGGATTTGATGTCCGCGATGTGCGCCTGAATCTTTGCCGGATACTCGTGCGCCGCGTAATCGGGCGACACTTCCAGCGTTTCGCCCGTTTCCAGATCCTCGAGCAGCGCCGGCGCATTCAGTTTCGGGTGCAGTTCCTCCGGATCCAGCAAGTGGAACAGCACCAGCTCCGTGCCCCGGAACCGCAGCGGCGCGACGGTCTTGATGATCTTCTCCGGCGAGTCCCAGAAATCGGAAATCGTCACCACGATGCCTCGCCGCCGCATGAACTCCTGAACGTGGCGGAATGGATTCTCGAACTGGGTCCGCGTGCCGATTTTCGCGCTCTCGATGGCGTGCAGGATCCGCGCCAACTGCCCCTGCCGGGTCGACGGAGGCACGAAGTTCCGCACCTCGTCGTCGAAAATGACGATCCCCGCCGCGTCGCGCTGGCCATGCGCCAGATACGCCAGACACGCGGCCAGGAAGCGAGCGTACTCGATCTTTTCCATGCCTTGCGATCCGAACTGCATGGACCGGCTCATGTCGAGAAGAATCGTCAACTGGCAGTTCGTCTCGCCCCGGTACCGCTTCAGGAACATTTTCTCCGTGCGCGCGAAGACGTTCCAATCCACGTGCCGCAAATCGTCGCCCGGCGCGTAGGCGCGATACTCGGCGAACTCCTGGCTGAATCCGAAGTCGGGCGAGCGGTGCAGGCCCGCGACAAACCCGTCCACCACGGTCTTGGCGACCAGGTCGAGGCCGGAGATGCCCCCCAGAACTTTCGGATCGAGGAATCGCTGCAGCATGGTTTACGCCTTCGGCTGCGGAATCGCCTCCAACAGCTTCAGCAGAATGTCGTCGGTCGTCAGCCGGTCGGACTCGGCCTGGAAATTCAGCAGCACGCGATGCCGCAGAATCGGGCGCATCAGGTTGGCGATGTCCTCATAGGTGACGTGATAGCGTTTGTGCACCAGCGCCCGGGCCTTGGCCGACAGCACCAGGAACTGCGCCGCGCGGACGCTGGCGCCGAAGTTGACGTACTTCTTCACGAAGTCCGGCGCGGAAGGATCGCTCGACCGCGTTGCGCGGACCAGGTTCACCGCGTACCGTGCCACGGAATCGGCGATCGGCACCATGCGGACCACCTGCTGAAAATCGATGATCTCCTCGGCGCTGGTCACCGGCTCGACTTTTGCCAGATGCGTCGTCGTGGTGAGATCCAAAACCTTCAGCTCGTCGTCGGCCGACAGATAATCGAGCAGCGTATTAAAAATGAAGCGGTCGAGCTGCGCCTCGGGCAGCGGATACGTGCCTTCCAGCTCGATGGGATTCTGCGTCGCGAGAACGAAAAACGGCGGGGTGATCTGGTACTGATTTCCACGCACGGTGCAGGAGCGCTCCTGCATGGCTTCGAGCAGCGCCGATTGCGTCTTCGGCGGCGTGCGGTTGATTTCGTCGGCCAGCAGGACGTGCGCGAAAATCGGCCCCGGCACGAACGTCCAGGCGCGATGCCCGGTGGCGGAATCCTCCTCGATAATATCTGTGCCGGTAATGTCGGAAGGCATCAGGTCCGGCGTAAACTGAATGCGCTTGAAGTTCAGGCCCAGCGCCTCGGCCAGCGTGCGCACCAGCAGGGTTTTCGCGGTACCGGGCAATCCGGTCATGAGGCAATGACCCCCGACAAACAGCGCGATCAGAACCTGTTCGATCACCTCCTCCTGGCCGACGATCACCTTGCGGACTTCGGCCAGAATATCGGAATGAACCTTCTGAAAACGCGCGATCCGCCCTTGCAGTTCGGCGGAATCGGGAGAAGCGAAAGGAGTGGTGGACATGAGTTAGCTTTCTATTGTTTCACGTTCAATTCAAGTAATAACTTTTGCGCCGGCTTAAAGTTCGGCGCCACTTCGAGCGCGGACAACACTTCGTCCTTGGCGTCCTCGATGCGGTTCGCCTGCTTCAGGGCGCGCGCCAGATCGTAGTGCGCGCCCGCCGGATCGATGGGCGGCATCGCCACCACCGCCGCGAACTCGCGCACAGCCGCGGGCGGGTTGTGCAGGTCCAGGTACAGCGCGCCCAAACGCTTGTGCAAGTCTTCATCCTTGGGAAAAATCAGGTTGAGCCGCTCCAGCGTGGCGGCGGCTTCCGCTTTTTGGCCCGCGGACGTCTGCAACTCCGCAAGACGCTTCAGCGTGGCGGGCGATCTTCCACCGGCTTTGCTATAGCGCGCCAGTTCGGCCATTTCCTTGTCTTTTTCGCCCTTGCCCGCGTAAGCGTCGGCCAGAAATTCGTAGACGCTGCCCGTTTCCACGTATTCCGGATACAGATCCCGGATGCGGACGCCTTCGCGGATCACATCGTCCCACTTCTTGTCCTTGGCGAAGGCGGAGATGGTCCTTAGGGTTTTCTTCCAGTCGTCGAAGCCATCGACGGTGCGCTTGGTCTGCGCGTCGAGCCAGGCGAGGAACTGCTTATCGAACTCCTCGGGCTTCATCTTGAATTCCAGTTCGATGGTTTCTGGCGTGGTCTTCAGCGCGGCAAAGTCGTGGATCATGGCCAGCAGTTTGCCCGCGCCCCACTTCTGCTCGATGAAGCTGCAGATTTTCCCCGCCTCGAAATAAGACACCACCACCTGCTCCGGGTAGGACGGATGGATGAACCCGCGGTCGATGTCGGAGACGGGCAGGAGCTTCTTCTTGCGGATGGCGTCGATTTCCTCGGATTCCAGACGGTCCCCCCAGTCGGGCGACGCGGCCGTCTCCTCGTACACGGCCAGGCCCTCGGTGAACCAGCGCGGCACGCGGCTATGCGTCATCTCCAGCACGTACACGTGGCTGAATTCGTGCCACATCGTGCTGGCCCAATGGAACTGGCCCGGCACGCGCGAATTCGGCGAATCCATCGCCACCACCATGTTGAACGTGACGCCCAACGCGCCCAGCCCCGGCATGCCCATCGTGCGGACTTCAAAATCCGGATGGTTCGGATACACCTCCAACTGCACCGGACCCCCCAGCTTGAACTGGTACTTTTTCTCGTACGTGGCGATGGCCTTGTCCATCTGCTCCTGGAAATAAGGCCTCAACAGCGCCGATTCCTTCTTGCCGAGCCGCAGAATCGTCGTCGGCGTCTTGAAGGTGTCATAGTCCTTGTACTTATCCATCAGCATCAGAGTGTTTTTCGACTCCGTTGGCTGATAGCCCGCGTTCCAGGAGGCTTCCAGATCCGCCCGCGCCTCGTCCTCGCGCCCCAGCCGCATCAGATTGAGCCCGAGCGCGGCCCGCGCCTTTTCGAGATGAGGGTCCAATTCCAAAGCCTTGCGATATAGCGCGATCCCTTCCTCATACCGCCGGTTGATGACGAAGTAATGCCCCGCGGTGTCGTAAACGTCGCCATAGTGCGGATTCACCTTCAGGATTTTCGCCAGCCACGGCGAGTCCTTTTTGTCGTTCAGCCAGTCGATGGTGGCCAGGATCGACATCGCCTCCAACGCCTCGGGCGAAAGGTCCACCGCCTTCTGCGCTTCTTCCCGCGCCTTGGCTTCGTTATTATCCTCAAGCGCGACGCGCGCCAGCACTTCCTGCGCCTGGTATGCCTTAGGGTCCAGCTCCAGCGCCTTCTTCGCGTACTCCATCGCCTTGGCCGAGTACCCGTCGGCGGCCACGCGAGCCAGTCCGATCAGCGCCGGAACGTATTTCGCGTCGATGTTCAGCGCCTCTGCAAACAGATCGCCCGCCGTGCCCGTCTGCCAGTGATCCAGATACAGGTAGCCCCAGCGGACGCGCAGAGCCGGGTCCTTGTCCCGCTCCTTCACCAGATCACGGAACAGATCGTTGGCGACTTTGTAGTTATGGACGCCCCACAGCCCTTCGGCGCGAACCCACAGGTCCGCGGACCGCGTCAGGTTCTCGTAACACGCATCCGCCTGCGGATTTCCATGCAGGCGCATCTTCGCGCACGGTTCCACCGCGGCGGGAATCTGCGCCAATAACGGCAATGCGATCAGGAACGTCAGGGCGCGCATCGCTATTTGTCGAGCGCCTCCTGGATCTTCGCCAGCTCCAGCAGATATCGCTGCAAGGCCTGCCGATACTCGGCCAGGGGCATCGACGCTTTGCGGTATTTCAGGTCGTCGATGGTCGCTTCGAGATTTTCCTTTTGCTTCAAAAGCCCTAACTTCGCGGGATCGCGGCTCTGCGCCGCCATCGATCCCAGATGGAGCATCGCGAACCGGCCGGCCGTCAATCCTTCGCCGTTCTCCGCCGACGGCGCCTTCACGCCTTCGCCCTTGCCCGCGTCCTCCAGCAGCGCATGCTCCGTAGCCAGCCTCTTCTGGGTCTCGTAATACTTCGCCGTCTTGTCCTCGGCATAGCGGAACAGTTCCAGCGCGGTGACCACCTCGTTCTTATCCGCGTCGGCCCCGGGATCGCGCATGCCCTCGATCCAATACCTCGCGAATACGGTGGCGTTCTTCTCCGAGCCTGCTTTCGTCGCCGTGACGACCACGCGCTTCGCCTTGCCGAGCGCCGCCAGGGATCCTCCGCTGGCGCTGGTCATGTTGATCACGGCCTGATGCGTGGCCGGCAGCTTGTCGAGCATCGATGCCAGTTCCGATGCCGTCAAATCCGGCCCGGGCAGATTAAATTTGTAGTCGGATTCATCGTACGTGCCGTGCCCGATCATCAGGATCACCACCGAATCGTCCGGTTTTGCCTCGGCGGTCATCTGCCGGAAATACGCCTCGATGTTCGCCTTGGTCGCATCGGGGCCGTACAGCGTTTTGATCTTGGCGTTGGGCTCCGTCTGATGCAGCACCTTGTCCAGATCCTTCGCCCATCCGGAAAATCTCTGTTCGTACTCGGGCTCGCCGCCGAGCCCCGCGATGGTGAAGTAAAACGTCTCGGCGCGCAGGACCGCGACACTCAGAATTAACAGCAGAGCGCGTTTCAAATGACCCCCCACTTGCGCCGCAGCAGCCATTCTCCGGAGCGCAGCAGCAACAGGAGCAGGAAGACGACCGGCATATCCCACAAATCGCGCGTTTCGCGAACCGTGATGCCCGCCTCGGAATAATTGATGTCCTTGCCCAGCTTATTGGCGTCCTCCGGCTTGTAATATTTCCCGCCGGTCTCCTGCGACAGCTTTTCCAATAATTCGCGATTCTGCTCCACGTGGAAGTTTTCCGCCACGCCGTCGTCGCGGCGGAAGGTCATCACATCGCGCCCCAGATCTTCCGTGCCGCGGTGTGCGGTCGCCTCGACAACATAGGAGCCGGCCTTCGGAATCATCCACTCTGCCGTATAGACCCCGGCGTCCAGCGCGTCCGGTCTCATGGAAACCGTTTCCGTCACGCCATCGCCGACGATGTGCGCTTCCACGGTTGCATCCGCGGCGGGCAGATACGCCTTGTCGCGAACCTCGGCGCGCAATTTCACCGATGCCTCGTCGTTCAGCATCTGCTTGGGGGTGGACAGCGTCATCCGCTTAGGAGTATCGTTCACCAGCCAGCGCAGCAGTTGGGAATAAAAAATCTCGTGGCTCCTGTCCGCCACCGGCTGCAGCATCTGCCAGCGCCAGCTTCCCGCCGTCGCGAACACAGCCGTGCGCCCGCGCCCGTAATTCTCGATGGTCAACAAAGGCAGCCGCCCCACCGACGTGGGAAGCGCGTCGGCCAGCACCACCGCGCCTGGCTTCGGCTGGCCCGCGTCCTGAAAATTCATCAGATAGGGAAGCGTCTTCCAGCGCTCGACGTTTTTCTGCGGATCTTCCTCGATGCGCGTGATCAGGCTGTCCCGCCCCTGTGCCGTCAGCTCGACGTTGGCCGGGTCGCGCACGAACGTGTTCTTGTGGTCCGGAAGTTTCACCGGCAGGACGTCGTTCAGGACGCTCTGCTTATACCCGCCGTCGCCCAACGCGTCGCGCCCGCCCAGGAACAGCAGGCCTCCGCCGCGCCGGTCGACGAAATCCTTGATCATCTGCTGCTGCGTCGTGGTGAAATAGGGCGCGTCCACGCTGCCCAGAATCAGGCCGTCGAACTCGAACAGATCCTCGACGCGGGTGGGAAATCCGTCCTTGATGGACTTCGGCGCATCGGCATGATCGTCCTGCACGTAAATCTTGTTCTGCGTGGTGCGGAGGATGGTCGCCAGGTGGATGCTCTTATCGTCCTCCACCGCGCGGCGCAGGAACTTGAACTCCCAGCGCGGCTCGCCTTCCATGTACAGGACCCGAGCCGTCCTCTGGTCGACGTTCACCAGCTTGGCGATCTTGTTATTGCGCGGATTCTCCTCGCCCGGCCGAGGATCGATGCTCACGTCAATCGCCCGGACGCCCGCCGGACCGGCGTTGTAGAGGATATTTTCCGTCTGCTCCACGCCATCGGCCTTGAAGGTCACCTCGCGAGAGGCCAGCACCTTGCCGCCGTCCTTGATGAGGATGTTGGCCTTCTGCCCCGCGTATCCGTGTTGGTGAAATGCCACGGTGGCCGACAATCGGGAATCCGGCAGGGCGCGTGCGGGGGTTTCGACGCCCGTCAGTTCCACATCGTGAGCCATCTTTTCCCGGCCGAACCCGATGGTGTGCACCGGAATCCTCTGCCGCCGCACTTCGGAGATGGTCTCCAGGTCGATGCCTCCGGAGTTGTCCGCGCCGTCGCTTAACAGCACCACCGCGCCGATAGGCAAACTGGCGGCATCGGCCAGAACCTGCTTGAGGCTGTCGCCGATGTGCGTTGCCGTGCCCGCCGCCGTCAATTTATCCAGGCCGCCTTTGTCATACGCTTCCAGCCTGTCCAGGTGATCGCTCAACTTATACAGCCGTACTTGAAATTTATCCTGCAACTGTTTGACGAGGCCGCCCTTAAGCAGGTTTACGGCGGCGTTCTTGCGGGAGCCGCTTCCGGCGTCGTCCACGGCCATGCTGGAGGAATCGTCCACCACCACCGCGACGATGTTCTGCTGCGGCCGCAGCGTCGCGACGCTGAGCGCCGGATGCCATAGCATCAGTAGCAGCACGGCGGCAAGCAGCGTCTGCAATAGCCATACCGCCACCGACCTTGCGCCCTTGATCCGGGCCGCCGCTCGGGTATTCGTACGCACGAAAAATGCCAGCGCCACCGCCGCGGCGGCAATCGCCAGGACCAGCAACCAGACCGGCCATCCGCCGGCGAACACAAAGGTCCCTTTGGAGAACACCGAGGCCGGATATTTGAAGAAAAGTTCGAACATTAGTGGGTCAAGTCGTACACAAAATAGTTCATTGCGATCCGGTACGCCAGCGACGCGAACTTCTCCGGATACCTCGGGTCATCTGAGTTCTCCCAGGCGTCGCCCAGGTCCATATTGTGACAGATCGCCACCATCACCCGGCCCTTGTCGTCGTAAATCCCCTCCCATCGCGCCACAAACCCGTCGTATTCGTATAAACGGTGCGGCGGATAAACCACGTACTGCATGCCTGGAACCTGAAAACGCCGGTCCAGGTCATATATGACGTGAAAGATGGGGTCTTTGTTATCCAAATCCACAATCGGACGGTCGGGAAATACCTTTTGCATCACGCGCGTGAAGTTTTCCCACTCAATGGTGCCGTGAAAGTCGTCGCACATGAAGAATCCGCCCCGCAGGAGATACTCCCGAAGTTGCGCGATCTGATCGTCGGGCAGATTCCAGTAACCCACCTCCACCGCGTACATGAAGGGCCAGTTATAGACGTCGTCGTCGCCGTCCAGATCCACCACTTGTTCGACGGATTTCGTATCGATCCGCGTCAGCCGGCGCACGCCTTCGAGCAGGTGCCGGTCCGACCGCGGATAATCCACCGTCCAGCGGTTGTACCCGTCGGCGAAGTAACCGTGGACGTTTCGGAAGGACGGATACCGCAGTCTCGCCCGCGTCCATTCATGCTTTTCCTGAAAATCGTCCGGCACCGGGAAGTCGTTGTATTCATAGCCCGGGTACTCCCGGAACGGACGGGGCAGCTTAAATTGTTTCTGCGCCCACAACGCTCCGCAGGCGACGAAAATCGCCGCCAGCGCGAAAACAAACTGCCTGGTCATCCTCCTCATCGGCACCCGATCCCGGTATCCCCGCACGTCGTTGGGAGGACGCTCTGTGTCCGTATCTTCATCAGTGCGTCAAGTCGTAGGTAAAGTAATTCATCGCGATGCGGTAGGCCAGCGACGCCCACTTTTCCAGATAGCGCGGTTCGTCGGAGTGTTCCCAGGCATCGCCGAGGTCCATGTTGTGGCAAATGGCCACCATCACCCGCCCTTTGTCGTCGCGGATGCATCGCCAGTGGGGAACCTTGCCGGTTTCGCCGGCCTCATAGGTCTTACCGGTCTCAAAATACAGAGCGCCCGGTACCTGGAACCGCTCCTGTAAATCATAAATGGTGTGAAAGATCGGGTCACTGTCCGGCAGATCCTCGATTTCGCGCTCCGGGAACACCTTGCTCATGCTGCGGGTGAACGTGTCCCACTCGCGCACGCCGTGATACGGCTCGGTGCCGTGGAAATCGTCGCACATGAAGAATCCGCCGCGCAGCAGATACTCGCGAAGCTGTTTGGCTTCGGGCTCGCCCAGATTCCAATGGCCGACCTCTACGCCGTACAATACAGGCCAGTTAAACACCTCGTCGGTGCCGTCGAGCGTCACCACCTGCTCCACGCTTCTCGAGTCGATGCGTGTGAGGCGCCGCACGCCTTGCAAGAGATGCCGGTCGGACCGGGGATAGTCCATGGTCCAGTAGCCCGGAAAGGCGCGACCGTTTTCCAGAAACATGAGCCGTCCCGGATATCCATAAATATCCGGATAGCGCAGGCGGGCGCGCGTCCATTCATGCTTTTCCTGATAGTCGGCAGGGAGCGGAAAATTCTCGTACTCGATCGCAGGCCATTCCTTGAAAGGCTTCTGGGCGCGCAACGCGCTCCAGGCGGCCAATCCCAGGAATGCCACGGCGAAAGCGGTGCGGAGGCGCATCGGGCGAGTTCTGACTTCAGAGTATCAGACTCTGTCCAAGAGAAAGGGTTTGTTTCCCCTCAGCACGAGCATTTTCTGCGTTACCAAGGACCGTTCACGTCCATCCACTGGCTGACGCGGCGGGCGCGCCAAAGTCTATTGTTGTGTGGCGGCGGGAACCTTCTCCGCGACCTTCTGCACGCCCTTCCAGGGGGCGATTTCCTTGGGCTTGGGCAGGCCGGCGACATTGAAGTCGCCGCCGATCGCTTTAATAAGCGAAACGCAGGCGGCCTGGCGCTTGTTAAGCAACAGGACGGCGGCCTGCTCGTTGGCGAGCGCGGTGGCCTGAGCGGTGATTACCTCGAGATAGGCGGTGATGCCGCCCTGATACTGGTTGTTGGCGAGTTCGAGCGAGCGCTCGGCGGCGGCGACGGCGACAGCCTGCTCCCGCGCCTCCTGCTCAAGGATGCGCAGCGTGGACAGATTGTCCTCGACGTCCTGGAAGGCCTGCAACACACTTTGCCGGTACGCGGCGACGGCGGAGTCGTAGGCGGCTTGCGTCTGTTCGAGCGTGCCTTGGCGTCTGCCGAAGTCGAGTAGCGTGTAGGACACGGTGGGCCCCAGAGACCAGAAGCGGCTCGGCCACGTGAACAGGTTCACCAGGCTGGTTCCTTCAATTCCTCCCGCCGCGCTGAGCGTGATATCGGGATAAAACGCGGCTAGCGCCACGCCAACATTCGCATTGGCTGCGGCGACACGGCGCTCATTGGCGGCGATGTCGGGGCGGCGCTCCAGAAGCTGCGAGGGGATGCCCACCGGGATCGCTGGCGGAGGTGTCCTGATCACCTTCGCCGGAATGGTGAGCGCAGCAGGAGGTTTTCCCGTAAGAATGGCGATGGCATGCTCCAATTGCGCTCGCAGGACCTGAGTATCGGTGGCCTGGGCCCGGGTCTGTTCGAGCTGGGTGCGCGCCTGAACCACGTCGATCTGCGAGGCGACGCCCTGGTTATAGCGATTATTGGTGAGATCCAGAGCCTTCTGATAGGCCACCACAGTGCTGTCGAGGAGCTGCTTTACCGCGTCCTCGCCGTGGAGTTGAAAATAATCCAGCGCCAGTTCGGCCTGCAGGCTGAGGCGCAGCGTTTCCAGATCGCCGGCAGCGGCCTGGGCGGTTTCGATGTTGGCCTCGATCCCTTTGCGGACGCGGCCCCAGACGTCGGCCTCCCATGACGCGTCGAAGGGCAGGCTGATCAGAGAGCTCGGCGAGGGCTTGAAGGTGCCTCCTCCGGAGGTGTTGCCGGAACTCAACGAGCCGGACACAGAGGGCCCGGTGCCGACCTGCGGGAATAATCCGGAGCGGGCAACGCGCACGGCGGCGCGGGCGCCGCGATAATTCGCCTCGGCCTGGGCGATGTTCTGGTTGTTGAGGTCAATCTGTTCCTCCAGGGCGTTGAGTTCGGGATCTCCGAAAATCTCCCACCACTTGCCGCGGGTTACCTCGTCGCGAGGCTGCCCCGTTTTCCAGCCAGCCAATTCCTTGTAGGCGCCGGGTAGTGGTTCTTTGAAATTCGGCGCGGCGGCGGAGGTCGGCCGGACGTACTTCGGTCCCACGGTGCACGAGGCCGCCAGCAAGGTCAATGCTCCGGCGGCGATCCATTTTCCAAACCTTATCATTGCGAACACTCCCGGTAAATCCAAGGCTGTATATACTCCGGACAATTTGTCAACGTGACGTCTTCCCGTGTCTGCGCCGCGAGAAACTGGGCGCTCGGTTTGTCGAGCAAGGTTACCTCGCTCAGGTCGAGCACCACATGTTTGCGGCCCTGCCGCGCCCGATCAATGGCGCGGCGCAGTTCGCCGAGTGAGTTGCCGCTGCACTTTCCCGCCAGCGCGACCGTTGCTTCGCTGTCCCTGCTTAGTTTAACGTCGATTTTCAGCATATTATCAATCCTCTGCTTCAGGCTTCGGCCGGCTCGGAGGTTCCTTGGCCGGCCGGGTGTTTCCACCTGGCCCAGCGCAGCCGCATCCGGTCGAGATAGAGATAAACCACCGGCGTGGTGTAGAGCGTCAGCATCTGGCTGAACAAAAGTCCGCCGACGATGGCGATTCCCAGGGGGCGGCGCATTTCGCTGCCCACCCCGTGTCCCAGCGCCAGCGGCAGGCCGCCCAGCAGGGCAGCCATGGTGGTCATGGTGATGGGGCGGAAACGGAGCAGGCAGGCCTGATAAATCGCCTGCTCCGGGGTTTTCTTTTCCTTGCGCTCGGCGGCGATGGCGAAGTCGATCATCATGATGGCGTTCTTTTTCACAATGCCGATGAGCAGAATAATTCCGATGAGCGAAATGACGTTCAGCTCGTTGCCGGTGGCCCGGAGCGCCAGCAGCGCGCCGACGCCGGCCGAAGGCAGCGTCGACAGAATCGTAATCGGATGAATCAAGCTCTCATAGAGGACGCCTAAAACGATGTAGACGGTTACCAGCGCCGCGACAATCAGAATAGGCTCATCGGCCAGCGAATCCTGATAGGCCTGCGCGGTGCCCGCGAAACTGCCTTTCACATTGGAGGGCAGGCCGATTTCGCGGGTGGCCTGCTCGATGACGGGGACCGCGTCGCCTAGGGCGAGGCCGACCGGGATGTTGAACGAAATGGTGACCGCCGGGAACTGGCCCTGGTGATTGATCGACAGCGGCGTCGTGTCGGTGACGTAATGCGTCACCGCGCTGAGCGGAATCTGGGTATTCTTGGGTCCTTCAAGGTAGATGTACTTCAGGCCATCGGGGTTCTGCCAGAACTGCCGATCCACCTCCATCACCACGTGGTACTGGTTGAGGGGCGTGTAAATGTTGGAGACCTGGCGCTGGCCAAAGGCATCGTACAGCGTATCGTCGATGTTCTGCTGGCTGATGCCGAGGCGGCCGGCGGTGACGCGGTCGACTACTAGCGAGGCTTCGAGGCCTTTATCCTGCTGATCGGTGTTGACGTCGGCGATCTGGGGCAGCGTCTTCAGCTTGCGGAACACCAGGGGCGCCCACTCGTTCAAATCCTTCACATTGTCGCTTTGCAACGTGTACTGATACTGCGCGCCGCTGGGGCGGCCGCCGATGCGCAGATCCTGTACC
>JBBIVT010000049.1:0-5434 GCA_037439565.1 Acidobacteriota bacterium | reverse complement strand
CGTGTACTGATACTGCGCGCCGCTGGGGCGGCCGCCGATGCGCAGATCCTGTACCGACTGCAGGTAAACGCTGACGCCGGGGACTTTGGCCAGATTAGGACGAAGCCTGGCGATGACTTCGTCGGAGTTGATCTTTCGCTGGTCCAAAGGTTTGAGCGTCACGAACATGCGTCCGGCGTTGACACCGCCGCCGCCGAAGCCGCCGCCGCCGGTGAAGGCATTCAAGGTTTCGACGCCCGGATCCTGGATCATGATGGTGTTGATCTGCAACAGCCGTTCCTTCATCGCCTGGAAGGAGGTGGCCTGGTCGGCCTGAATCGATCCGCTGAGGCGGCCGGTGTCCTGCTGCGGGAAAAATCCCTTGGGAATGGCGATGTACAGATAGACCGTGAAGGCGAGAGTGGACAGTGTGACGATCAGCGTGAGGAACTGATGGCGCAGCACCCAGCTCAGGGATTTGTCGTAGCCGCGCAGGATCGCGTTGAAGCCGTTTTCGCTGAGCCTGTACATCCTGCCATGCTGACGCTCGGATTCATGGGAGCGGAGCAGGCGCGCGCACATCATGGGGGTGGTGGTGAGGGAAATAGCCAGGGAGACGATAATGGCGGCCGAAAGCGTGACGGCGAACTCCCGGAAGAGCCGGCCTACGATTCCGCCCATCAGCAGGATCGGCAGGAACACGGCGATCAGCGAGATGCTGATGGAGAGCACGGTGAAGCCGATCTCGGCCGCGCCCTTGAGCGCGGCGGCCATGGGCTCCATGCCTTCCTCGAGATAGCGGGTGATATTTTCGATGACCACAATCGCGTCGTCGACCACGAACCCGGTGGCGATGGTCAACGCCATCAGCGAAAGGTTGTCGATGGAGTAGCCGAACAAATAGAGCACGCCGAATGTGCCCACCAGCGAGATGGGGACGGCCACGCTGGGTATCAGGGTGGTTGGCACGCTGCGCAGGAACAGAAAAACCACCATAATCACCAGGCAAATGGAGATGCCCAGCGAGATTTCCACGTCATCGACGGAGCCTCGGATGGTGAGCGTGCGATCCAGGATGACGCGCATGTGAATGGCGGCGGGAATTTCCGCCTGCAATTGAGGAAGAGAGGCGCGAATCCGGTCCACCGTGTCGATGATATTTGCCCCCGGCACGCGGAAGATGATCAGCAAGATGGACTGCTCGCGGTCGGCGAAGCCGATGGAGCGGATGTCCTCCACGGAATCGATGACATTGGCGACATCGCCAAGCATCACCGGCGCGTTGTTGCGATAGGCGACCACCAGGGGTTTATACTCATCGGCGAAACGAATCTGATCCGTGGCGGAGATGGTCCAGGAACGGCTGTCGTCGTGGAACTCTCCCTTCGGGAGATTGACGTTTGCCGAGCCGAGCATGGCGCGCACGTCCTCAAGGCCGAGGCCGAAATGATTGAGCCGGGTGGGATTGACGTCCACGCGGACCGCGGGCAGGGCGCCTCCACCCACGAAAACCTGTCCCACGCCTTTCATCTGCGCCAGTTTCTGCTGCAGGATGGAGGAGGCGGTGTCGTAGATGTTGCCGGGCGGGACGGTGTCCGAGGTCAGGGCGAGCATCAGAATCGGCGCGTCGGCCGGATTGATCTTGCGCCAGTTGGGATTTTGCGGCAGCGTGGTGGGCAACTGGCCGCGGGCGGCGTTGATGGCCGCCTGCACGTCGCGGGCGGCGGCGTCGATGTTGCGGCTCAGGTCGAACTGCATGGTAATGCCGCAACTGCCGAGCGAGCTCGACGAAGTCATTTCGTTCAAGCCGGCGATGCGGCCGAACTGCCGTTCGAGCGGCGTGGCGACAGAGGAGGCCATGGTTTCCGGGCTCGCGCCGGGCAGCCCGGCGGAGACCTGAAGGGTGGGGAATTCTACCTCGGGCAGAGGCGCGACGGGCAGGAAAAAATAGGCGACGCCGCCGGCCAAGCCAAGCGCCAGTGTGAGCAGCGTAGTGGCGACAGGGCGATGAATGAATGGCGCGGAGATGCTCATGCGCGCTCCGGATGGGGGTCGAGCCCGGGGCGGACGGTGACGCCCGCGCCGCTGCGGCCCGTGACCCGCCGAGCAGCCCGGTCAAAGAACAAATAGATCACCGGGGTGGTGTAGAGCGTTAGCAACTGGCTGAAGATCAGCCCGCCGACGATGGCGATGCCCAGCGGACGGCGCAACTCGGCCCCGGTGCCTGTTCCCATGGCCAATGGAACGCCGCCGAGCATGGCCGCCAGAGTGGTCATCACGATCGGCCGGAAGCGGAGCAGGCAGGCCTGGTAGATGGCGTCCAACGGTTCCCGGCCCTCTTTGCGCTCAGCTTCCAACGCGAAGTCGATCATCATGATGGCGTTCTTTTCGACGATGCCGATCAGCAGGATGATGCCGATGAGGGCGATGACGCTGAAGTCCTCATGGAACAGCATCAGCGCGAGCAGAGCGCCGACGCCGGCCGAGGGTAGCGTGGAGAGAATCGTCAGGGGATGGATGTAGCTTTCATAAAGCACGCCAAGGACGATATAGACCGTGACGAGCGCGGCCAGAATGAGGATCGGCTCATTGCTGAGCGAGGCTTGGAAGGCGGCGGCGGTGCCCTGGAAGGTGGCCTGGATGCTCGCGGGCAGGTGCAACTCTTCCTTCGCCGCGTCAATGGCGTCGACCGCGTTGCCAATCGATGCGCCGGGCGCGAGATTGAAGGAAACGGTGACCACGGGGAACTGGCCCTGGTGGTTGACGGCCAACGGTGTGGTGCCCGCCTCGAAGTGGGTGAAGGCGCTCAAGGGAACCTGCCCGCCGGGCTGGGCGGCGATGGGGGTCGCGCCGGCCGACCCGCCCGCGGCGGCGTTGTTCTGGGCCGAGGCGGTTTGGCTGGAACTGGGCGCCATGGTGCTGGCCTGCGTGCTGCGGATGTAGATGTTCCGCAATTCCTGCGGATTGCGTTGGAGGTCCGGTTTCACTTCGAGAACCACCCGATACTGGTTCAACTGCGTGAACATGATGGATACCTGGCGCTGGCCGAAGGCGTCGTACAGCGTGTTGTCCACCATCTGGGGTGTGATGCCGAAGCGCGAGGCGGTCTGGCGGTCGATCACGAGCTGGGCCAACAGGCCGCCATTCTGCTGATCGCTGGCGACGTCGCGGAGAGCGGGTAGCGTCTGCAGTTTGGCAATGAACTGCGGCGCCCAGGTGGCGAGTTCACGGGCGTCGGGATCCTCCAGGCTGTACTGAAACTGCGTCCGGCTGACGCGATCCTCCACGGTGAGATCCTGCACCGGTTGCATGTAGAGCGTGATGCCTTCCACCTTCGCCAGTTCCGGCTGCAAGCGGCGGATGATGTTGCTGGCACTGATGCGGCGCTCCTCAATGGACTTCAAATTGATCTGGATCCGGCCACTGTTGATGGTGGTGTTGGTGCCGTCGACGCCGATGAAAGAAGAGAGGCTGGCCACCGCGGGATCCCTCAAAATGATCCGCGCGAGTTCCTGCTGGGCGCGCGCCATGGCCGGGAAGGAGACTGTCTGCGCCGCTTCGGAGACGCCCAGAATCACGCCGGTATCCTGCACCGGGAAAAATCCCTTGGGGATGATCAGGAAAAGAATCACCGTGCCGGCCAGTGTGGCCGCGGCCACCATCAGCGTGAGGAACTGGTGGCGGAGGATCACCTGAAGCGTACGGCCATAAAACGCGATGATGCTCTGAAAGACGTGCTCGGAGACGCGATAGAAGCGTCCCTGTTCGGATTCCGGCTTGTGTTTCAGCAGGCGCGCGCACATCATGGGCGTGAGCGTGAGGGAAACCACCGCGGAGAGCAGGATCGTGACGCTCAAGGTGATGGCGAATTCGCGGAACAGGCGGCCGACAATGTCGCCCATGAACAGCAGGGGGATGAGCACGGCGATCAGCGAAACGGTGAGCGAGAGAATCGTGAAGCCGATCTGTTCGGCGCCCTTCAATGCCGCCTGCATCGGTGGATCGCCTTCTTCAATGTAGCGCGCGATGTTCTCAATCATCACGATGGCGTCGTCCACCACGAATCCGGTGGAGATAGTCAACGCCATCAGGGTGAGATTGTTCAGGCTATAGCCGAGCAGGTACATCACGCCGAACGTGCCGACCAGGGACAACGGCACGGCGACGCTGGGAATCACGGTGGCCGCCAACGTGCGAAGGAACAGGAAAATCACCATGACCACCAGCGCGATGGTGAGCATCAGCTCGAACTGCACATCGGCGACGGAGGCTCGGATGGTGACCGTGCGGTCCGTAAGGATGGTGGTTTCGATGGCGCTGGGCAGGGAGGCCCGGAGCTGCGGCAGAAGCTTCTTGACCCGGTCGACGACATCGATGATGTTGGCGCCGGGCTGGCGCTGAATATTGACAATCACCGCGGGCGTTTCGTTCATCCAGGCAGCGAGTTTTACGTTTTCGGCGTCGTCAATGACGTCGGCTACATCCGACAGCGTCACCGGTGCGCCATTGCGATAGGCGATCACTAGCGGTTTGTAATCCTCGCTGGCCAGCAGCTGATCATTGGCGCCAATGGTGTAGGCGTTTTGAGGTCCATCGAAGCTGCCCTTGGCCTGGTTGACGTTGGCGGCGACCAGCGCGGCGCGCAGATCCTCCAGATTCAGCCGGTAGGATGACAGCGCCATCGGGTTCGCCTGAATGCGCACGGAGGGCTTCTGTCCGCCGGAGATGCTCACCAGGCCGACGCCGGGCAACTGCGAGATCTTCTGCGCCAGGCGCGTGTCGGCGTAATCCTCGACCTGGGACAGCGGCATGGTCTTCGAAGTCAGGCCGAGCGTAATGATCGGCGTGTCGGCGGGGTTGGTCTTGCTGTAAATGGGAGGATTCGGGAGATCCCGGGGCAGGAAGGTCTGCGCGGCGTTGATGGCCGCCTGCACCTGCTGCTCGGCGACGTCAATGTTCAGCTCCAGCGCGAACTGCAAGGTGATGACGGAACTTCCGGAGGAACTGGTGGACGTCATCTGGTTCAAGCCAGGCACCTGGCCAAACTGGCGCTCCAGCGGCGCGGTGACGGAGGAGGCCATTACGTCCGGGCTTCCGCCTGGATAGAACGTGATCACCTGAATGGTGGGATAGTCCACCTGCGGCAGCGCCGAAACAGGGAGCTGTTTATAGGCAACCGCGCCCACTAGCAGCAGGCCTGCCATCAGTAAGGCGGTCGCCACCGGCCGCAGAATAAACGGGCGGGAAGGGCTCATCGGAAAAGCCTCATTCTTTAACCGCGCACGCCCTTGGGGGCAGCCATGCGCACTAGAACCTTGGTCCCCTGCTGCAGCTTGTCGACGCCGTCGATGACCACGGTTTCGCCGGGTTCCAGGCCGCTGTCCACTGCGGAGTCGTCGCCTTCGGCGAGCGTAGTGACAATGCGCCGCACCTCGGCGGTATTATCCGGCTTCAC
>JBBIVT010000048.1:30885-32126 GCA_037439565.1 Acidobacteriota bacterium | reverse complement strand
CCGGCTTCGGCGCGCTGCACGAACTCAAAGACACGGGAAATGTTGGAGGTTTGAATCGACGAGGACAGCCCGAACGGAATGGCGTTGGCGATGCGCATGGCGTCTTCAAAATCCCGCGCGCGCATCACGGCGAGCACGGGGCCGAAAATTTCCTCCTGCGCGATGCGCATGTTTTCCGTGACATTCGCGAAAATTGCCGGGGCAACGAAGAAGCCCTTGTCGAAGTCGCCGCCGGTGAGGCGATGGCCGCCCACCCGCGGCTCGCCCGCTTCCTTGCGGCCGATTTCGATGTATTCGAGATCCGTATCGAGCTGGGACTGATCGACTGCGGGCCCAATGTCGACGCCGGGGGTAAGGCCATTGCCGACTTTGAGCTTCCCCGTGCGCTCCACCAGAGCGGCAAGGAAGCGATCGTAGATGGCGTCCTCGACGATCACGCGGCTGGTGGCCGTGCATTTCTGGCCGGTGGAGAAGAACGCCGCGTTGACGGTGTTTTCCACCGCCTGTTCGAAGGGCGCGTCGGCGAGTACAATGGTCGGGTTCTTGCCGCCCATTTCAAGCTGGATGCGCAGGCGGCGCTTGGACGCTTCGGCATGCAGCCATTCGCCCACGCAGCAGGAGCCGGTAAAGGAAACGGCCTTCAACGCAGGCGCGGCGATCAAAGCCTTGCCAAGCGTGCCTCCCGATCCGGCGACGAAATTCACCACGCCCGAAGGGATGCCCGCTTCGCGGCAGGCGTCGACGATGCGCCAGGCGCACAGAGGCGAGGCGGAGGCCGGCTTGACCACGATCGTATTGCCGCAGATCAGCGCAGGCGCCATTTTCCAGGCCGGAATCGCGATGGGAAAATTCCAGGGGGTGATGAGACCCACCACACCCACGGCCTTGCGCTGCGCCCACATGTGAACGCGGTCGCGCTCGCTGGCGACCACGGGTCCGGGCATGCGCGAGCCTTCGCCGGCGAAGTAGCGGAAGATGTTGATGGCCCGGCGCACCTCGCCCTTGGCTTCGGGCAGCGTCTTGCCCTCCTCGCGCGTCATCTCTTCGCCGAGCTGATCGAATTTCCGTTCGAGAATATCGGCGACTTTATAAAGCAGAGCGCCGCGCGCGGGGCCGGCCATGGCGCTCCACGCCGGCAGGGCTCGCGAGGCGGCGTCCACGGCGGCGGACATGTCGGCTGGCGTGCCGAGGACGAATTCGCCGACCAGGTCGGATGTGTCGGCGGGGTTGCGGTTTTCAAA
>JBBIVT010000048.1:6706-30785 GCA_037439565.1 Acidobacteriota bacterium | reverse complement strand
CGAGGACGAATTCGCCGACCAGGTCGGATGTGTCGGCGGGGTTGCGGTTTTCAAAGGTCTTGCCGCCGGCCCATTGGCCGTCAATGAAGTTTTGAAAGGTATTTGAGGACATGTTTGATCATCAGGCTCTTGAGAATCCGGAGACAGATCGCCTTGTCCGCCTCCAACACGGTCTAGCGGGCTTTCCAGCGTCCCCAGGGATAGAGAGGTCAGCCCCTTTCGAACGCCGGCATTACGCTTACCGTCAGAATTTCACTTTGGGGACTTCCTTCGAGGCGGCGTCGGCCTTGAAATAGGCGTCTTCGCGCTGGAAACCGAACATCGACGCGGCGATGTTCTTCGGGAACAGCTCGATGTCTGTATTGTATTTCTGCACCACATCGTTGTACTTGCGGCGCTCGACGGCGATGCGGTTTTCGGTGCCGGACAGTTCATCCTGCAAGCGCAGGAAGTTCTCGTCGGCTTTCAGATTGGGATAATTCTCGACCACGACGAGCAGCCGGGACAGCGCAGAATCGAGCTGCCCGTTGGCGGCGATTTTGTCCTTCGGCGTTTGCGCTCCGCCCAAAGCGGCGCGCGCGGCGGTGACCGAATCGATGGCCGTCTCCTCGTGCTTGGCAAAGCCCTTGACGGTTTCCACCAGGTTCGGAATCAGATCGGCTCGGCGCTGGAGCACGACGTCCACCTGGCTCCATGCGCCCTTGATCGATTCGCGCTCCTGCACCAGTTCGTTGCGCGAACCGATGAGGCTGCCGCCAAGGACCAGCGCGACGATCACCAGGAATCCCACCACAATCAAAGCAATCAATCCAAGTTTCATAGCTCTCCCCGTGAATCCGTAGACCATTTTCTAAGTTTTCGTGGACTGCCGTGATCCCCGCCCTTACGGAACGAGGTTGTAAAACCCCTCAGCGTAAGCCGGGGAATGCCAGAAAACGGTCTAAGTAGATGTTCTCTCATTCTCGTTCATTCATTTAATGCGCCGCGCGTTCGGCGGGCGCGTTTTCCAGGCCGTCCACGAACTCCACCATCCGGCGGATGCATTCCAGATATTGGGCGAACAGCTCGCCGGGATCTCCCGGGTCGCCCGATTTGTCTTCGCGGACGTCGAGCAAAATTTCAAATGGCCGCACGTCCATTTTCAGGGTCGCGCCGAGCTGGCGGATCACCGCGCGGCGCTCGGTTTTGGCGTGCGCGCCGGACACCAGCAGCGCATGACGCGCCAGCATGCAAAACGTCGAGACCGAATCGACGCACAGCGTGAACAGCTTCACCGGGTCCGACAGAACTCCCGCGGCTTGCTGCCGGAGCCGGAGCAGTTTGGACCGAAGCTGATACTCCACCTGCGCGCGATAATATTTTGAATCGATGTGAACGTCGGCGATCACGTCGGGGCCGTACAGCATCTTGCGGCGGTCCTTCATGTCGTGAAACTCGATGGGGAAACAGTCTGCGGAGCGGTGCACTTCCTCCTCGCTCATCAACAGAGGCGAGGGATGCTTGTGCTCCCGCCACCAGCGGAATATCGGCTCGCTTTCACCCAGTTCGCGCGGCGTAATCTGCTTGAGGACGCACAGCACGTTGAGATCGGAGTATTTTCCCGGTTCCGCCGAGGCGGCCGAGCCATAGAGGACCACCGAGACCAGGCGGTCCTGGTAAGCATGCTCGAGTTTCGCGGTCAATTCCTTGAGTTCGTCCATAATTTCACCAGTCACTCGACGCTCCGCCGCCGCCCGAATCGCCGCCGCCGAAACCGCCAAAGCCGCCGCCGCCGGAGTCGCCTCCGAATCCGCCGCCGCCCCAGCCTCCGCCGCCGCCGCGTCCCATCATGTTACCCAGGAACATGCCGGTAAGGAAACCGGTGATTCCTCCTCCGCCGCCCCGGCCAAACAGAGACAGCAGAAAGAAAATTCCAATAATAATGAAAGGCCACGGGATGGAGTTTCCGCGCGGGACTGCGGTGCGGGTGCGGACACGCGCGTCGATGGGAAGCTCAATGTTCTTGGATGCGGCAATCTTCGCGCCGAACTGCTGCGCGGCGGCGAGCGCCGCCGGTCCGTATGAGCCCTGGCGGAGAATTGGGCGGATGCCGCGCAGAATCGAGCCCGCGTCGGCGTCCGTGATGACGGGCTCCAGGCCGTAGCCGATCTCGGCGCGGTCCTTGTGTTCTTTAATCGCGAATAAAATCAGCACGCCCTCGTCGGCGGGCTTTTTGCCGATGCCCCATTGATGATAGAGGCGAGACGCTACATCGGCAATGTCGTCGCCATCGAGCGAATCGACGGTGACCACGGCCATTTGCGCCCCGGTTGCGCGTTCGAGGATGCCGCAATACGCTTCCAGGCTTTGTGCGCTGGCGGCGTCGAAGGTGTGCGCGAAATCGTTGACGTAGCCGGTGGGCTTGAGCTTGGTGATGTCGAGGGCGAAGGCGGGGGAAAGCAGCAGCGCCAGGGCCGCGAGGCGGCAGGCGAGAGAAAATGAGTGAACAGAATGGTGTGAAGCTGCGCGACTTGAGGGCTCGGGACAGAGCAGTCTGTCCCCGTTTTTTCCCCTCATATCGACCGGATTAAGTCCTGACGGCGGAGCTTGAATCCCTCCAGGCGGCCGAGCATGGCCAGGGCGATCTGCTTCGGATCGAAGAACCGCTGGGCCAACGCGAGCACTTCATCGGCGGTGACCTTTTCCACCATCTCCAGCATTTCATCGAGCGTAAAAAAGCGCTTGAAGTAGAGCTCCTGGCGTGCGAGGTTGCCCATGCGGCTCGACGTGGATTCCAGGCCGAGCACGTAAGAACCCTTCAGATGATCCTTAGCGCGGCGCAGTTCCTCCGGCGTGACTTTATGCGACGCGATCTCGCCAAGTTCCTTCACTACCAGCTCGATCACCTTGCCGGCGCTCTTCTGCGAGGTGCCTGCATAAACAAGCATGCAACCGGCGTCGTGATACATCGCCAACTCCGAAAACACGGTGTAGGCGAGCCCCTGTTTTTCGCGAATATTCTGGAACAGCCGCGAGCTCATGCCGCCGCCCAAAATCGCATTCAGGATGTAGCAGGCGAAGCGCTTCTCGTCGGGCATGGAAATCGACGGCACGCCCAGGTACACGTGCACCTGCTCAAGCGAATTCTTGTTGCGGAAAACCAGCGGCGCGTGCGGCTTCGGCCGCTCCACGGGAGCCAGCTTTCGGCGGGGCTTCAGATCGGCGAATTTTTCCTCCGCCAGGGCCATCAGGCGGCGATGGCTCAAGCTTCCCGCGGCGGTGATGAGGATATTCGAAGGCGAGTAAAAACGCCGGTAATATTTTTCAACCGAATCGCGATCGAAGGAGCGGATGGTTTGCGAAGTGCCCAAAATCGGGCGCCCCAGCGCATGGCCCTTCCAGAAATTGCTGGAAAAGATTTCGTGGATGAGGTATTCGGGATTATCCACCTCCATCTTCAGCTCTTCCAGGATGACGCCCTTTTCCTTCTCAATGTCGCCCTTGTCGAACAGAGGATTGCGGACCAGATCGGCCACCACGTCGAAGGCCTCGGGCAAATGCTCATCGAGGATCTTCACGTTGTAGCTGACCAGTTCCTTGGAGGTGAACGCATCCAGGCCGCCGCCGATCGAATCCACGGAACGGGCAATCTGTTCGGCGGTGCGGTTCTTGGTCCCCTTGAAGACCATGTGCTCAATGAAGTGGGTGAGGCCGCTTTGTTCGGGCGACTCCTCGCGCGAGCCGGTGCCGATCCAGACGCCGACGGTGACGCTGCGCACGTGATCCATGCGCTCGGTCACCACGCGGACGCCGTTGGAGAGAACGGCGCGCTGGATGTCTCTGTGTTTGGGCGAGGCCATGTAATCCCCAGTTTACCATGTTAAACTAATGGCATGCCGCAAAGTATTGTAGGGATGGAACTTACGGACATCCAACAGGCTTTGGGGCCGTCTGAGCCGGCATTTCGGGCAAAACAAATCTACGACGCCGTGTATCGCCGCCGGGTGACGGACACGGCGGCGATCTCCAATCTGCCAAAAGGATTACGTGGGGAACTGGAGCTCGGGCTTCCGGAGATTGAGAGACGCTACGAGTCGTCCGATGGGACGCGGAGGTATCTGCTGCGGCTGGCCGACGGGAAAACGGTGGAGACGGTGTGGATGCCCGAAGGCGAGCGGTCGACCATCTGCATATCGAGCCAAGTGGGTTGTCCCGTGGACTGCAAATTTTGCCTGACGGCATTGCTGGGACTCGAGAGGCATTTGACGGCGGGCGAGATCGCGGGCCAGGTGCTGCGGGTGGCGGCGGACAATTCGCTGGAAGCCGGCGCGGATCGCATCAACATCGTGATGATGGGCCAGGGCGAGCCTCTGCTGAATCTGGCGAATGTGTTGAAAGCCGCGCGGCTGATGCTGGATCCGCAGGGCATGGGCATTTCGCCGCGGCGCGTGACGCTCTCGACCTCCGGCATTATTCCGAAAATCGAGGAACTGGGGCGCGAGGCAGTGCGGCCGAAGCTGGCGATCTCGCTGAACGCGTCGAACGAGGAGCAGCGGCGTGAGTTGATGCCGATCACGAAAAAGTATCACCTGAAGGAATTGATGGACGCGTGCCGGAAGTATCCGCTGCGCCCCTGGGAACGGCTGACGTTCGAATACGTGCTGCTCGCCGGAGTGAACGATACGGACGCGGACGCGCGGCGGGTGGTGAAGCTGCTGGCGAATTTGAAAGCCAAAGTGAACCTGATTGCGCTGAACCCTGGTCCGGGGATTCCGTTTGGGACGCCTTCGCCGGAGCGCGTCGCTTCGTTTCAGGAGATCGTGAGGAAGGCGATGCCGTGCTTCGTGAGGAAACCTCGCGGGCTGGACGTGTTTGCGGCGTGCGGGCAATTGAAGAGGATGGAGACGGGGCTGGTGCAGGTGGAGTCATGAAGAAGTCATCGAGCAAGCGGAGCACAACTGCGTGGCGTACGTGCCCGACTTGCCGGGGTGCATCTCAAGCGGGCGTACCGCGGAGCAGGTGATGAAAGAGATCGGCGCACCGATTCCTTAGCCATCCAGAGCGGTCGCCTATTTCGACGCGCCCGTGGTTGCGCGGGGCGGGTAGGCTGCTTTACTTTTTGCGATAATGTAAAGCATGGAAGCGACCATTTCGTCGAAGCACCAGATCGTTATTCCCAAAACCATCCGTGAGCAGTTGGGGTTGAAGGCGGGAGATAAGCTCCAATTGAGCCTCCATGAAGGCAAGCTCATTGTGATGGAGAAACCCAAGGCCCCTCACGAAGCCCTCCTGGGCATCGCCAAAGGACTTTACGGGCCGGGTTACCTCAAGAAAGAGCGGGAGAGTTGGCGCTAGCGAGGCTGCGCGCGGTCTTGTCCCAGCACCGGCGGATCGCGCTCGATACCAGTCTGTTCATCTACGCTCTGGAGGGCTACCCACGCTACGCTCCGGTGGCTCGCGAGGTTCTCCGCTGGGTGAGCGAAGAGGGCTCCGGGGTCAGTTCAACGCTAACGATGACGGAGATCCTGGTGAAGCCCCATCTGGCGTGGGAGCCCGGCAGCGTCGCCGAGCTTCGTAGCAGGCTGGAGTTTTATCCGAATCTCGAGTGGATTGCGCCGGAGCTGGAGATCGCAAATCTCGCGGCCCTGGTTCGCGCGCGACATGGGATGAAGACGCCGGACGCGATTGTAGCAGCCACGGCCATCGCCGCCGGGGCAACATTACTGGTCACAAATGACGCTGGGTTTCGCAAGGTTCAAGGCCTGACGGTACTCATTCTCGACGATCTTGTCGAGTAGGCACGTCCCGACAGGTAATTCTCAAGCGGCCGCGAGGCGCCGAATCGCGGCAGCAACTTGGGAGCGTCAGCCCGGCAGTCCGTAATTGCCTTCCCATCGTCGAGGATGAAATCCGCAAGGATACGGAGCGGTCCGTGAGGCTTGGGTGCGCCGTCGACAGCCGCCGGTTCGCGGCTCACTCCTTCGCCTTCCCCGTCTCCACGAAATTCTTCAGTCGCACGAACTGCTCTCCTGTGACCATATCCACCGCCGGAGCCCAGGTGTTGAGACCCTTGGCGAGGTAGCCCGAGACTGCGTACGTCATCTCCAGCTTGGTGCCGCCCTCGGCCGCCGTGAGCTGAATCTGCATCGTGCCGACGGCGGCCAGCGGCTGCAACGGCCCCATCGCGCCGCTGAACACAACGTACTTGCCGGGAATAAAGTTGATCAGCTCGAAGTGGCGCACGAAGCCGAGGTTCGGCATTTTTTCGCACAGGCAGCCGCCGGGACGCGGCTCGATTCGGAGGTTGTGCGCGTCATGCGAAAAAGTGTGCTCGGGATTCCACCAGTCGCCGATGTTTTGAATGAGTTTGTGAAACACTTCCTCCGGCGGAGCGTTGATCTGCACAACCGTTTTAACCGTGAAGCCCGACGCCGCGGAATCGACCACCTCGGCGCGGGCTAGAAGCGCCGCCAGGAACAGGACTGCCTTCACGGCCGCGGCCGGGGCGTGGCGTCGCCGTCGATCAACTTCATCGCCCATTTGGTGGCTTCGCGATACATGACCTGAATATCCGGGCGATCGTACACTTCTTCGCGATGGCCGAAGGTGGAATAGAAGACGCGGCCCTTGCCGTAGGTCTTCACCCAGGCGACGGCAAAGTCTCCGTCGGTGCGCTTGACGCCCTGGTGCTTCAGGTCGAGTTTGGTCTCGTCCAGGCGCGCCAGCACGCGGACCTTTTCGCGCGAAAATTCCTTGCTCGGCTGGTAGATCTCATCCATCATCATGAACGCCTGCGGAAACGCCTTCATGGCGGGAAAATTCGGATCCTCAACGATCACCGGCGCGAGGAACTGGCCCCAGGGATGGTTGTCGAAGTAAGCGCCCATCATTTCGCCGTATTCGGGCCATTTATAAAACGAGTCGATGGCGGAGTGTCCGCCGATGATTCCCTTACCGTCGTCGTGGACGAAGCTCAGCAGCGCGGCCTTCTGCTCGTCGTCCAGCGGGAGTTCGCCGGTGGTGTACAAATAAATCGCGTCGAAGTAATCAAGATTCTTCGCATTGCCGGCGGGGATCTTCTTCTTGGTGATGAGCTGCGTATCGGTGCGGATATAGGTATCCCAGAGGCCAGTATCGTGGCCGATTTTCCACATGGTGGCGAGGCCATTCGAGACCGAGTCGTGCTGGAATCCGTATACGGCGCCAATGGCGAGGAGTTTCTTCTTTTTTGGCGCTTGAGGAGTCTGCGCGGCGGCGAAGGTGGCGCAGAGCGCGAGGAGGATTTGAAATTTCTTCATGGTTTCCAATCTGCTGTGAAAATATTGAACTCGTAGCGGCTGGTGGATTGATAACTGGACGCGAAAACGATCTTCGCGCCGTCGGGCGAAAATTCGGGGAACGACGAAAAGACTCCGTAGTTGGTGACCTGCTCCAGGCCCGTGCCGTCGATATTGATCAGGTATAGCTCGAAATCGCTGGAGTCGCAGTGGTGCCTGTTGGAACTGAACAGAATTTTCCCGCCGTCCGGCGTGAACGTCGGAGCGAAGGATGCGCAGCCGAAATTGGTGATCTGCTTCGCGTTGGAGCCGTCGGCATTGGCGACGAACAGCTCCATTTTCATGGGCGCGGTGAGATTCTCCTTCAGCAGTTCCTTGGCGCGGGCCTGCTTCTCCGGCGTATCGGGATGATGGGCGCGCCAGACGATCTTTGTGCCGTCGCGCGAAAACACCGCGCCGCCGTCGTAGCCCTCGGTTGTGGTGATGCGAGTTTTATGGGAACCGTCTTCGTTCATGCTCCACAGGTCCAGGTCGCCCGAGGCGAGCGAGGTATAGATGATCTTCCGGGTCTTCCAGTTCACCGTGGCCTCGGCGTCGTAGCCGGGCGCGGTGGTGAGCTTTTTCAGAATCTTGCCGGTGTCGGTGGCGAGGTAAATATCGTAGCTGGGATAGACGGCCCAGACGTAGCCTTTGCTGCGGTCCGGACGCGCGGGGCAAGCGTCCTTGTTTGAACCTGGCCCTTCATGCGTGGACGCGTAGACAATGTGCTTGTTGTCGCCCAGAAAATAGCCGCAGGTGGTGACGCCCTTGCCGTTCGAGACCATGTGCAGGTTCGATCCGTCGGCCGCGTTCATGATGTACATGGCGTCACAATCGTGGCCGTCGCGGGCGGATTGGAAAATCAGGCGCTTGCCGTCGGGCGACCAATACGCCTCGGCATTCTGTCCGCCATGGGTCAACTGGTGGAGTTTCGAAAGGTGCTGCGCGCAGCAAATCATGGGCAGCAGGAAAAGGAATCTCATTAAAGGACATTGTAAGCTACCGTGGCGTCTCCTAAAAGGAGATATGGCAGTCCTTGACTGGTCACAGTGCCCCGCCGTGGAACGGATTCCTGGCAAGGTCAGCGGAGCGTGGTTATTCCGCGGCACCCGCGTCCCCGTTTCCGCCATTTTCGAGAACCTGAAAACTTTATCAATGGAAGAGGTGCTGGAAAACTTCCCCGTGACGCGCGAACAGGTGCAAACGGTCCTCGACTTCGCGGCCAAGAGCGCTCTCGTCCCGGAAGCAACACGCGCCTGAATGAAAATCATTCTAGACGAAAGCGTCCCGCAAAAGCTCCGGCTGCTGATCGGCGGAGGCCACACGGTGGTCACCACGTCCTATCAGGGTTGGTCAGGACTGAAGAACGGAGCACTGCTGAACGCGGCAGAGGAAGCGGGTTTCGAGTTGATGGTCACCGCCGATCAGGAAATGCTATCAGCAAAATATGACGCGGCGCACAATCGCACTGCTTGTTCTCAGCACGAATAACTGGAACTTCATCAAAGCGAATAGCAGTCGCATCCTGACTGCAATCGACGGGATGGGGCCTCGCAGCTATGCCGAGGTCGAGATTCCCACCGAGTGATGGAACCTTCGGCCGCTACTGGTGTCCAATAAAGAAGTGGATCGGCTGAAGCAGCCTCGCATCGCCGCGACTGTCATCTTTCTCTCTACCGAAGCCTGTATCGCGGCCATGTTGGTGAAGGTTTACCCTTACTTCAGTCTCTACTACGCGGCGGTTGCGCTCAGCCCTATTGTATTCGCGGCCGCAGCCGTCATGCTTTTCTTCAGACCCACCGCGGGCTACGTCCTTGGCGCCGTCGCGGCATTGATGGCGCTGCCGTAAAGGACCTCCCTCTTCAAAGAGATCGCGAGCCTGCCGCGCGCGGAGTACCCGTTCGCGCTCCAGGACATTTACCTGGGCTTCTGTTACTATCCGAAGGCCGGTCTTGGTGCCCGCGGTTCGAACCAGAGCTGCCAAACGAAGGACGATGGAACCACTGTGTGCCACTAAGCTAATGTTATGCTGGGTAGCACCTCAAATCGGGGTGAAATTTCATTCCCAAACGCAAGGAGACCGGTTATGGGTTTTTTGGACGAAGCGGAGAAGATCGCAGGCGCAGTAGCAGCCGTGGAAGGCATGAAGAAGCTGGATCCCAATGCAGGCATCCTCACCGAAGCTGCCGCGGCGATCACCGGATTTGAAGGCACCGAAGCCATTAAGGAGCGCCTCGAGAAGAAGGAAGAAGAGAGCGGTCAATAAGCCGCGCGGGGGCCTGCCTCATTTCGAGCGCGGGCCTCCGGTTGCATCGAAGACCGGCAGTTCCTCGAAGGGCGCGAATTTTTTCCGAGGGCAGACAGAATAGCCGGCCTGAGCTTCTCTGTTCATCTGCGTTACGCTGAAAGTTACCCGTGGACGAAGAGCAGCTTGGAAAAGTGTACGATGGCCGCCTGATGCGGAGACTGGTGCGGTACTTGAAACCGTACCGCGGCGCGGTAGTGATTTCGCTGGTCTTTCTGCTGCTGCAATCGGTGGCGCAGGTGGCTGGACCTCTGCTCACAAAGCTGGCCATCGACCACTATTTGGCCAAGCCGGAGCATCCTTCGCCATCCCTTTTAGATGCCTGGCTCTCCGCCGACCTCTGGACCGGCCTGGCGCAAATTTCGGCGCTTTATCTGGCCGCGCTGCTCATCGGCTTCGGATGCGAGTTCGTCGAAACCTACCTGATGCAGCGCACCGGCCAGTACGCCATGTTCGACCTGCGCCGCGAATTGATGGAGAAGCTGCAAACGCTGGACGTCGCCTATTACGACCGGCATCCGGTGGGACGCCTGATTACGCGCGTCACCACCGATGTCGACGCGCTGAACGAGTTGTGGGCGTCCGGCCTGGTGACGATTCTGGGCGATATTCTGGTGCTCGGCTTCGTGGTGATGATCATGTTCCGCATGAGCCCGGGCATGACTGCGTTTCTTCTGGCCGTGCTGCCCATCGTCGTTCTGGTAACCGCGGTGTTCCGCCGCAGCGTCCAGGCCAGCTACCGCCGCATCCGCGTGGCCGTGGCGAAGATCAATACGTATCTGCAGGAACACGTCAACGGGATGGCTGTGCTGCAACTGTTCAACCGGGAAGCGCGCAGCCGCGACGAGTTTTCCGCCATCAACCGCGACCACATGGAGGCGTTCAAGGACTCCATCACCGCCTATGGGTGGTTTTATCCGGTGGTGGAGTTTCTGGGGATGCTTTCGCTGGCGATGCTGCTGGCTTACGGCGGCTATCAGAATCGCCAGGGGGCGCTGTCGCTGGGGGTTTTGGTGGCATTCTTCCAATACGGCCTGCGCTTCTTCCGCCCGATTCAGGACTTGAGCGAAAAATACAACATCCTGCAATCCGCGATGACGGCCAGCGAGCGGATTTTCAAGCTACTGGACGCCGAGCCGCGCGTCACGTCTCCCGGAGTGCCGCGGCCGTTTCCCGAGGGTCCGGTGGCCATTGAATTCGACCACGTCTGGTTCGCTTACCGGAACGAAGACTGGGTGCTGCGCGACGTGAGCTTCCGCATCGAGCCGGGCGAGACGATCGCCGTCGTCGGCCATACGGGTGCGGGCAAGACGACGCTCACCAATCTGCTGCTCCGCTTTTACGATATTCAGCGCGGGAAAATACTCATCGGCGGCGTGGATTTGCGGGAGCTGTCTTTAGACGACTTGCGGCGGCACTTCGGCGTGGTGTTGCAGGATCCGTATTTATTCACGGGCACGGTGGAATCGAACATTCGCCTGGGCACCGAATCCATCTCCCAAAGCGAGATGGTGGAGGCGGCGGCGCAGGTGAATCTGCTGGAATTCGTGGAGTCGCTGCCCAATAAATTCGAGCAGCCGGTGCGGGAGCGCGGAAGCGGATTTTCCACCGGCCAGAAGCAGTTGATCAGCTTCGCACGGGCGCTGGCGCACAATCCGCGCTTCCTGATTCTGGATGAAGCCACCTCCAGCGTGGATACCGAGACGGAATTTCGCGTGCGCGACGCGCTGGCTCGGATGGTGGAAGGCCGCACCTCGCTGGTGATCGCGCACCGGCTCTCGACCATCCAGCGCGCCGACCGCATTTTCGTGATGCACAAGGGCCAGTTGCGCGAAAGCGGCACGCACCAGGAACTGCTCGCGCTGCGCGACGGCATTTACAGGAAGTTGTACGAGCTTCAATATAAGGACCAGGAGATTCATGGAAGACCTCAAACATCCGATCGGGAGATTCTCGTTCCAGCCTCCGTCGACCGCACAGCAGCGCCAGGCCTGGATCGATGACATCGCGGAAGCCCCGGCTCGCTTGCGGGCGGCCATCGCGGGTTTGAACGAGGAGCAACTCGACACGCCGTATCGCGACGGCGGATGGACCGTGCGCCAGGTGGTGCATCACGTCGCCGACAGCCACATGAACGCCTATGTGCGCTTCCGGCTGGCGTTGACCGAGCAGGAGCCGGTGATCAAGCCGTACGATGAAGCCGCTTGGGCGGAATTGGCGGATGCGAAGGATGCGCCGCCGGAGATTTCACTCGCCTTAATAGACGCGCTGCATGACCGCTGGACGCGGCTGCTGCGCTCCATGTCCGGCGCGGACTTTTTGAGGCAGTTCCGCCATCCGGAATTGGGCGCGGTGCCGCTCGAAAAGAACCTGGCGCTGTACGCGTGGCACGGTAAGCATCACGTGGCGCACATTACCAGGCTGCGGGAGCGGATGCAGTGGCCGTAGCGTGTCCACCGCGCACGCGATTTCCGTTTCCTGGCCCCTGGAACGCGTTTAGACGCATTCTCGGATTTTTCCGCTATATTGGGTCGGCGGAGGCCTGTCCGGCCCGCCGATTTTGGCGAGTTTGAAACGCAAAAACTGATTCTGCGCGGGTTAGCGGAAAACATTTCGCGCGGGACGAAGCGCTAAAAGTCCCCCCGCGACAAGACACGATATCATAGTCCGTTCATGCCAATAAAACAACGCGCCCGCGACCTTGGCATTATCACCGGAGCGCTGCCTACCGGCGCGCTCAACGCCATCACCGACGTGGCGGGCGTGCGCGTCGGGCATTATACGCTGAACTCCGGCGCGAACATCCGAACGGGCGTAACCGCAGTGCTGCCGCATGGCGGCAATTTGTTTCGCGAAAAAGTGCCCGGCGCGGTGTTCATCGGCAATGCGTTCGGAAAACTAGTGGGCTCGACGCAGGTGAATGAGCTGGGCGAGATTGAGACGCCGATTCTGCTCACCTCGACGCTCAACGTATTTCGCGTGGCCGATTGCGTGATCGACTACATGCTTCAGATCGCGGGCAACGAGCAGGTGCGTTCGATCAATCCGCTGGTGGGCGAGACCAATGACGGCGTGCTGAACGACATTCAGGGCCGTCATTCGGGGCACAACGAGGTGTTCGCGGCGATTCAGGGCGCCAAGAGCGGACCTGTTTCAGAAGGCTGCGTGGGCGCGGGCACCGGGACCATCGCGTTCGGATGGAAGGGCGGCATCGGCACGGCGTCGCGCAAAGTGGGCGATTACACCGTGGGCGTGCTCGTTCAGTCGAATTTCGGCGGACGCCTGACCATCCTTGGCGTGCCGATCGAGCGCCCGCGCGTGCAGGCGATGAATGGGCCGCCGGTGACCGTCGACGGATCCATCATGATGATCGTCGCGACGGACGCGACGGTGGACTCGCGCAATCTGCGCAGGCTCGGCGCGCGGACGATGATGGGGCTGGGCAGAACGGGCGCGGCGGGATCGAATGGATCGGGCGACTACGCCATCGCGTTCACCACCTCGCGCGCGAAGGATCTTTTGTCGAACGACGCCGTTTCCGCGCTGTTCCCGGCGGTGATCGAGGCGACGGAGGAGGCCGTTTACAACTCGCTGTTCATGGCGGAGACGACGGCCGGCAATGGGCGCACGGTGGAGGCGCTGCCGGTGGAATCGACAGTGGAGACGCTGCGGCGGCACGGGATGATTTCTCCGTAACGTGGCGCGAACTTTGCAAGCTGACGCTCACCCCGCAAATACGATGAGCGGTTTCCCTTCGGCGAGTGTTACTGGGATTACCACGTCCGATTGCTTTTTCCCGTTGATTGAGACGCTTTGGCCCTTGGGGAGGCGGAGGCGGTGCGCGCCGGACCCGCGTAACGTAATCTGACTGGCGCGGCCGTTTTTCCACGCGATGTCCACGGTCACGCCGCCGCGGGCCCGCAGCCCTTGCACGGAGCCGTCGCGCCAGGCGCTGGGAAGCGCGGGCAGAATCGCGATCTCGCCTTCATGACTCTGCAGCAGCATCTCCGCCACCGCCGCCGTGCCTCCGAAATTCCCGTCGATTTGAAATATCCACGATTTTCCGGCCGGATGCGTGTCGAACAGATTTGGGCCCGTGCTGTGGTCGAGCAGGCGGCACAGCGACTCATGCGCTTTGCCGCCTTCGTTCAGTCGCGCCCAGAAGTTGATGACCCAGGCGCGGCTCCATCCGGTCTGGCCTCCACCGGCGGCGATACGGCGCTCCAGGGATACGCGCGCGGCCTTCGCCAACTCAGGAGTTTTGCGCGGCGTGATCTCGCTGCCCGGATGCAAGGGATACAAGTGGGCCATGTGGCGATGGCCCGGCTCGGGTTCGTCAAAATCCTTCGACCATTCCTGCAGCTGGCCGTGCTTGCCGATTTGATACAGCGCAATCCGGGCGCGTTTGGCGGCGAGTTCCGCGCGAAACTCCGCTTCGAGGCCCAGGATTTTCGACGCCTCGATTGTATTGGCGAATAATTCACGGATCAGGGCGATGTCCATGGTGCAGCCGGCGCTGGTTTCCGCGGGTTTGCCGTCGGGCGCGAAGAATGCGTTCTCCGGCGACCACGAAGGGCTGGTGGTGAGCCTGCCGTCCTGCTCAATCAGCCAATCGGAGCAGAACTCGGCGCAGCCTTTCATCCAGGGATAGGCCCGCTTCAGAAATTTTTGATCGCGCGTGAATCGATAATGCTCCCAGAGATGCGCGCAGAACCATGGGCCGCTCATCGGCCAGTTGGCCCACTTCGGATCGCCTCCGCCGTAGTTGCCAACGGGCGCGGACTGACGCCACAGATCGACGTTGTGATGGGACACCCAACCGGACGCGCCGTAGTTCACCCTCGCGGTTTCGGCGCCGGTGACGCTCAGTCCCTGGATCAGGTCGAACAGAGGCTCATGGCACTCGCTGAGGTTGCAGGTCTCCGCCGGCCAGTAATTCATCTGCACGTTCATGTTGGCGGTCCAGTTGGAGCTCCACGGCGGACGCAACTGATCATTCCAAATCCCCTGTAAATTCGCCGGCTGCGAGCCTGGACGCGAGCTGGCGATCAACAGATAGCGGCCATACTGGAAATAGAGCGCCTGCAACGCTGGATCGTCAGACTGGAAGTTTTTCAGACGCTCGTCGGTAGGCAGACCGGCGCGTCCTCCGCCCAGTTGAATGGTCACTCGCCGGAACAGGCTGCGATGATCGGCCATGTGCGCCTCGCGAAGCTGCGCGTAGGTTTTTTGCATCGCGCGGTCGAGCGCGGGCCGGCAGTCCGGCGCGCCGTCCGGCATCTGATCGTAAGCTTTGAACCCGGTCGCCATCGCGACGATCACCGTTACCGCCCGATCGCTTTCCTGGACGATTCTGGCGCGGCACTCGAACCGCATTCCCCGCCCTTCCTCATCGTCGTAGACGATAGGATTCGCGGAAGGAAAATAGTTCGGATCGACGTGGGCTGGAGCTTTTCCCGTCAGCACGATGTCATCGCCGGAGCGCTGCGATTGGGAGCGCAGCGGACTTTCCAGGGACGCGGCGAAATCCAGCGCGCCTTTGTCGCACTCGAGCCTGGCGACGATCACGCCATCCTTCGCCGACGCAAACACTTCGCGCGAAAAGACCGCCTCGCCCGCGCGGTACGAAACCCGCGCCATGCCCGCATCCAGATCCAGTTCCCGCCGGTAATCGGTCACCGGGCCGGGGACGCCGAACTTCAAGAAGAGGTTTCCCAGCGGCAAGTACGACTGGTTGTACGGACCCTGCATCTTTTTGCAAAGCTCGTCCGCCTGATGATACTTTTCCTCTGCAACCAGCCGGCGGACCTCGGGCAGCACGCGCTTGGCGTCGCGATTATTCCAGGGTCTCGGCGAGCCCGACCAGAGCGTGTCCTCATTCAGCGCCAGACGCTCCGTTTCGACACCGCCGAAAATCATCGCGCCCAGGCGTCCGTTGCCCACCGGCAGCGCGTCCGTCCAAATCGAGGCCGGCTGCCGATACCATAACTTCAGATCGTTGGAGGATGGCTCCGCGTCCAGGGCGAGCGCGCCGGAGACAGCGGCGAGAAACTCCCGCCGGGTTGCATTGGTCACGCGTTTAGTTTATCGAAGCGAGACAAAGCGCGCGAAGCGGGGATTGGGGGCGACATCCGCCACTTCCGGCGGACGATTGCGCCCGCGGATGGCGGTGACGATCCATCGGACGCCCTCATAGCCGCGCCAGTACATATTATTGCGGACGATGTCGTTGCGAGCGCTCAAAATTTCCCGCCGGACGAAACGCTGAGCCCCTTTTCCGTGAATCGGAATCGCGTCGAATTCATCAGAATCTTTGGAGAGGCGTGGGCGATCGGAGTCCCGGAACCGGATGATCGCGATTTTCGTGTCGGTGCTCATCAGATCCCCTTTGCCGTTGCGGCAGGTGCTGGGAATGCTGCTCCGTTCCTGCAAGTCCAGCATTTCCACGTAAGAGGTATACACCAGGTCGTTGGCGATCTTGTCGCGCTCCAGGTCTATATTCGCCTCAATACGGTGAGTCATCAGAGCCCCATGGTGCATGTAGGCGAAATCGATATCGCGGGTAGCCGCGCCGATCCAGACTTCCTGGCCCTGCCACGTCCCTTGTCTCCAGATCCTGACGTGATGGCGCTTGGACAGGTCGTTGAGGCCCTTTTGCCAGGACATATCCGCCTCGGTCCCGTTCAACAGCAGCTTGGTCATGGGAAAGGACTGGCTATTGCGGCCCTCCGCCGCCGCGCGGACGACCTGAATGCGCGACCGCATGCTTACCGGAACGGTTTCACTCCAACCCGCTGCGCGGAACGCCGACGAGATCTGTTCGCGCGTGCCGATCAGCATCATATTAAACAGATCCGAGGGGCGGCCGGTTGAGGGGTCGGTGGTCCGCTGGGGAAGGTCGGCCAGAACGTCGTCCAGGGACTCGCGCTCGCCTTCCGTCAGATGGCGCGGTGCGTCCTCGGACTCGCGCTGCGCACGGGCGGGAAGAGGCTCGGTTAACGTCAGCGACAGTTCGACGCCCGGCGTGAAGTAAATCTCCGGTTCGGGAACCTGCACGATGAGCGTCTTAATGGCCCATACCGCCAGTTCCGCGTGCAGGTCCATCATTGCCGCCATGCGGATGTAGCCGCTGACGCGGTAGGCGACGCTCGAAGTCATGCGCATGCCGCCGATCTCGCCGTTCTTTTCCACCCGCTCGCGGCCATTGTCCACCGCGATCACCCGGGCATCCAGCGGCAGGGTCTCATCGTCGGGCAATGTGATCTTGTCGAATTGCATCGAGAGCGCCGCAGTCTCGTGAACGATCCCGTAGCCGATGCGGCGCACGGATTTAACCGTCCCGGTTAAAACGCTCCCCGCGGGCAGCAACAGTTCGCCTCCGACGCGAACCGGTGCGATGAGGACAGCCGAGACGGGGGATCCAGGCTTGCTGGCGTAGGAGCCGACCGTGCTGGTCAGGCGAATTTCCAACCGCGTGCCTGCGGGAACTTCACGAATCGTCAAAAGTCCAACTGAGCAGAGCAGATAGGCTAGCAAACCCATTGGAATCATACTAGCTTAAGTAGGCACGTTTCCGCCCTCAAATTTTCTTAATGGAACCCTTTGTTTTGAACGGAATCCCTTGAATGAACGGAATTTAACGTGAGGTCCATCCGCCATCGATCACTACGTCAGAGCCGGTGATGAAGCCCGCCTCGGCTGAACAGAGGTATAAAGCCAACTTCCCGATCTCCTCCACCGTTCCCCATCTGCCAAGTGGAATATTAGACAGGAACTGCTGGTTCAGCTCGGGATTGTTGATCAGGCCGGCGTTCATTTCGGTGGCAAAAGGTCCGGGACTGATCGCCGCCACGGTGATGGCGTCCGCTGCCAGTTCCTGGGCCAACGCTCGGGTCACACCCAACAAACCGGCCTTGCTGGCCGAATAGGCCGTCCGCCCGGGCAGCGAAATGTGGCTCATCATGGACGCCAGATTGATGATCCGGCCATAGCCCCGCCCGCGCATCATGGGAATGAACGACCGCGTCACCAGGAATACCGACGTCAGGTTGGTGTCCATCACCGTGTTCCATTCGTCGAGCGTATATTCCACCATCGGCTTGCGGATGTTCATGCCCGCGTTATTGATGAGAATGTCCACCTGGCCGAAGCGCTGCCGGACGCCTTCTTCGAGCGCACGGACTTGCGTCTCGTCGGTGACATCCGTCACGAAAACAGCCGACTCCGATCCCACCTGTGCGGCTGTTTCCTCGAGTCTGGCACGGTCCCGGCCCACCAGCGCCAGTTTCGCTCCCGCCGCGCCCAATTCCACAGCCATCGCCCGGCCTAAGCCGCGGCTCGCGCCGGTAATCACGGCGACACGTCCGTCCAGTCTGATGCTCATCAGATCAGTTTACCAGCGCGATGCGTCTAATCCGGGAATTTGCGGGCGAATGTCGTGAGGCCGAGCCGGTCCACGGCGTCTTTCGCCTCGATATAGGCGGCGGGGGTGGGCAGCGGGCCGATCAGGACGCGAAAGATCTTATCGTTGGGTCCGGGCGCGACGAATCCGGGCAGGCCTTTCCTGCGCAGACCCTCGGCGAAGATCGCCGCGACGCCCTTTTCCACTGCTCCCATCTGGATGTAAACCGCGCCAATCTTCGGTTCGGCAAACAGCGGCCGATCCTGCTGATCCAGGACAGGAGCCGGGTCAGCCTGTAAAACAATGGGAGGAGGCTCGGAGACAGGAGTGGCCACGGTCGTCACCGGGGCGATTGCCTTCACGGAGATGGACTTGCCTACCAGATAGGCAACCGAAACACAAACCACTAGGACGATGGTGAACACAAAGGCGAGGCTCGCCATCTGCCGCCGTCCGAGCACGAACTCGAACTCCTCTGGTGCGGCGGGAGTTTCCTCCAGGCTGTCCAGAGCCGGTTCCACGGGAGGCACCGGAGAGTCCGGACGATCCTGAAGATCAAGAACGCTGATCATGATGTAACTGAGGGGCTTGCCGCCTCAAGCCGTACTATCGGCGGGACCGGACCTTTTCTACAGCGGCTACTGGGCTTTCTTCCCTGCGGGCGCAGGAGCCGCGGCAAGCGCACCGTGCAGAAGGTGGGCGCGAGCCTCCATTCTGGCCGCCTCCGCCCTCTTCCTCATTTTCTTGAGCAGCGCCGTGTACTGGTCGAGCGTCTCGGCCAGTTCGGGCGGAGGCGTATCGCCAGGCGTCAGCACGGGCTTGCGAGCGGCCACAAAGCCCTTCCGATCCAGGAGTTCGATCGACAATTTATACAGCGACTCCGCCTCCACATTGCGATTCTTCAACGCCAGCAGGGCAGCCAGCGAGTTCAGGCTGGCGACCGTGTCCAGTTCCTTGGCGGTCAGCATGCCCCGGAACAGTGGCTCGGCATCGGTCTGCCGGCCTGCCGCCGCATAAACGTTGGCGACCTCGCTTAATGTGGCCTGCGTTTCCGGAGCGGACTCGCCCAAAGCCTTGGTGCGGATATAGAGCGCCCGCTCATAACAGTAACCGGCTTCCGGATAGCGCTTTTGGGTGAAGTAAAGCTTGCCCAGATGATCAAGGGTGCCGGCTACCTGCACGGTCGACGGCCCGAAAACGCTCTCCCGGATGGACAGGGCGCGGCGCCATGCCGTCTCCGCGTCGCTCTGGCGGCGCAGATTGGCGAAGGCTTCCGCGATGCCGTCCAGTGGCTGCAGCAGCGCCGGACTGGCCGCGCCCGCCGACTTTTCCAGAATGCGCACCGCGCGATCGAACATGGGCTCGGCCGCGGAAAATTGTTTTTGGACGAGAAGCAATTCGCCCACAGTGATCAATTCCGGCGCAAGTTCCGGAGCATCCGGACCCTGCACCCGCTCCACCACAGCGACGGCCCGCCGGGCATACTGCTCGGCTTGCGCGTATTTTTCCATTTCCTGCGCAATTCGGGCCAGCTTTTCGAGTGGACCCACGACGGCCAGATCCTGGCGGCCTTTCGCAGTCTCCATGATCTGCAGGGAGCGCTCGTAATAGGAAGCCGCCTGCTGAGACTTCATCTGCGCGAAGCTCACGCGGCCCAGATCGTTCAGGTCGGAGACCAGTTCCGGGCTGTTCAGGCCAAGGGAGTGCTCACGCTCCTCGAGGAGCCTGAGGTACAACTTTTCGGCCTCCCCATATCGGCTCTGCGCGCAGAGCGTCTCGGCCGTATCGCGCCATTCCTTGGCCAGTTTAGGATCGAACGGGCCAACGCCACGGCTTGGCGTGATGACGTCGCTGGTCAGGCTGGGCAAAGCGGCTTTCTGGCTGTCGGGCCGGATTTTCTGGGCAGAGGACGGGAGGGCCGCAACGAAACCGGAGAGCATCAGCAGAACAAAGCGGAAAGTACGCAGACCAGCCGACACGAGTTTCATCACCCGTTCATCGGCGGAAGAGGCGGAAAAACATAGGGGACAGACGAAAAAAGTTGGCGGGGTACTCGCGGCGTTTCACGCGTCCCAGGGATTAAGAATCTTCACTCCGGGCGCGGGGAAATCCTTTGTGTTCCTCGTGACCAGGGTAAGCCCGTGGTGCAAGGCCGTCGCGGCGATCAAGCCGTCCACGACCGGTAAGGTGGTCCCCTGCTGCCTAGCCTCCGCCGCAAGGTGGCCCCAGCGCGTGGCGATAGCCTCCGTCACCGGCAGGATGCGTTCCCCAAACCAAAAGCGCACATCGGCCTGCAACCAGTCTTCCAAGGCCCTACGCTTCTTTCCCTCGGGAAGCGCGGCAATACCTTTGCTAACTCTCCGATCACCATGACGCTCAAATAAAGGTCCGCTTTGTTGGTGTCCCTTATGAAATCCACGACCCGGACATCGCGTTACTCTTTGGTCAGCTCGGATGGAATATTCGTGTCAACGAGATATCCGTTCACAACTGGAGATCCCGCCCAGGATCTTTGTCGCGGTCGAAATCGAGGTTGAGGCCGCGCAACGGCGCGAAAAGCTCCACCATATCCTTCGCAGAGGCAGCACGCGGCATGGATGACGATTTGCGGGCTACTTCCTCAAGCACGCTCGCCGCATAAGGCCCGATCTCCAGGCCTCGCTCGGCCGCCCGCCGCAGTAGCTCCTCTTCAATCTCCGGCTTGATATCAAGGGTGATGGTCATCCTGGCCTCCCTGTCTATTATCGGACCTTCCACCGGCGCATGCAGCATTGGCTGGTGCATCGTACCAGCCGAACGCATACGCAAAACTATTCCTCACCAATCCGGCCAACTCCACTTCGGTGAACCCAAACTTCGTTTTGGCGAGTTTGTACTCGCCCGTCAACGTGCATTCGAACAGCGCCGGATCGTCGGTGTTCAAAATGATGGGCACGCCCGCGTCATACAGTTTCCGAACCGGGTGATCCTCTACCGACGCCACAGCGCCGGTGCGGACATTGCTGGTGATGCAAATTTCCAGCGGGATGTTCTTTTCCTTAAGATGGGCCATCAACTCTGGATCCTCCGCCGCACGGATCCCATGGCCAATGCGTTCCGCGCCGATCGCCAGCGCCTCCCACACACTGGATGCGGCGGTCGTCTCCCCGGCGTGGCAGAGCAGGTGCAGCCCGCGATTGCGCGCCTCCTTATATAGATCCGCATACCACAGCGCGGGCCCGCCCGCCTCAGATCCGCCAAGACCGATGGCCACCACGCCTTCGCTCACGCGCTCCGCCGCCAGATCGAACACTGGTTTGGCGGCATTCGCGCCGAACTGCCGGACAGCATCGAAGATCCAGCGCACGTTCAGCTTGCTCAACTCCGCCTCGCGCTGAATGGCGCCGAAAATCGCCGCAAAATTCTGCTCTTTCCACAGAATCATGCCGGTGGAGACATTCACCTCGGCATAGACCACGCCTTCCGCGGCCAGCCGCTCGAACAGACGGCGCGCGATCAACGCGTAGTCCGCGGGCGTCCGCAGTTTGCGATTCACCCAGATGTAGCTTTGGATGAACCCCTCGAAATTTGTGTACGAAACCGCTTTTGCGATCTCCTCGCGCGTCAGGGAGGGATCAAGTTCCAACAGCGTCTCCGGCTCAACCGATCCCTCCAGATGCAAGTGCAGTTCTGCGACGGGCTCCATTGTTGACATAATAACGGCAATGCTAGCCGCCGAAATGGAAGCAATCATCGAGGGCCGTCACTCCGACCCGTTTTCCGTCCTGGGACCGCACGAACTCGAGGTCCGCGCCTGGCTGCCTCACGCGAAACAGGCGTGGCTCGTCCTCGACGGCAATTTAGTGGAAATGGAGCGCGCCCACGAAGCCGGATTCTACATCGCAGAACTCACCGCGCGAGCCGGCTATCGCATCGGCATCGAGCTTTACTCGGGCGAAACGCTGGAATTTGAAGATCCCTACCGGTTCCCTCCCCTGCTCACGTCCTTTGAACTGCACCTGTTTGGCGAAGGAACGAATTATGAGGCGTACCGGACGCTCGGCGCGCATCCGGTGGAATGCGAAAGCGTGCCCGGCGTTCGCTTCGCGGTGTGGGCGCCGAACGCCGAGGTGGTGAGCGTGCTGGGCGACTTCAACGGCTGGGACCGCACGCGCCATCCCATGCGCCTGCGCGACGGCGGCATCTGGGAGATGTTCGTCCCCGCGCTCGAAACCGGAGCGCACTACAAATATTCGGTATTGTCGAAGCTCGGCACGGAGCAGTTCAAGTGCGACCCGTACGGCTTTTACGCGGAGGTTCCGCCGAAGACGGCTTCCATCGTCTGGGGCCTCGCCAATTACACCTGGGGCGACGAGGCGTGGATGGCGGAGCGCGCGCAGCGCAGCATCCTGCACGAAGCAGTATCGATTTACGAAGTGCATTTGGAAAGCTGGATGCACGGCCCAGGAAATCGCCCGCTGACCTATCGCGAACTGGCGCATCACCTGGTGGGCTATGCCAAGACCATGGGCTACACGCACTTGGAACTGATGCCCATCATGGAACATCCGTTTTCCGGGTCGTGGGGCTATCAGGTAACGGGATATTTCGCGCCCACGTCGCGCTTCGGCACTCCCGACGATTTTCGCTTCTTCATCGACGCGTGCCATCAGGCCGGCATCGGCGTGATTCTCGATTGGGTGCCGGCGCATTTTCCCAAGGATTTGCACGGCCTGTTCCGGTTCGACGGCACGGCTCTTTATGAACACCAGGATGCGCGGGAAGGCGAGCATCGCGACTGGGGCACGCTGATCTTCAACTTCGGCCGCAACGAAGTGCGCGGATTTTTGCTCTCGAACGCGCTGTATTGGCTGCGCGAATTTCACCTGGACGGCCTCCGCGTGGACGCGGTTGCCTCCATGCTCTACCGCGACTATTCGCGCCAGCCGGGCGAATGGATTCCCAACAAATACGGCGGCCGCGAGAATCTGGAAGCCATCGACTTTCTGCACGTCTTCAACGAACTGGCGCACAAGGAGCTGGGAGCGGTGACGATCGCCGAGGAATCGACATCCTGGCCCGGCGTTTCCCGGCCCGTCTACGCCCACGGCCTGGGTTTCACCATGAAATGGAACATGGGCTGGATGCACGACATGCTGGATTATTTCGAGAAGGACGCGGTGTTCCGCAAGTTCCACCAGTCCAGCATCACGTTCAGCATGCTGTACGCGTTCACCGAAAATTTCGTGCTGCCGATCTCGCATGACGAAGTGGTGCACCTGAAGCGCTCGCTATTGTCGAAGATGCCGGGCGACGAATGGCAGCGCTTCGCGAACGTACGCGCGTTCCTGGCCTATATGTACGGGCATCCGGGAAAGAAGCTGCTGTTCATGGGCAGTGAGTTCGGCCAGACGGAAGAATGGAGCGAGAGCGTCAGCCTGCCGTGGCATCTGCTGCAGTATCCCGTTCATTCGAAGTTGCAGACCATGGTGAAGGAACTGAACTGGCTCTACCGCCGCGAGCCTGCGATGCATGAGGTGGACGACGATTACGCGGGCTTTGAGTGGATCGATTTTCGCGACGCCGAGGCCAGCGTCATTTCGTTCCTGCGCTACTCGCGGGACCGGCAGCAGTATCTGGTGTTCGCGTGTAACTTCACGCCCGTGCCGCGCCACAACTATCGCGTCGGAGTGCCGCAAGCAGGACGCTACGCGGAAATATTCAACACCGATTCAGAGATGTTCGGCGGCTCGAACCTGGGCAATTCCGGAGCCGTCTGGGCCGCGGAAACCGAAGCCCACGGGCGTCCAGCGAGCTTGAGCATCACGCTGCCTCCGCTGGCGGTGGTGGTGTTTAAGAAGGCGTAGCGGGGCGCGAGCCGAGCGGCGGGAACTTCGAATCGCGCTCACAGCGGATGATGTGCGTCACTATCAGTAATGGGTTCCCACCGCAAAATGAAGGTCCCGGCGGCTAGCCCCACGCTTTACGCATCGGGCTCCAAGTCAAAATTGCAGGTGCCGCGAACCGCGATTTCCGACTGAGGCGCAGCGGACCTGCTACTCTTTATAAAATTCCTTTTTCGAGGTTGCCATGCGCAAA
>JBBIVT010000048.1:0-6606 GCA_037439565.1 Acidobacteriota bacterium | reverse complement strand
GCAGCGGACCTGCTACTCTTTATAAAATTCCTTTTTCGAGGTTGCCATGCGCAAAACATTGCTTGCGGCGTTCGCCAGCGCCGCACTTGTCTCCTCCGCCGCCGATACCGACGCCGTGCTCGCGCGGGTTGCCGCCCACGCGGATCGTTTCGGCGCGGTTTCCCGCCAGATCTGGCAGGCCGCGGAACTCGGCTTTCATGAGACGAAAAGCTCGGCGATCCTGCAAGATGAGCTTCGCGCCAACGGCTTCAAGATCGACGCGGGCGTGGCGGAAATGCCCACCGCCTTCACCGCGAGCTACGGCAGCGGCAAGCCAGTGATCGTCATCATGGGCGAATTCGATGCCCTGCCCGGCCTTTCCCAGAAAGATGTGCCGGAACTGACGCCGGTGCAGGCCGGCGCGCCCGGCCACGGCTGCGGGCATAATCTACTCGGCTCTGCCTCGGCGCTGGCCGCGGTCGCGATTAAAGAGGAAATGCAGGCCAAGGGGATTCACGGCACGCTGCGCTATTACGGAACACCCGCCGAAGAAGGCGGAGGCGGGAAAATCTACATGATTCACGCCGGCTTGTTCAAGGATGTGGACGCGGTGCTCGCCTGGCACCCGAGCGACTCCAATAACGTGAGCCTGGGTTCGTCGCTGGCCAACAACGGCGGACGCTTCAAATTTTACGGCGTGGCCTCGCATGCCGCCGCCGCGCCGGATCGGGGGCGCTCCGCGCTCGATGGCGTCATGATCATGCTGCAATCGGTGGAATTCCTGCGCGAGCACGTGCCGCAGGAGACGCGCATCCACTACATCATCACCAATGGGGGCAGCGCGCCGAACATCGTTCCGGCGTTCGCCGAGACAAACCTGATCGCCCGCCATCCGGACGCCAATACGCTGAACGGCATCTGGGACCGCATCATGGATTGCGCGCGCGCCGGAGCTCTCGCTTCCGGGACGCGCATGGAGTTCGAGCAAGGCACCAACTACGCCAATGTGGTGCCCAATGACGCTCTGGCCGAAGTTCTGGCCCGCGCGATGCAAACCTCGGGCGGCTACGAATACACACCGACGGAGAAGACCTTCGCCACCGGCCTTCAAAAGACGCTGATGGGCGCGGTGCGGTCGCCCGGTCCGGAAAAAGTGAAGACCGAGATGACGGAAGGCGCAGGCGCGGCGTCCACCGATGCGGGCGACGTGAGCTGGGTGGTCCCGACGGCGCAATTCACCGCCGCGACGTTCGTCCCCGGCGTTTCTGCGCACACGTGGCAAGCAGCCGCCTGCGCGGGCACCAGCATCGGCCGCAAGGGCATGGTGGTGGCTGCCCGCACGCTGGCCATCGCGGGCGTGGAGTTATTCCAGAATCCGGCGGAGTTGAAGGCCGCTCGCGAAGCCTTCGAAAAGCGCCTCGCCGGAAGGCAGTGGACCACGCGGATCGCGCCGGGATCGAAGCCTCCGCTGGATTACGCCACGAAGTAGACGCGCTACCGGATGTCGATCGCGCCGTTGGCCGCGCCTGTCGGTCCTTCCTTGTCCCGCACGATCAGACGAATGGTATAGCTCCCCGGCGCGACGTCGAGGCTCAGGGGCAGCGCCACGCCGCGCGCGATCGCCTGCTCCATGCGTTCCCCGGTCAAATTGAGGACGAAATCCTTTTCGAGAGTGGTCACCAGCAGACCGTCCGGATCGAAAACCGCGGCCGCCACCGTGAGCCGCGCGCGATTCATGCCCGCCTCCTGGTGAAACACCACATGCTTAAAATCGGTATGCGCCACCAGCGAAAGCCTGGCCGAGGTTTCGCTCACCTTGGCCGCCTTCGCCTCCAGGTCCACGGCGATCCCCGCTTCGTCTTTGCGCGAGAACAGCAGCGCACTCAAGCCTTCCTTGGACGCATCCACCGAATCGTCGGGATGCTTGGGCTCGTAGTATCCCTTGCGGACCTGAAGATCCACGTCGCGCATCTTCACCTGGACCTTCAGCGCGTGATAACTGCCGTCGAATTTCAGTTCCGGCGGCACGAACCCCAGCACGTAGGTGAACGCCGGCCACTCCGCCGTACGGCGAAATCCCTCCAGCAGATTGTCGCCATTATGGAACAGACTGCCGCCGGTCCCGGCCGCGAATTCGCCGAGAGCGTCTCCTTGCGCGGCGGCCGATCCGGATTGCTGCCGTGTCCTGTCGCCCCGGCCCGCCCCCGCGCCGCTCGACATTTGCGCCGGATCGCCTCCCGGCGTGTATGCATATAATCCGCGAGCGTCCAGGGCATTCACCAGCACATGCGCATGGATCGCCATATCGATGGTGTCTGCTTCCTCGCGGCGATGGTCGAGCGTCACCAGAAAACCGGGGGAGATCAGCACGATCGCGCGGCGGCCCGGCAGAGTGGACATCCGCTGCACCGCGCTTCGCAGGGCTCCCATGGCCTGCTGCGCCGCGCCATCGGAGATCAGCAGGACGCGTTGGGCGGCTTCGCGGGCGTACATCTCCGCTTTCACGCGGCTCTTGTCTGAGTTCTGCGCACAGGCCCTATAGGAGGCGACCGCCAGATCGAGCGCCTGCGGGTCGCTCTGATTCGCGATCATATCGGCCTGGTATTCGTCGACGTTCGGGCAGTCCGCCGGCGAATGTGCCGCGCGCTGGCGGGAGATCATCGCCTCCACCGCCGCGCGAAGCCTGGCTTTGTCCGCGGTGAACTCCACCGTGCCTTGGCCCGAGGTGGTGTAGACCGCCGCCCGGTCGCCAGGAAGAAGGGATTCGTCCAGATGCAGCAGTGCGGCCGCACGCAGCCTCACCATCTCCGCGAACGTGATATGCAGATCGTCGAACAGATAGGCGACGAAGCGGCTCGCCGGCGGCGGGGGGCCATTCGCCGCGACGGCCACGCCTTCTTCCCGAACTTCAGAGCCTGCCTCCACGGTGAATTGCGTGATGGTCTGGAGCCTGCCTTTATCGAAGATCTGAAAGTCTTCCTTCTTCAGGGTTCCGATGGCGCGTCCGTCTTTGTCTCTCACGACCACGGGCACAGTGACCAGGTTCACGCGCGTGCTGAACGTCGGCGTTGGCGGCTGCGCAGGGGCCGCCAATGAGCAGAAGATCAGAACGCGGAGCAACTTCATCGCTGGCTCAAGATCCAAAGAATGAGGACAGCAATCAAAATCGCGAACACAAGTAAAGTGATCTTGATCGCGCTGTATGGCCGCTCGCCTTGCACCTCGCCCGTGCGGGCGTTCATTATCACTTGAAACACCCGCCCTTGAAAACGGTACGCGCCGATCCATACGGGCAGCAGCAGATGGCGGAACGTCTCATTGGATGTCGCCGTCTGCACGTGGTCGATGCGCTGCTCGTCTCCGCCGATGTCGCGCCGGACGTCCTGCTCAATGGCGCGCTCCATCACCTGCTTGGCCTTCTCAAAGCCTCCAGGCAAGTCAATCTGGTAGCGTTGCGCCTTGAACCCGGCCAGATATTGGGGCTCATAGCCGCGCAACTGCGGAAGATCCCAAGGCTCCAGCGCGTCCAGCCTCGTCTCATTCACCGATTTCGTCGCGGGCACCAGCACGTCGTCGAATTTTCGAGTAACCCGGCCCGCCGCGCCGGACCAAGCCGTCCGCATCACCTGCCGCGACCGCTGCACCGCATTCCCGTTCTGATCGGTCTCAGTGAAATACTCCGTTTCCCAGTAATGGACGCCACGCGCTCCGGTGTAATCGCTGACGGTATCGCAGGCGTAAGCCCAGAACGGCAGATAGACGCCGGCGATTCCTTCCTGCTGCGCCATTTTCTTGAGCGCGTTGGGCGCGAACCAGCGCGAGGCGATCCACTCGCGCACCTCTTTCTGCGCCGCATCCCTGGTCACCTTCACGGGCAGCACGGCGTCGGGCGCGATCATCGGATCTGCCGCCTTGGGCTGCGCGACGATCATTGCGCCGCAGAAGCCGCACGCGCCCGCCACCTCCGGAGGCTCGAACACAACCACGCTGCCGCAGCCCTCGCAAGTTACCTCCAGCGCAACTTCGCTCAGCGGCGTCATGTGGCGCAGCGCATCGCTCAAGGAATGCGCCGCCATCGGCGGAGGAGCCTCCGGAACCGGCTGTGCTGTGCCGCAATTCTGGCATTTCATCATGCCGGATTGCGGATCGTAATCCATTTCGCCCGAACAGCCGGGGCAGCGGAAGCGGATGAATTGAGGAGAATCGGGCATGGCGGGGCCAGAATTTCATTATCAGCCTCTCGCGCCCTGTGTTACATTAGCCCAAGATTCTTATGCTCCGTCGCCGAATCCTCCTCGCCATTGCCGCCGCATCCGCCGTCCTCGCCGCCGAACCCGACGGCGCCGCTTTGTACAAGGCCCATTGCGCCATATGCCACGACGCGGCGACGCCCCAGCCGCGTACGCCCACGCATGCCGACCTCGCCTCCCGGGCGCCGGAGTCGATCCTCAAGGCGATGTTCGACGGCGTCATGATGCCGCAGTCCCTCGGCCTGAATCAGGAGGAGGGCCGGGCCATCGCAAAATTCCTCACCGGCAAGGAAGTTTCCACCGCGCCGGCGCAGGCGATGGCAGGTAAATGCGCCGCTCCGCCCAAGCCTCTGGCGATCGCCGCGACGGATTGGAATGGATGGGGCAGGGGCGTGGACAATACCCGGTATCAGCCTGAGCCCGGCATTGCCGCCGCCGACGTGCCGAAACTTAAATTAAAGTGGGCCTTCGGGTTCCCCAACGAAACCATGGCCAACTCTCAGCCTACGGTGGCCGGCGGGCGCATCTTCATGGGCAGCGCGCGCGGAAATATCTATTCGCTCGATGCGGATACAGGCTGCTGGTATTGGACATATAACACCGGCGCAACGGTGCGCAACGCCGTCAGCGCCGGCAAGATCGGCTCTCGTTATGCGGTCTTTTTCGGCGACGCCAAGGGCTTCGCTCAGGCCCTCGACGCCGATACCGGCGCGCCGATCTGGAAGGTGAAAGTCGAGGAATTTCCGCAGGCCAAAGTCACCGGAAGCGTGACGTTTTACAACGGCCGCGTTTACGTCCCGGTCGCCGATCTGGAGGAGCCGTCCGCCATGTCGCCGGCCTATGAGTGCTGCAAGTTTCGCGGCAGTATCACCGCGCTTGACGGTGAAACCGGCCGGGTGATCTGGAAGTCGTTCACGGTCCTCGATCCGGCCAAACCCTATAAGAAGAGCAGCTCCGGCACTCAGCTTTACGGGCCTTCGGGAGCCTCCGTCTGGTCCGCGCCCACCATCGATGCCAAGCGCAAGCTGGTCTACGCGGCGACGGGCAACTCCTTCACCGATGTGGAAATTTCCACCAGCGACGCGGTGCTCGCCTTCGATCTCGAAACCGGGAAGCTCGTCTGGTCCACCCAGGTCTCCACCGGAGATAATTTCACCATGGCGTGCGGCAAGCCCGGCAACGCGAACTGCCCGGAAAACAAGGGGCCCGATTCGGATTTCGGCACCTCGCCGGCGCTTCGCACCGTCGGCGGCAAACAGATCCTCGTGGTGGGCCAGAAGTCCGGAATCCTGTGGGGCCTCGATCCTGACAACAGGGGCAAGATTCTGTGGAAGGCGCAGGTGGGCAAGGGCGGAGCGCTCGGCGGCATCGAATGGGGCCACGCGGTCGACGATACCACCGCCTACGCGCCTGTTTCTGACCGTTTTCAACCGGGGGCGCATGGCCTGATCAGCGCCGTCGATCTGAAGACTGGCCAGACGCTCTGGACCACGCCGACGCCCGACACCGGGTGCAAGCCTGGCTCGCCCGGCTGCCAGACCGCCATGTCCGCCGCGGCCTCCGTGATCCCTGGAGCCGTTTTCGCCGGCGCGATCGACGGACACCTGCGCGCCTACAACACGAAGACGGGCGAAATCATTTGGGACTTTGACGCCAATCGCACGTTTGATTCGGTCAACAAGATCCCCGCTAAGGGAGGCTCCTTCGACGGCCCCGGACCGGTGATCGTCAACGGGATGGTGCTGTCCTCCTCCGGCTACGGCATGTGGGGAGGCGCGGGCGGCAACGTTCTGCTGGCCTTCACGGTGGACGGTAAGTGACGCTCGATGAATTACGGTCCCGCGCCGGTGAGGAGATCGGCGCGAGCCAGTGGCATGAAGTGACGCAGCAGCAGATCGATGAATTCGCGCGCGTCACCGGCGACCTGCAATGGATCCACACCGACCCGGAACGTGCACGCAGCGAATCGCCCTATAAAACGACCATCGCGCACGGGTTTTTGACCGTATCGATGCTGCCGATGCTGATCAACGAAGCCGTGCAGATCGACGGAGGCTACCGGCATCGCATCAACTACGGCTTCAACCGCCTGCGCTTCACCGGAGCCGTACCCGCGGGTGCACGTATCCGCGGACGCTTCGCGCTCGCCTCCGCGAAGGAGGTGGAGGGCGGCGTGGAACTCGCCTGGAGCTGCACGGTGGACGTCGAAGGCCGCGAAAAACCGGCATTGGTCGCCGAGTGGCTCGGCCGGAACTATTTTTAGCCGCGCGCGGTCCGATAAGGGTTTCGTGAACAGGTTTACCGACGACGCCTTAAACATCCTGAAAGCGGCCGAATGCGCGGGAACCTGCTCGCATACGACCATTCTGATCGGCCA
>JBBIVT010000047.1:0-33557 GCA_037439565.1 Acidobacteriota bacterium | reverse complement strand
TTACCAGTACTAATCGCCCGTTCGGCTTGACCATAAAATTTACTCGGTGCAGAAACAGTTGTCAGTTCTCAGTTGCCAGTTCTCAGTTAGAACCTGAACTGGAATTAGCAAGTTGTTTGGATGTCGTTAGAACCTGAATGGCTGAGAAGCAATAACTGAAGCTGTTGCGCCGATGAAAAGCCGAAGTAACAGGTGGCAGAAATCGGAAGTAAGCAAAGAAGAAAGTAAGCCACACCCAATCTATTCAGTTGTGAGGTTTCGTCCTCACGCTCTTTTACAAGTTTGCGGTGGTCCGGAGTTGAGCAGAGATGCTCCTCATCGGGACGGACCCAGCTAGTAGCCAGAAGCTAGTAGCTAGCCGCTGAAGACGTCGGTAATCATACCGCGGGGGATCCACCCGTTCCCATCCCGAACACGGAAGTTAAGCCCCGCTGGGCCGATTGTACTGCACGCGAAAGTGTGTGGGAGAGTAGGTCGTTGCCGGCATAAATAAAGGCCATTCAGAGAAATCTGGATGGCCTTTTCCTTTTGAGTTCGTGGTAGGGAGGTTCGCTTGTGGGTACTTCCAAGCCGATCGTGAATCCTAGTGGGCCGCTGAAAAGGTGCTTACTGCCCAACCGGTGCGACCTCAGCGGCTAAAGCCGACGTTGAATGTGGGCCGGTTATCGCAGCGCTGAAGCGCTGCGCCACCCAAAATCGGGGGGCTGCCGGTTGTGCTGCACGCGAACGTGTGTGTGGGAGAGTAGGTCTCAAGGCAAAGTCAAAATCCCCACTCAAGCCGCACAGAACGCGGCCTGAATGGGGCACCCTCTGCAGAACGAGGCGTTACCTAAACATCCGGAATTTCAAGCGCTGTTTTCGCGTATCGCATATGTACCATCTTTAAATGGGAGATTGGCGATGAAGGTCAAGGCTGCTGCCTTTTCTATTTCGATCGATGGATACGGCGCGGGGCCGCGTCAGGATTTGCAGAATCCGCTGGGGGTGCGCGGAATGGAACTGCACCAGTGGTTCTTCCCCACGGAAACATTTAGGAGCGACATTCCTTATGCGCCGGGGTGGAGCAAGCGAATCAGGGCGAAAGCGGCGGCGGAGACCAGGGCGGCGGCGGGGATGGTGAAGACCCAGGCCCAGACAATTCTGGTGGCGACGCCCCAGCGGACGGCGGAGAGGCGATGGGTGGCGCCGACGCCGACGATGGCTCCGGTGATGGTGTGGGTGGTGGAGACGGGGATGCCGGCGAGGGCAGTAGCGAACAGGGTGATGGCGCCGGCGGTTTCGGCGCAGAATCCGCCGACGGGTTTGAGCTTGGTGATGCGCGAGCCCATGGTGTGGACGATGCGCCATCCGCCGAAGTAGGTGCCGAGCGCGATGGCGGTGTGGGCGGCGAGAATGATGGGCCAGTGATAGTGTCCCCAGGAACCTTTGAATTCGGCGGGGGTGAGGATTTTGGCGGTGAAGAGAGCGCTGGCGACGATGCCCATGGTTTTCTGGGCGTCGTTGCCGCCGTGGCCGAGGGAGTAAGCGCCGGCGGAGAGCAGTTGCAGGCGGCGGAACCAGGCGTCAATGCGGCGCGGCGGCTTGTTGCGGAGGATCCAGAAAACGGCCGTCATGAAGGTGAGGCCGAGGACGAGTCCGATGACGGGCGCGATGACGATAAAGATGAGCGTCTTGTACCATCCGGCGGCGATGATGACGTTAAACGATCCGGCGCGCATGATGGCGGCGCCGGCCATGCCGCCGATCAGGGCGTGAGAGGAAGAAGTGGGCAGTCCCCACCACCAGGTCAATAGATCCCAGACAATGGCGCCGAGCAGCCCGGCGATGACGACGTATTGGGTGACGACTTCAATGCGGATCATGCCGCTGCCGATGGTTTTGGCGACGGCGGTCCCGAGCAGGAACGCGGCGACAAAGTTGAAGAAGGCGGCCCAGACGACGGCCAGCTTGGGCGAGAGCACGCGGGTGGAGACGACGGTGGCGATGGAGTTGGCGGCGTCGTGGAATCCGTTGAGAAAGTCGAAAGTCAGGGCGACCAGGACGGTGATGACCAGCAGGATTAAGTCGGGTTTCACGAGTTATGGATTCAGAGCGTACGGAGTTTGAATAACCAATTTCACTTATGAATTCTTCAAGACCACGGTTTCAAGCACGTTAGCCACGTCTTCCGCCTTGTCGGTGGCGAGTTCCAGGAACTCGATGAGCTCCTTGTTTTTGAGCAAAGTGATCGGATCCTTTTCCTGATCGAAGAGCTGGCCGATCGCGGCGCGCGAGATGACGTCGGCTTCATTTTCGAGGCGGTTGATTTCGACGCAGTGCGTCAGGATGTCCCCGTTCTTTTGCAGCAGAGGCAAGGCGCGATGAAGTTCCTGGGCTTGCTGCAGGATGAGCCGAGCGAGTTCGACCGCGACCGGCGGCGGACTGGTGATGCGGTACATGATAATGCGGGCGCCGGCGGCGTTGAGGAAGTCGAGAACGTCGTCGAGCGAGGAGGCCAGCTGGTGGATATCCTCGCGATCGAAGGGTGTGATGAAACTCTGGTTGAGCTTGGTGAGGATGGCGTGGGTGACTTCGTCGGCGGCGCGCTCAATGCGGCGAAGTTCGGCGATGCGGGCGTCGACATCCTTGTAGTCGGCGAACAGATCGACCATCACCTTGGCGCCGGCGATCAGGCTCTCCGACAGCTGGGCGAACATCTGGAAAAACGTGTTGTCTCTCGGAATGAGAGGAGTCATCGCGGGTCAGGGGCTCCCAATCAATTGTAGGGTAGAGCGAGACAGCATCTCACGCGGGCGGGAAGGGCGTCAAACGAGCGGGGAGCGGTAAACAGCTTTAGCCGCAGAGGACGCGAAGGTCGCGGAGAAGGCCGGAAATCAGAAGGTTAGCGGAGCTTGCGGCGGACCGGGACTGGCGCGTGTCCGGGGATGCTGATTCCGGCGCAGAGAATCACCAGCAGGACCGTGGCTGCGCCGATGCCAGCGCACATCAGAAAATCGACGACCACTTGATCGAGGCCCATGGCGAACAGTATGGACCGAACCAGGGGGCGAAGCGTAGTTACTAGTAGGCTTGCACTAAAGTTCGAGGGGGTCATGACGTCCGGGCCTCCTGGATGGCCTATTTGGGGGAGGCGAGCCTCCTTCACAGTTTGGCTCCCACTTCTCGCAACCGCGGCGAGAAGTGGGGCATCCCATTCCTTTTTTCGCTAATCAGATATGCGTGCAAAATCCCCACGTCTCGCAACCGCAGCGAGACGTGGGGCACCCAGCGAGTCCTTCCCCCGTGACTCACTGCGCTGGGCTAGCCGAGACAACCGGAGTGGCGGGCGTTTCCGCGGTCGTGTCGGACGCGACGGCCGGCTTCGCTTCTTCGATCTTCACGGTCGCCATGATTTTCTCCAGGCGATCGAAGATGCGGTCGCGGTCGACGTGCTTCACCAGGCCGCCATTGAACGCGTCGGTGGTGAGGTTCATGGCGAACTCATAGCAGGCTCCGTTCTGGTAGACGTGGAAGTAGCGGGAGTCGCTCTGGCGGGTGCCTTCGCCGCTGACGGCTTCGGTGGCGCGCAGTTCCATGTCGGTGAGCAGCAGCTTGTCGGTCGACGCGTCGGCCGATTTCGCAGTCTGGTCGTTCGCGGTCTGAGTCGTCGTCAGTTGGGCGGACGACGGATCCGCAGGCTTCGTTTCTACGGGTTTTGCTTCGGTGCTCGACGACGTCGGGTTGCTGCTAACAGCCGGCGCGGGCAGAACCGTCGCCACATCCTTCGGCTTCGGCACGGCGAACTGGCTGCATTCTTCGGCCGAGACGGATTTGTTCACGCTCAGGTTGAAAAAGGCCGAAGAGAAATCGGTGTTGGCGTAATTCGACTCGGGCAGTTCGATGGCGGCCAGGGCTACGCCTCCGGGCTGCACAAAGTTCATCGGCATGGCGCTGTTCATCAGGAGTTGGTTGGCGGCGTCGCCGGTTTCAATGGCGTAGCGGCGCGGATACTCAAAGCTCACGCCATAAGTTTTGTCGGTGAAATTGATGGTCGAGGGCGCCTTGTGGACGACCTTCTTGACCGGTTTCGATTCCGGCTGAGCCTGCGCCGTGGTGACGGGCAGAGCCGGGCTGGCGATCTGGGGAACGGGAATCTGGTGGTTGGACGTGACGGGTTTCGGTTGTTCGCTGGAGCAGCCGACGGCGATGGAACAGGCGATCAGGGCGGCAGCGAAGATCAGGACGCTGGCGGTGGACGTTGCTTCGGTGGTGGTCTTAAGCTTTGCGGCTTTACCCCAGGATACTGAGTCATTGTTTTTGCTCTCACTGACTACATTGATGCGGGTCATTTTGGGCCTCCTGCCGACAGAGCGGCGCTGTGAGGAGTGCAAGGGGCGGACCGTTCTGGAGGGCATTGATTTGAGGCGGGTTAGGAGTGGCGAGGCGCTTTTCGCGCGTGCCGGGTTCGACACGGCGTGGATGGGGAGACACGGGCAACAGCACTCACCACAGAGGGCACAGAGGAACACAGGGGAAACCTTCGACGATTCGTTGCGAATTGCGTTATCGTGAGGGCGCGGTTGGGGGAGACGATCATGGTTCGGATGCGGTTTTGGGTTGGCATCGCGCTGTTGAGTTTGTGCGCGTCTCTGGGATGGGCGCAGGAGAAGGTCATTATTGATACCGACATTGGCGATGACGTGGACGATGCGTTTGCGCTGGCGCTGGCGGTGAGGAGTCCGGAACTGCAGATTCTGGGCGTGACCACGGCATTCGGAGATACCGAAGCGCGGGCCAGGATTGCGGCGCGGTTTCTGAGCGAGATTGGGCACCCTGAGATTCCGGTGCTCGCTGGGAAGGCCACGGGCACGAAGAATCCAATGTCGCAACGGAAGTACGGCGAGACCGGGCATTCGGCGCGGGAGTTGCCAGGGGATGCCGTCGACTTTCTGCTCGGCGAGATTCGGAAATATCCCGGCGAGATCACGCTGATTGTGATTGGACCGCTCATGAATGTGGGGGCGGCGATGGATCGCGATGCGGCGACGTTGCGGAAACTGAAGCGGGTGGTGATCATGGGCGGGTCGGTGCGGCGCGGGTACGGCGATCTGGGATATACGCCGCCGGTGCCTCCGCAGCCGGAGTGGAATATTTTGAACGACGTGGCCTCGGCGCAGAAGTTGTTCAGCTCGGGCGTGCCGCTGTATGTGATGCCTCTGGATTCGACACAGCTGAAGCTGGACGAAGTGAAGCGAGCGTTTCTGTTCAGCCAGGGCACCGTGGTGACAGATCAACTGGTGATTCTGTATCACCTGTGGGGGCAGGAGACGCCAACGTTATTCGATCCCATGGCCGTGGCGTTTGCGGTGAAGCCAGAGCTGTGTCCGGTGACGGGGATGCATATCCGCGTGGACGAGAAGGGATTTACGCGCGAGGAGCCGGGTGCAGTGAACGTGCAGGTTTGTCTGGAGTCGAGTAGTGATGAGTTTTTCAAGTTCTATTTGAAGAGAGTGAAATGATTCACCACAGAGATCACAGGGGAACACAGAGGATGAAGCCGATTCGCTTGGTGGCGGTACTTCTTCTTGCGGGAGCAAGTTTTGCGCAGACGAAGCAGAATGTGGATCTCGTTGTCGTTGGCGGGACCGTGGTCACGATGGACGGGAAGCGTGAAATCCTCGCCGATGGCGGCGTTGCTGTGCGCGGGGATTCGATTGTGGCCGTGGGGCCGCGGGAGGAAATTGAGGCGCGCTACAAGGGCGCGAAGACGCTGGATGCGCGCGGCGCGCTGGTGCTGCCGGGGTTCATCAACGGGCATGTTCATGTGCCGATGACGCTGTTCCGCGGGCTGCATGACGACGTCACGCTGAACGACTGGTTGTACAAGTACATCTTTCCGGCGGAAAAGAAGAACGTGAATGAAGATTTCGTGCGCTGGGGGACGCGGCTGGCGGCGGCCGAGCAGATCCGCTCGGGCGTGACCACGTTTGCCGATATGTATTACTTCGAAGACGCGATTGCCGAGGAGACGAAGGCTGCCGGGATGCGCGGCGTGCTGGGCGAGACGTGGATTGACTTCCCTGCTCCGGACAACAAGAGCGAAGCGGAGATGATCGCGTACACGGAGAAATTTCTGAAACGGTGGCAGGGGGACGCCCTGATCCACGCGGCTCCGGCGCCGCACTCGATTTATACGTGTTCGAAGAAGACGATTCAGGATGCGGCAGAGCTGGCGAAGAAATATCACGCGCCGCTGCTGATGCATGTTTCCGAGATGAAGAAGGAATTCGACGACAGCGTAAAGCAAAATGGCATGTCGCCGGTGCAGTATCTGGACAGCATTGGCGTGCTGGATTCGAATCTGGTGGCGGCGCATTGCATTTTTGTCGATGCGGCGGACCGCAAGCTGCTGGCGCAGAAAAACGTTGGATGCACACATAATCCGTCGAGCAACATGATGATTGCGAGCGGCGTGTCGCCGGTGCCGGAGATGCGCGCGGCGGGCGTGGCGGTGGGGTTGGGCACGGACGGGCCAGCGGGAAGCAATAACGACCTCGACCTGATGGAGGAGATTGATCTGGCGGCGAAGCTGGCGAAGATTTCGAAGATGGATCCCCTGGCGCTGAACGCGAAGGCGGTGGTGGAGATGGCGACCATCGACGGCGCTCGCGCGCTGCACATGGAGAAGGAGATTGGATCGCTCGAGGCGGGGAAGAAAGCGGATCTGATTCTGATCGGATTGAACGAGCCGAACGCGGTGCCGATGTATGACGTCTACGCGCAGATTGCATATTCGCTCAAAGGAAGCGACGTCCAAACGGTGGTTATCGGCGGGCGCGTCGTGATGAAAGACCGCAAGCTGCTGACGATTGATGAACCGAAGGTGCTGGAGAAAGCGCGGGAGTATGGGAAGGCCGTGAAGGCGTCGCTGGGGATGGAATGAGAGCAGGTTGCAAGGTGGTAAGGTGACAAGGTGAGGGCTCATCTATGAGATACCTGCTGACAACATCGCTGCTTCTACTGGTTGTTGGTTCGTGCTGGGCGCAGAAGGTCGCCATCACGTTCGATGACCTGCCGGTAAACGGCACGTTACCGCCGGGTGTGACGCAAACGCAGATCGCGCGCGACACGCTGGCGGTGTTGAAGAAACATCACGTGCCGCCGGCGTATGGATTCATCAATGCGAAAAAGCTGGAAGGAAATCCGGATGGGGCGGAGGCGCTGAAATTGTGGGCGTCGGCCGAACCGGTGGGGAATCACACGTATTCGCATATGGATTTGAATGTGAATCCGGCGGAAGCGTTTGAACGGGAGATCGAGGAGAACGAACCCGCGCTGGAGTTGCTGGCGCGCCAGGATGCGAACTGGCACTGGCTGCGGTATCCGTATCTGCGCGAGGGCGACACCCTGGAGAAGCGGCGCGCGGTGCGAGCTTACCTGCAAGCGCATCACTACCGGGTGGCGCAGGTCACGCTCGACTGGGAAGACTACATGTGGAACAGCGCGTACGCACGCTGCACGGCCAAGAATGATGCGAAGTCGATTGCCTGGCTGCGCGACAGTTATTTGAAAACCGCGTCAGCCTACCTGGATCTGGATCGCGAGTTGGCGCGGATGGTGTACGGGCACGACATCAATCATGTTCTGCTGTTGCATCTGGGCGCTTTCAGCAGCACGATTCTGCCGGATGCGTTGGATCTGCTGAAGAAGAAGGGATTCAAGCTGGTGACACTGGAAGAGGCGGAGAGCGATCCGGTCTATGACGGCGATCCGGATGTGGGCTCGGAGGGCGGCGGCACGCTGCTCGATCTGTGGATGGAGGCGAAGAAACTGAAATTTCCGCCGGTGATGCAGAAACCGTATAAAGAGGTTGGGGAAATCTGCAAGTGAAGCAGGTTTCAAGTTTCATGGTTTCAAAGTTTCAAAGTCCCGCGACGGAGGCCCTCGGCAGTTCGGCATCCTTCAGTTGACAAGGTCAAAAGTTCGCCCCCGTACTCTGGTCCAGGCTTTGCGTCCCTTATAATCAAAGACTCACTATGGCGGCCATTCTGGACCGGATTGTGGCGGCGACGCGGGCGCGGGTGGCGGAAGCCAGGCGCAGGGCGGACTTTCGCTCGCTGGAAGAGGCGGCGGAACGGCATGTGCCGCGCGGGTTTCGGAGGGCTCTGCAACATTCTTACCTTCCCGCACAAAGCGCGGGAAGGACGGGACAACCGGATTCTGGCTTTGACGAACGGATCGCGGTGATTGCGGAATTGAAAAAGGCATCGCCGTCGAAAGGGCTGATTCGGGAGCCGTTTCATCCGGTGGAACTGGCGCCGGAGTTGGAGGCTGCGGGAGCGGCGTGTTTGTCGGTGCTGACCGATGAAGAGTTCTTCCAGGGATCGCTGGAGTATTTGCGGCAAGCCTCGGAGGTGGTGAGGATTCCGTGCCTGCGGAAAGACTTCATGGTGGATGAGTTCCAGTTGCTGGAGGCGCGGGCGAATTCCGCGGACGCCGTGTTGCTGATTGTGGCGGCTTTGTCGCATGCGGAGTTGGTCGCGATGGCACGGGGAGCGAAGGCGCACGGGCTCGACGTGCTGTGCGAAGTGCACGATCGCGACGAGCTGCAGCGGGCGCTGGACGCGGGATGCGATCTGATTGGCGTGAATACGCGCGATCTGCGGACGTTTCAGGTGTCGCTGGATACGGCGTTCCGGCTGGTGGAGAAGTTTCCTGCCGGCGTGGTGAAGGTAGCGGAGAGCGGGATTCATTCGGCTGACGATGTGGCGCGATTGCGGGCGGCGGGATATGACGCGTTCCTGATTGGCGAATCCCTGATGCGCGCGGAGCGGCCGGGAGAGGCACTGCGGGAGTTGCTGGAAGTCCCGAGTCCCGAGTCCCGGGTACCGAGTGGAGGATAGACTTGGAGTTCCCATGTCTCGCAAAAACGGCGAGACATGGGGCATCCCATCTCGTGCGAAGGTAGAACTGCCTTGTGACCTGGATCAAGATTTGCGGGATGACGAACCTGGAGGACGCGCTGGTCGCGGTCGACGCGGGAGCGGATGCTGTGGGGTTCGTGTTCTATGAGAAGAGTCCGCGGTACGTGAGGGTGGAGAAGGCGCGGGAGATTTGCGAGAAGTTGCCGGAGAGCGTGGAGAAGGTTGGAGTGTTTGTTAGCTCCCCGGTGAGCGTGTGGGTGCAGACCGCGCTCAAGGCAAAGTTGACGGCGGTCCAGCACTACATGCCACTCGATCCCGATGTAAGTGCGCACCAGAAGAAAGCTGCCGATGAGACGGTGTTCACGGTGGCTCCAAAATTCTTCCTCTGTCTTCCGCTCGGTCTTTTGATCGATGCCGGAGGAATTGAGGATCTGGCGAATGACATGGAGCGTGTCGCGGGGCAGCTTGAAAATGCAGGCCTTGACGCTTGGTTTTTGGACGCGGGGGGCGTAGGAATGCCCGGTGGTACCGGCAAGAAATTCGACTGGGGGAAAGCGGTGCCTGTTGCCGACGGCATCAAGCGAAGCGGTCAAAAAGCTGTCGTTGCCGGCGGCTTGAAACCGGAGAACGTCGGTGAGGCGATTAAGATTCTCCGTCCCTGGGGCGTGGATGTTTCTTCCGGCGTTGAGGCTGGGCCGGGGAAAAAAGATCCAGAGAAGGTACGGGCATTCGTGCGGGCGGTGCGGGAAGCGGATCGGAAGGCATCTTGAGATCGGATTCTCGATTCGCATCAACAGAAGAGCAGGTTCCTCGCCGGACTTTCGTCCGGCTCGGAATGACAAAGGTTATCTGAGATGGCAACGGTTCCTCAAAGTTCGAAAGTCAAAACCTCCACTCTAGCCGCAAAGGGCGCGGCTAGGATGGGGCACCCTCGGGCTTCCTTTCTGCCCAAGACACCTGCTCGCGCGAATGAGCCGGGGAGATTCGGCGCCTACGGTGGCCGATACGTTCCGGAAACACTGATGGCGGCGCTTGAGGAGTTGGAGCGCGCCTACGACAAGGCCAAGCGCGACAAGAAATTTCATGCGCGGCTGGAGGAGCTGCTGAAGACGTTCGCCGGGCGTCCGACGCCGCTGTTTTTTGCGCGGCGGCTCACGCAGAAACTAGGCGGGGCGAAGATTTATCTGAAGCGCGAAGATCTGCTGCATACCGGCGCGCACAAGATCAACAACTGCCTGGGACAGGGCTTGCTGGTCGAGCGCATGGGCAAGCATCGCGTGATTGCCGAGACCGGCGCGGGGCAGCATGGCGTGGCGACGGCAACCGTCTGCGCGCTCATGGGATTCGAGTGCGTCGTCTACATGGGCACCGAAGACATGCGGCGGCAGGAGTTGAACGTCTTCCGCATGCGGTTGCTCGGAGCCGAAGTGCGCGGCGTGGCGTCAGGCTCGTGCACGTTGAAAGACGCGATCAACGAGGCGATGCGCGACTGGGTCACCAACGTTCGCACTACTCATTATTTATTGGGCAGCGTGCTGGGGGCGCATCCGTATCCGACGATGGTGCGGGATTTTCATCGTGTCATCGGGCGCGAGGCGAGGGCGCAGATTCTCAAGGCTGAAGGCAAGCTGCCCACTGCGATCATCGCGTGCGTCGGCGGAGGATCGAATTCGATCGGGATTTTCTACGATTTCCTCAAAGACAAGAAAGTCCGCTTGATCGGAGTCGAGGCAGGCGGGCGCGGAGAGCGGCTGGGTGAACACGCGGCGCGGTTCTGGGGAGGATCGCCCGGAGTGCTACAGGGCACGCGGTCTTACGTGCTGCAGGATGGCAGCGGCCAGATTGCGACGACGCATTCGATTTCGGCGGGGCTGGACTACCCATCGATCGGGCCGGAACACGCATGGCTGCATGACACGAGCCGCGCGGAATACGTGGCCGCGTCGGACGCAGAGACTTTGGAAGCAACGACCACATTGGCGCGGACCGAAGGAATTATCCCGGCGCTGGAGTCTGCGCACGCGGTGGCGGAAGTGATCAAGCGCGCACCGAAGATGAAGAAGTCAGATGTGGTGATCGTGAATGTTTCCGGGCGCGGGGACAAGGATATTGGGATTTTGCGGGAGAACCTGAAGCTGGATTAGATCATTGAGTCAATTGGCATGCCTCTGACCTTCTACAACAAGCCGGCGCTGGTGGCCTATGTAACGTGCGGCGATCCGGACATCTCGACCACGCGGGAGATTGTGCTGTCTGCAATTGAAGCGGGTGCGGACGTGATCGAGCTGGGCGTCCCGTTCAGCGATCCGGTCGCCGATGGGCCGGTCATTCAGCGGGCGAGCGAGCGGGCGCTGAAGCATGGAACATCGCTGGCGCAGGTGCTGACGCTGGCGGCGGAGATTCGCCAGGAGCGGCAATCGACCGGGCTGATCATTTTTTCGTACCTGAATCCGATCTTGCGCATGGGGATGAAAAAGTTCTGCAAAGTGGCGCGGGCTGCCGGCGTGGACGGGGCGCTGGTCACAGATTTGCCGGTGGAAGAGGCCGACGAATATCTGCAGGCGATGCGGGCATTCGATCTGTCACCGATCTTCCTGGCGGCGCCGACCAGCCCCGACGATCGGCTGAAGCGGATCGCTGGTGCGTCGCGCGGATTTGTGTACGCCGTGTCGCGGACGGGCGTGACCGGACAGCGGCAGCAGCTAGCGGACGATGCGAAGAAGCTGGTGAAGCGGCTGCGGCGGGTGACGAAATTGCCGGTGGCTCTCGGGTTCGGAATTTCAACGGCGGAGCAGTTTGCCGAGGTTGGAGAATTCGCCGACGCGGTCGTAGTCGGGAGCGCGATCGTGGAGACCATCGAGCGAAATCCGGGGCGGGAAGCCGCCGCGGTGGGAGAGTTTGTGTGCAAGCTGTCGGCGCTCAGCGGTCAGCCGTCAGCCAAGATGGGGTAAGAGTCAACGCCCCACCCTCCCGCACAAAACGCGGGAAGGATGGGGCACCCGAACCGTTATGGACATCGAAGACTGGCGGGACAAAATTGATGACCTCGATCGCAAGCTGGTGACGCTGTTGTGCGAGCGGACGCGGGCGGCGCTGGCGATCGGGCAGCTCAAGAAAGAAAAAAACTTGCCGGTGTACGAGCCGGACCGCGAGCGGCAGGTTTTCGAGAATGTCCAGAACTCGAACCAGGGGCCGTTGCGCGGGCAGGATCTGGTCAGGATTTACGAGCGCATCATTGACGTGATGCGCACCATCCAGAAAGAAGAAATCGCGTCCAAGATCGAACCCGGCGCGAAAAGCGAGTTGGATTCGGAACTGAATGACTGAGAGCGATGAGCAATGAGCTGTGAGTAATGAGCGACTGGAATCGCGCTTTGCTCATTGCTTACTGCTCATTGCTGGGGGCTTCTTATGATCGTTGCCATGCAGGAAGGCGCCGAAGAGGCGTTGATACAGCAAGCCATTGAACATCTGGTAAAGATGGGTTTCGAGGTGCACCGCTCGACCGGGGCGCGGATGACCGTACTCGGCGCGGTGGGCGCGGGGATTGAAGTCGACATCCGCAATCTCGAGCTACTGCCGGGCGTGCAGGAAGTGCACCGCATCAGTGCGCCCTACAAGCTGGCGGCACGGCGCTTCCGGCCGGAGGGCACGGTGGTCAAGCTCTCGGACCAGATCGGCGTCGGCGGCAATGAAATCGTGGTGATGGCGGGGCCATGTTCGGTGGAGACGCGCGAGCAGTTGTTCGCCACCGCCGAGGTGGTCGCCAAAGCCGGCGCGAAAGTCTTGCGGGGCGGCGCCTTCAAGCCGCGGAGTTCACCGTACTCGTTTCAGGGGCATGGCGAAGATGCACTCAAGCTGTTGCGCGAGGCGGGAGAAAAGTTCGGGCTGCTGGTGATCAGCGAGGTGATGGAAATCTCGCAGATCCCGATGATGCTGCCCTATGTGGACGCGCTGCAGGTGGGCGCGCGCAACATGCAGAACTTCAACTTGCTGCGCGAACTGGGCAAGGTACGCAAGCCCGTGCTGCTGAAGCGCGGCATCGCGGCCACGCTGGAAGAGTTGCTGCTGTCGGCGGAATACATCATGGCCGGCGGGAATTACGATGTGATCCTGTGCGAGCGCGGCATTCGCACCTTCGAAACCTACACCCGCAACACCATGGATATTTCGGCGATTCCCATCATTCACAAGCTTTCGCATCTGCCGATCACGGCCGATCCGTCGCACGGCACTGGCCGGCGCGACAAAGTTTCGCCCATGGCGCGGGCTTCGGTGGCGGCGGGCGCCGACGCGCTGCTCATCGAAGTGCACAGCGATCCGGACAAGGCGTGGTCCGACGGCGCGCAGAGCCTGTTCCCCGAACAGTTCTCCAAGCTCATGGACGAGCTGCGGATGATTGCCCCGGCGGTGGGACGAAAGATTGGGTGAAGCGATTGGGTAATTAGGAAGTTGGCAATTGGGTAATTTGAAAAGCAGATACAAAGAAGTTTTCAATTGCACAATTACCAAATTACACAATCACCCAATTTCTCCTATGGCCATCCGGCAAATCACGATCATCGGCACCGGCCTGATTGGCGGGTCGCTGGGGCTCGCGCTCAAGAAGAAGAAATTTTCCGGGCAGATTGTCGGTTGCGACCGCGAGGGCACGCTTGAAAAAGCGCGCCAGTGTGGGGCGATCGACCGGGGCACAGTGCAGCCGGGAGATGCGGTGTTGGGTAGCCAGCTGGTGGTGCTGGCCACGCCGGTACTCGGGATCATCGATCTGATGGAGCGCATCGGGCCGGCGCTTCCGGCGAAGGCCCTGCTCACCGATGTCGGCAGCACGAAGTCGGCGGTAGTCGAGCGCGCGATCAGGGTTTTCGGGAAGAACGCGCCCAAGAAGTTCCTCGCTGGTCACCCGATGGCAGGCAAGGAAATGAGCGGCGTTGAGTATGCCGACGCCGATTTGTTCAAAGACGCAGTGTGGTTTCTGACGCCGCTGCCCGGACAGAATCTGAACGAGGGCCCACTGGCCGAGTTTGCGGGATGGATCGACCAGATGGGCGCCCGCATTGCCATCCTTCCCGCCGAGGAGCATGACCGGCTGTGCGCGTGGATCAGCCACGTGCCGCAGATGATTTCGACCGCACTCGCGGCGGCCCTGGTGGAGGAGTTTGGAGCGGAGGCTCCCCTGTTGCCGGCAGGCGGACGCGCTCTGCGGGAGATGACCCGGATTTCCGCGAGTCCGTATTCGATGTGGCGCGACGTGGCCATCACCAACAAGAAGAATCTGGAGCATGCGCTCCACAAGGTGGAGCAGCGGCTGGCCCACATTCGCGAGAATCTGGCGACCCGTCAGCTGGCCGAGGAGTTCGAGCAGGCGCACGCGCTGAAGAAGATTCCGGGGAAAAATAAGTAGCTTCCAATCTGAAAACGTGCTGAAGAAGCGATTAGCCCCAAGCAATGAGAGATGCAACCGCGCTCCTCGCCTAAGGGAGCCCGTTTGGCTAGTGACCGATGGCGTAGAAAAGCGATTTTATTCGTATGTTTCCTGTCTCCCCCTCTGTAAAATAGACACAACGCCGGCTCCTGCATGCCTTGATCGCTTGCAGGGGACCGGCGTCATGCGCATTCACCGAGACTGCGCATCTAAGGCTTGATGGTTTATGTTCCGCAGTGGAGGCTTTGCATTCATTTTGAATACAGATAACGAGTTAGCTGAATTGAAGGCGGGAGCTGGACCAGACGCCGGCGTCGTTCTTTCGCGCGAGGAGATCGCCAATCTCGCGGCGGAAGGCGGACAGCCGGCCGAGACTCTGATGAACGTGGTGGCGCTGATTGCCAAGCGGTTCCGCACGGATGTGTGCTCGGCCTACCTGCTGGAACCGGACCGCGCCAACCTGGTGCTGGCGGCTACGGTGGGACTGCGTCGCGAGTGCATCGGTGATCTGCGCATGGCCGTGCATGAAGGTCTGACTGGACTGGTCGCGGAACAAGTGAGCCCCTTGGCCGTCGCGCAGGTAAAGACGCATCCACGATTCAAGTATTTCAAGGAAGCCGGGGAAGAAGCCTACCAGTCGTTTCTGGGCGTGCCGTTGATTGACCGCGGTGTGCTGCAAGGCGTGCTGGTGGTGCAGACGGTGGAATCGCGAGTCTTCAGCGAAGAGGAAATCCGCATGTTGAGCGAGGCGGCCACGCAGGTGGCGTCGGTGGTGAGCGAGGCGCGCACGCTGGATCGGTTTATTGCGCCGTTGCAGGAGCGGCTGTGGGCCCTGGCGCGGAACCTGTGGTGGAGCTGGGATCACAACGCCTCCGGTCTTTTCCTGGACCTCGATCCGGCGCGCTGGAATGAGTTGAACAACAACCCGATTGCGCTGCTCTCCGAAGTCCCGCTGGCGGATCTGGAGGCGCGCGCGGCGGAAATCATGCTGCACAGCCGCGTGAACTACGCCTACCGCCGCATGCTGGAGTATCTGGAAGCCGATCGTACCTGGGGAGCGCGCCATACGGGCGTGCTGCGGCCGCACCCGGTGGCCTATTTCTCGGCCGAATTCGGAGTGCATGAGTCGCTGCCGGTGTATTCGGGCGGCTTGGGCGTGCTAGCCGGCGACCACATCAAGAGCGCATCCGATCTGGATATTCCGCTCATCGGCATCGGACTCTTCTATGGCCAGGGATATTTCCGCCAGCATCTCGACCTGGGCGGGTGGCAGCGCGAAGAATACCTGAAGACCGACGTCAACATGATGCCCATGGAAGTGGCCATCGGCAAAGACGGGCGGCCGGTGATCATCGAAATTGAAACGCGCAGCGGCAAGCTTTTCGCCAAGGTGTGGCGCGTCAAAGTCGGACGGCGCGATTTGCTGCTGCTGGATTCCGACGTCGAAGGCAATGCGCCGGAAGATCGCGAGCTGACCTCGCGCCTCTACGGCGGGGACGCGCGTATTCGGGTTCGCCAGGAATTGCTGCTGGGGGTTGGCGGATTGCGCGCGTTGAAGGCGCTCGGCGTTTCGCCCGGCGTGCTGCATCTGAACGAAGGGCACAGCGCCTTTGCGGTGCTGGAGGCCGTTCGCATGCGGATGGGAGAAGAAGGCATTGGTTTCGATGCCGCCGTTCCCCGGGTGGCCCGGGAGGTCGTATTTACCACGCACACGCCCGTTCCGGCAGGCCACGACCGCTTCAGCGCCGCGCTGATCGAGGAGCATATCGGTCCGCTGCGTGAAGCGCTGGGACTTTCCTCGGAGAGCCTGATGGGACTGGGCCGCGAGAATCCGAATAATCCCGACGAGCTGTTCTGCATGACCGTGCTGGCCTTGCGGCTTTCGCGACGCGCCAATGCCGTTTCGGCGCTGCATGCGGAAGTTTCCCGCGCGATGTGGACGGGCCTGTTCCGCGACAAGCTGGAAGACGATGTTCCCATCGGCCACGTCACCAACGGCGTACACGTTCCGTCGTGGCTGGCTCCGCAGATGTTCCGTTTGTATGACCGTCACCTCGGCACGGGCTGGCACCATCGCAGCAGCGAAGCCAAGATCTGGCTGGGCATCGACAACGTCGATGACGGCGAGCTCTGGGAAACACACCTCAATCTGAAATCGCAGTTGATCGAGTTTGTGCGGCGCCGCGCGGTGGAGCAGGCCGAGCGCCGTGGCGAGCCCAACGAGGTTCTCGATCGCTTGGCGCGCATTTTGAGCCCGGATGCGCTCACCATCGGTTTCGCCCGCCGCTTCGCGACGTACAAGCGGGCTAACCTGATCCTGAGCGACATGGAGCGCCTGGCATCGATGGTGAACGATCCGAACCGCCCGGTGCAGTTCGTGTTTGCCGGGAAGGCGCATCCGCTGGATGAACCCGGAAAGCGCGTGCTGCAGCAGATTGCAGAGTTGATGCGCGACGCAAAATTCCGCGACAAGTTCGTGTTCGTCGAGGATTACGACATCAACGTCGGCCGCCACTTTGTGCAAGGAGTGGATGTGTGGCTCAACAATCCGCGGCGGCCTCTGGAAGCCTCGGGGACCAGCGGACAGAAAGTCGTTCTCAACGGCGGATTGAATCTGTCCATTCTCGATGGCTGGTGGGCCGAAGCTTACGACGGCCTCAACGGATTTGCCATCGGCCAGGGGCGGACGCACTCCAACATGAGTGTTCACGACAACCGCGACGGCGAAGACTTGATGCGGACATTGCGCGAGGAAGTGATTCCGCTCTACTACCGCCGCGATCGCGACGGCCTGCCGCGAGACTGGATCAAGCGCATGAAGCGCACCATCCGCACTCTGGGCTGGCGTTTCAACGCCGACCGCATGGTGATGGACTACGCGCTGAAATGCTACGTGCCGGCTGCCGGCGGCACTTCAAGCGATATGCGCGCGAACCCGTAAGGCCCTCGAGCAGGAATAACGGCCCCATCCGGCGGGATGGGGCTTCTCTATTTCTTCCATGCGCGCAGCCGCGGAATCCAGCGCGGCACATTCCTGCAGTATTCCTCATAGTCCACGCCGAACATCCGGCGCAGGGTCGGCTCTTCGTACAACCTCACGAATAGAGCCACGCCCAGCACGACCGCGATGGCCGCTGCGATCAGGATTGCGTTTGCCCGCCCGAAGATGATCCAGAGTCCAGCCCAGCCCGTGAAAAATCCCACGTACATCGGGTTGCGCACGTAGCGATAGAATCCCACGACCACCAACTTCGACGGAGGCACCATCGGCGCCGGCGTTCCATGTCCCGTCCAGCCAAAGTCCCACACGCAGCGCAAGGCCACCGAAAATCCGAACACCGATGGCACCACGGCAATCCATCGCCATCCTGGCTCGTTCATGCGAAATGCCAGCCACGAAGGCAGCAACCAGAACCAGAGCGCGAAGAACCCTGCTCCTAGCAACAGAGACGCGGCCGCCACCGGCCAGCTCTCCCCATGCTGCGTATGCGCGATTCCTGCTTGTCCGCTCATCTCGATCTCCTTTCTACTGAGTCTTACGAGTCATGCGGTGCACCGGGCGCAACAAAATTCAGCGAGCCGGTGACGCCGATTCGGAATTCCGATGCCAGCTATCGAAAAAACGCGTGGCCCGATGCGCCCCGGATCATTGACTCGCCGCCTGCCGCCCCATAGTATGCAGGTGAGAACGATGCAGTCCCATCTCCATCATCGCCACCATCACCATGCTCATCGCGTGTCGGCGGCGTTGTGGATCCTGAGACAAACCTAGCAACACAGCAATCATCAGGAAATCCGGCCCGCTGACGCGAAACGCTCAGCGGGCTTTTTGTTTTCAGATTTGGAGTAAAGAGAGACGAGGCACTTATGGAAAACGCAACACTCGACTTCGACAAGATGGGCGGTCTGATTCCCGCCGTCGTGCAGGACGCGCGCGACGGAGAAGTGCTGATGGTGGGATTCATGAATCGCGAGGCTCTTGAGCAAACGCTCCAACAAGGCTACGTGACCTTCTACAGCCGCACCCGCAACAAACTCTGGACCAAAGGCGAAAGCTCGGGCAACCGCCTGCGCGTGCTGACCGCCATGACCGACTGTGACCAGGACACGATTCTGGTGCGCGTGGAAGTGGAAGGCGCGGGCGTGGTGTGCCATCGGGGAACCCGCTCGTGCTTTACCGAGCCGGTGACCGTGAGAGAGTCCGCGGTGACGAGAGAGGCTCGCTCATGAAACTCCGCATCGGCATTCCCAAAGGCAGCCTGCAGGAGGCGACGCTGCAACTGTTCGCCCGCGCCGGACTTCCCGCTTACACCGATGGCCGCTCGTACTTTGCGCGCACCGCCGATCCCGAGATCGAATGCATGCTGATTCGCGCCCAGGAGATGGCGCGCTACGTGGAACACGGTGCGATCGATGCCGGCCTGACCGGGCACGACTGGATTGTCGAAAGCGGGCTGGAAGTGGTCACCGTCAGCGACCTGATCTATGCCAAGCGCAGCCGCGGCAAGGTGCGCTGGGTGCTCGCCGTGCCCGAGGATTCGAGCTTCCAGCGCGCAGAAGACCTTGCTGGCAAGATCATCGCCACCGAACTGGTCAACGTCTCGCGACAGTACTTCCAGCGCAAGGGAGTCGAAGTCAGCGTGGAGTTTTCCTGGGGAGCAACCGAAGTAAAGCCGCCCATGCTGGCGGACGCCATCGTCGAAGTGACCGAGACCGGCAGTTCACTCAAAGCCAACCGCCTCCGCATCCTGGAGACGGTGCTGGAATCGAACACGCAACTCATCGCGAACCAGCGCTCCTACGCCGATCGCGACAAGCGCCGCAAGATCGACAATCTTGCGCTGATGCTGCAAGGCGCAATGCAGGCGCAGGATCGCGTGGGACTCATGCTAAATGTCCGAAAAGAAAACCTGACGCGGGTCCTGGCCGTGCTCCCCGCGCTGCAGAAGCCGACCATCTCGCACTTGAGCGATGAAGATTGGCTGGCGGTCAATACCGTAATTGACGAATCGGCGGCGTGGGAGGTGATCCCGCGCCTGAAGGAAGCGCACGCTACCGGCATCGTTGAATATCCGCTGAACAAGGTGGTGTTGTGATGCGCAGCTACTCGGGCCGGGAGGCGGAGTCCGCAGTCGAAAAGCTCGCGCAGCGGGAATTGCAGTTCGCGCGGCTGGAGCCGAAAGTCCGGCGCATCGTGAATGAGGTTCGGCGCCACGGAGACCGCGCGCTCCGTGCCTACGCCTCGCAATGGGACGGACTGCGGCGTTCCCAGGCGCTGCGCGTGCGGGAATCGGAAATGAAGGCGGCGTGGAAGTCGATGGCTGTTCCGTTGCGTAAATCACTGCGCGAAGCAGCCGAGAACATCCGGCGCTTCTGTGAATGGCAGAAGCCGGCAACTTGGCAGCGAATGTACCACGGCATGACGCTCGGACAACTTGTGAAGCCGCTCGAGTCGGTTGGATGCTACGTCCCCGGCGGTCGCTATCCGCTGGTCTCGACGCTGCTGATGACGGTGATCCCGGCGCAGGTAGCTGGAGTTGAGAATGCGCGCGTGGTTTCGCCGCGCCCGTCGCAGGAAGTGCTGGGTGCGGCAGCGATGCTCGGTGTACGCGAGTTCTATCGCGTCGGCGGAGCGCAGGCCGTCGCCGCCCTGGCCTACGGCACAAAGACGATTCCATGCGTGGACAAAATCGTTGGACCGGGCAATTCGTTCGTCACGGTCGCGAAGAAGCTCGTGTCTTTCGATTGCGCGATCGATTTTCTTGCCGGACCGACGGAGGCCGTGGTCCTGAGCGACTCGGGCGATGCCACGTTTCTCGCATCGGACTTGGTGGCGCAGGCCGAGCACGATCCTGAGGCGCTCTCCATCTTCATCACAACGTCACGGCGGCTGGCGGGTGCCATGGCGGAAGAAGTTGCAAAGCTCGCCGCCGACAATCCAACCGCGCGGGAATCGCTCCGGCGCCGTGGAGCGATTCTGCTGGCTCCCTCGCGCAAACAAGCTCGCGAGTGGGCGAATCGGTTGGCTCCGGAGCACATCACCGTCGATCCGGACGACCTGCCGTTCATCCGCAATGCGGGATCGATCTTTGTAGGGAATTATTCGCCGCAGGCAGCCGGCGATTACGCGTCCGGCCCGAACCACGTGCTGCCGACCGCGGGGCAGGCGAGATTTCGCGGCGGGCTGAGCGTGCTCGACTTCGTGAAGATCATTACGGTTCAGACGCTTTCAGAAAAAGGCTTGCGCCAGCTCGCTCCGACCGTCGAAGGCCTCGCCCACGCCGAAGGCCTTCCCGCGCATGCCAAGTCGATTCGCCTGAGGTGCGACCATGCTTAGCCCGCGCGATGCCGTGCGCACCCTGCCCACCTATCATCCGCCGCTCGCGGGACGCAATGGCCTGCGGCTCGACTTCAACGAAAACACCGTCGGCTGCTCCCCGCGCGTCCTGGAACGACTGCGGACGATCGGGCTGGAAGATTTGGCGCGCTATCCCGAGCGCGAGCCCGTCGAGGCTACGGTCGCGGAGTTCCTGGGAGTCGCAAAGGAAGAAGTGCTGCTCACTAACGGTGTTGATGAGGCGATCCATCTCCTCTGCCAGACATATCTCGCTCCCGGTGATGAAGCGCTGCTCGTGGTCCCCACATATTCGATGTACCGCATTTATATGATGGCGGCGGGCGCCGAATTGGTCGCGATTCCTGCGAAGGAGGATTTGCAATTCCCCGTGGATGCGGTGTTGGAGCGCATTACCTCGCGTACGCGGGTGGTCGCCATCGCGAATCCCAATAACCCAACCGGCGGCGTCGTGCCGCGGCAGCAATTGGAGCACATCGCGCGCTCGGCCCCGCACGCCGCGCTGCTCGTCGATGAGGCGTACTTCGACTTCTACGGGAAGACGATGCTTCCGAGCCATGGGGATTTCCCGAACCTCTTCGTGGCGCGCACTTTCTCTAAAGTCTACGGCATGGCTGGCCTGCGGGTCGGCGTGCTGGTCGGCCATGGCGAGCCCATGCGCTCTGTGCGTCGCGTGTGTTCGCCCTACAACGTGAATGCCATCGCGCTGGCCTGCTTGCCGGCTGCGCTCGCCGATCAAGCGTACATTGAGCAATATCGAAGTGAAGTCCTCGATGGCCGGCGAAGGCTGGAACAGATCTTCCGCGAACGTGGAATTCCGTTCTGGCCAAGTCAGGCGAATTTCGTGCTGGCTCGCGTCGGCGCAACCGCGACGGAATCCGCGGCCTTTGTCGAATCCATGCGGCAGCGCGGAATTCTGACGCGCGATCGCTCGAGCGATTACGGCTGCGTGGGCTGCGTCCGCTTCACGCTTGGCCCGCCGCAACATACGGACCGCCTGCTAACGGCCCTGCAGGAAGTGGTCGAACAACTCGGCCTCGCCCACGGAGCACGCTTATGAGAAAAGGCAACATCGAACGTAGCAGCAAAGAGACGCAGATTCGCATCGCCCTGACCATCGAAGGTAAGGGCCGATACGACATCGCAACTGGCATTCGCTTCTTCGATCACATGCTTGAGTTGTTCGCGCATCACGGCGGTTTCGACCTCACGCTGAAAGCGAACGGCGACCTCGACGTCGATCAGCATCACACGGTCGAAGACGTCGGCATCGTGCTCGGCCAGGCCTTTGACAAGGCTCTGGGCACCAAACGCGGCATCTTGCGCGCCGGATACTTCCTGATGCCGATGGATGAAACCATGGGCATGGCCGCAGTGGACTTCTGCGGACGCACCGCCGCCGTGGTCGATACGAGGGTGCGCGTGAGGCTGGTGGGCGATCTGCAATCGGAACTGGTGCCGGATTTCTTCGAAGGCTTTGCGCGCGGAGCTCGCGCCAACGTCCATGTGAAGACACTCTACGGCCGATCGAACCATCACAAAATCGAAGCGCTGTTCAAGGCATTCGCGCGTGCCGTTCGCGCGGCCTGCTGGCGCGATCGCCGCATGCAGCGTCTGCTGCCGAGCACCAAGGGAGTCCTGTGATGATTGCCATTGTCGACTACGGCGCGGGCAATCTGGTCTCGGTCAAAAAAGCGCTCGACCTCCTGGGACAGGAGTGCGTGATTACGGCCGATCCTGCACAAGTTGCGAAATCGCAGAAAATAGTTTTGCCCGGTGTGGGCCACTTCGCGGCCACGGCGGCGCTGAGCAAGTCCGGGCTGCGAGATGCGATTGCCTCGCTGATTTCGCGCGGCGTGCCCTTTCTTGGCATCTGCGTCGGCATGCAGTGGATGTTCGAACGCAGCGCTGAGTCGCCTGAAACTCCGGGACTCGGCCTGTTCCCCGGCGAGTGTGGACGCTTTCCAGCCACGGTGAAATCGCCGCATGTGGGCTGGAACCAGATCCAGATCTCGCCTGCATCGAATCTGTTCCGCGGGCTGGATGAGCTTCCCTTCGTCTACTTCACCCATTCGTTCCGCGCTCCTCTGACCGGCGCCAATGTTGCGTCTTGCGAATACGGCGGGGAGTTTTCCGCGGCGGTCGAACGCGATCACGTGTTCGGGGTGCAGTTTCATCCCGAAAAGTCCGGAGACGCCGGGTTGAAGGTGCTCTCGAATTTCTGTGATCTCTAATATGCTGACCAAACGCATCATCGCCTGTCTCGACGTGCACAATGGCCGCGTGGTGAAGGGCGTACAGTTTGTGAACTTGCGCGACGCCGGCGATCCGGCGGAACTCGCCAAGGCGCACGCCGAGTCGGGCGCGGACGAAATTGTGCTCCTCGACATCTCGGCCGCGCACGAGCGGCGAGCCACGCTGCTCGACACCGTGCGTCGAACGGCTCGTCAACTGTTCATCCCGTTCACCGTCGGCGGCGGGATTCGCTCGCTCGAAGAAGCTGCGAGCGTGTTCGCGGCCGGCGCGGATAAGATCAGCGTAAACTCGGCGGCAATCGATGATCCTTCGCTGATCACGCGCATCGCCGAGCGCTTCGGCTCGCAGGCCGTGGTCGTCGCCATTGATGCCAAGCGAACCGGGTCTCGCTGGGAAGCCTTTGTCCAGGGAGGCCGCAAGCCCACTGGGCGCGACGCCGTGGAATGGGCGCTGGAAGCCGAATCTCGCGGCGCAGGGGAAGTCTTACTCACCTCGATGGATCGCGACGGCACGGCGTCCGGCTTCGACTGCGACCTCACGCGCGCCATCGCCGATGCGGTCCGCATACCGGTGATCGCGTCCGGCGGCGCCGGCGGAGCAGCCCATTTTGCCGAGGTCTTTCGCGACGGCCACGCCGACGCCGCCCTCGCTGCATCGATCTTTCACTACGGTCTGAGTTCGCTCGGCGATCTGAAGCAGCATTTACGTTCTGAGGGCATCCCGGTGAGGTTTCCATGCTGATTCCTTCCATCGATCTGATGGGCGGCAAAATCGTGCAGCTCGAACAGGGCAGCCGCAAAGCGCTGGAGTTCGACGACTTCGACGCATGGGTCGAGCGTTTCTCGAAATATCCGCTCGTGCAGCTGATTGATCTCGACGCGGCCATGCGGCGCGGCGAAAATCGCGCCCTGGTGCGCAAGTTCGCAAGTCAGCTCCCCTGCCAGGTTGGTGGCGGGATTCGCACCGTCCAAGATGCCCAGGCGCTGCTCGAAGCCGGGGCGAAGCGCGTGATCCTGGGCTCGTCGCTGATCTCGGCGGGTGCAATCAACGTGGCCTTCGCGGCGCAGGCGGCCATCGAGATAGGCCCCGATCATCTGGTCTTCGCCGCCGACTGCAAGGGCGGCAAAGTCGCGATTAAGGGCTGGCAGGAAGGCACCACGATTACCGCCCAGGACATGCTGCACGCGCTCGACGCCTACTGCAGCGCGTTTCTCTACACCCATATTGACACCGAAGGCCTGCTGCAGGGCATTCCTTTCGACGTTGTCCGCGAGTTGCGCGCTCTGACTACACGGCAACTCATCGTTGCCGGAGGCATTCGCAACCAGCAGGAAGTCGACGCGCTCGATGCCCTGCAGATCGATTCGGTCGTCGGCATGGCGATCTACAAGGGGCTGATGCCCGCTTAACGCCGAACGGACGACGCCATGCCGTCAGCCTGCTCTTCTCCATCCCGCGATGGGATCTTCCATATTCACCTGATGAAAATCCTTCAAGATTTCCCTCCAGCGCCATGCCGCGTTATTCTTTCTCAACTGCTGATATGGCCCAACTCAACCTGAAAGCAAAGCGTGACTGCCGCTGGGACCTCGTGAGCCTGGGAGAAGTGATGCTGCGCCTTGATCCCGGCGACGGGCGCATTTCCACGGCACGCAGCTTCCGCGCCTGGGAGGGCGGCGGCGAATATAACGTGGCGCGCGGCTTGCGGCGCTGCTTTGGCATGGACACGGCCATCGTCACCGCGCTCGCCGACAATCCTGTGGGACGGCTCGTGGAAGATCTGATGCTGCAGGGCGGCGTCGCACAAGACTACGTCCGCTGGATCCCTTACGACGGCGTCGGCCGCGACGTGCGCAACGGGCTGAACTTCACCGAGCGCGGATTCGGTGTCCGCGCGGCCGTCGGATGCTCCGATCGCGGCCACACCGCGGCATCCCAACTCAAGCCCGGTCAAATTGACTGGGAGAAGATTTTCTCGAAGGACGGCGCGCGCTGGTTTCACACCGGCGGAATTTTCTGCGCGCTTTCGGAGACCGCTCCACTCGTCGCGCAGGAAGCCATGGAAGCAGCCAAGCGCGCCGGCACGGTGATTTCCTACGACTTGAACTATCGCGCCTCGCTGTGGAAGTCGATTGGCGGGAAGGCCAAGGCGCAGGACGTGAACCGCCGCCTTGCCCCCTTGGTCGACGTGATGCTCGGCAATGAAGAAGACTTCACCGCCGCGCTGGGATTCCCGGTGGCCGGTCTCGATGAGCATCATTCCAAGCTCGACGCCTCCGGCTTCAAGCAAATGATCGGCAATGTCGTGAAGCAGTACCCGTCAATGTCGGTGATCGCCACGACGCTGCGCAACGCGAAGACCGCGTCGCGCAACGACTGGGGAGCGCTGTGCTATTGCGACGGCTCGTTCCACGAAGCGCCGGTGCGGGAGGATCTTGAGATCTACGACCGCGTGGGCGGCGGCGACTCGTTCGCCTCAGGCCTGATCTACGGATTCCTCTCGGGAAAAGATCCGCAGTGGTGCGTGGAGTGCGGTGCGGCGCACGGCGCGCTGGCCATGACGACTCCCGGCGACACCACCATGGCGACGATGCAGGAAGTGTTACAGGCAATGACATCGCGTACCGCGCGCATCGAACGATGAGCCTGCCCAGAAGGAGAGTATGGACATTGAACAGGTAGTGCACAGGATCGGAGAGGTGGGCATCGTGCCCGTGGTGCGCGCCGCCAGCGTGGAAGAAGCAAACCGCGCGGTAGATGCGATCTGGGCCGGCGGCATTCCAATACTGGAAATCACCATGACGGTGCCGAATGCGTTGGCGGTGATCCGCGGAATCGCCCATCGTTGTGGCGATGACGTGCTGGTGGGTGCCGGCACGGTGACCAGCGCAACGCAGGCCGAAGAATGCCTGGAAGCAGGCGCGAGATTTCTGGTCAGTCCAGGAACCTCGGTTGCGGTGATGGACACGGCGCGCAAGCACGACAAGCTGGCCATCCCAGGTGTGCTTACACCCACGGAAGTGATGGCTGCGCGCGAATACGGGGCGAAGCTGATCAAGATTTTCCCCTGCGGCAATGTCGGTGGAGCGAAATATCTGAAGTCGCTAAGGGCGCCGTTTCCGACGGCATTGTTCATTCCCACTGGCGGAGTGAATGCGGCGAACGCGGCGGAATACATTGCGGCAGGTGCGTTCGCCATTGGAGTTGGCGCGGATCTGGTCGATGCCCAAGCCTTGCGCGAGGGCAATCTGAAAAAGATTTCGGCTGCCGCGCGCGAGTTAGTGCAGGCCGTAGCGACGACGCGAGCAGCCTGTCGCGGATAGAGGCGCTCGTACCCGAACGCTCAGGCTGTGATGCCCCACGTCGCTTCGCCATTGCGAGACGTGGGACTCCGAAGCCGTAACCAGCGCGAAGGGCACGACTTCAGTCGTGCCGTAAGGCTTGCAAAGGCCGGACTGTCAGCCCCTGCCGGCTCTACTGATTCACCCCGCTCGCCAGCACTCCGCCATCCACCGGCAGAATCACCCCGGTCACGAAGCTGGCTGCGTCGGAGGCGAGAAACACCGCCGCACCCACCAATTCTTCGAGTTCTCCGAAACGGTTCATCGGGGTGCGCATCATGACTTCGTTGCCGCGCCCCGTGCCAACCAGCAGTTTCTCGCTCAGCGGCGTGCGGAAGTATCCCGGCGCGATCGCATTCACGCAGATTCCGTGCTTCGCCCACTCGATCGCCAGCGACTTCGTCAGCGAGGCCAGTCCCGACTTGCTCGCCGAATACGCCGCCACTTCAAACAAAGCGAGGAACGATCCCATCGACGCGATATTGATGATGCGCCCGTATTTGCGCTCGATCATATGGCATCCGAACACCTGGCACGATCGCAACGTGCCCGTCAGGTTCGTTTCCATGATGCGATTCCAGTCGGACTCCAGATAGTCCAGCGTGGGCGCGCGTTTGGTGATGCCGGCGGCGTTCACCAGAATGTCGACCTTGCCGAATTCCTTCAGGCAGGCGTCGCGCAGGTTCTCGATCGATTCGCGCTTGTCCACGTCGCAGGCGAGACGCAACGAGCGCCGGCCGAGCGCTTCAATTTCGCCGGCCAGTTGGTTCACCATCTCGATCCGGCGCGCGCTCGAAATCACATCCGCGCCGGCCTTCGCCAGGCCCAGCGCCAGCACTCGCCCGATGCCCGAACTGCCTCCCACCACCACCGCGACTTTGCCTTCAAGATCCAGCGCTTTGTAGCCCATGATTCCTCACTGTTACCAGTTGAACATCGTGCCGTCGAGCTTGCGGTTTACCGGCAGGTAGGCACGCTCGTACGGAAATTTCTCCGCCAGCTGTTCGTCATAATCCACGCCCAATCCCGGCGCATCGCCCGGATGCAGAGATCCGTTCTGGAACGAATATGCATGCGGGAAGACTTCATCCGTCTCACGCGTGTGCGGCATGTATTCCTGAATGCCGAAATTATTGACCCACAGATCGAAGTGCAACGCCGCCGCCATCGCCACAGGAGAAAGATCGGTAGCCCCATGACTGCCGGTGCGCACGTGATACATTTCCGCCAGCGCCGCGATCTTGCGCAGATGCGTGATGCCTCCGCCGTGCACCACCGTCATCCGCAGATAGTCGATCAGTTGCTCGGTGATCAGAATGTGCGCGTCCCACACGGCGTTGAACACTTCGCCTACGGCAATCGGCGTGGTCGTGTGCCGGCGAATCAAGCGGAAGCCTTCCTGCAACTCCGCCGCGACCGGATCTTCCATCCAGAAAAGATGATAGGGTTCCAGCGATTTTCCCAGCCTTGCGGCTTCAATCGGCGTCAGCCGGTGATGCACGTCATGCAGCAGATGAAGATCGTCGCCGAACTTCAGCCGCAGGGCCTCGAACAATTTCGGAACCTGCAGCAAATACTTTTCGGTCGACCACACATTCTCCGGAGGCAATCCCTTTTCCGCGGGCTCATACGTGGACTTGCCGCCGGCCACTCCGTAGGTGGAAGGAATCCCGGGAATCCCGCTCTGGGCGCGGATTGCAAGATATCCAAGTTCTTTGTAATGCAGGACTTGGTCGATCGTCTCCTCCACATCGCGACCGTTCGCGTGTCCGTAGACCAGAACGCCGCTGCGGCTCTGGCCGCCGAGCAGGTTGTACACCGGCGTCTTCAGCGCCTTGCCTTTAATGTCCCACAGCGCAGTGTCGACCGCGGCAATGGTGGTCATCGTGACCGGCCCGCGCCGCCAATACGCCCCACGATACAGATACTGCCAGATGTCTTCGATCTGGAACGGATCGCGCCCGATCAGACAGGGAACCACGTGGTCGGCCAGGTACGAAGCGACCGCCAGTTCGCGCCCATTCAGCGTGGCGTCGCCCAGCCCGTAAATTCCGTCGTCCGTCGTGATCTTCAGTGTGACGAAATTTCGTCCCGGGCAACTGATAAGCACCTTGGCGTCGGTGATTTTCAAGCGTGCTCCATCTCTTCGAGGGTGGCTCCTCTTCTACGGCGTCATCCCGAAGGCCCGCGTTTTCACCAGCGGGCTGAGGGATCTTCCTCGAAACACTTCTTGCGCCGGGATCCCTCGCTCCGCCTTAAAACCGGCTCCGCTCGGGATGACGCCGAGCAGAAAATCATTCGCCCCGAGTGTACCCAAGAATCAGATGCGGCGCACCCATCCTTCATCCGTTGCCCGATTATTGCGCAGCAACGCGAGCACCAGAAACATCCCCAGCAGGGGAATAATGCCCGCCGCAATCAGGATCGGATCGAACGAGTGCGTGCCCGCCGATTGCCGCGCGTCGGAAAAATACCCGATCAGTTTGAACGCAATGATCGTGCCAATCCCCGCTCCCGTGCCGCTCAACCCGCTCACCGACGCCACCGACTCGCTCGCGAACAGGTCGGAGGGAAGCACGTTGGCCATGGTCGTGAACCCCGCGTAGGTGAACGTCACCGCCGCGAACAGGAACGCGATCATGTACAGATTCGTGGTGAAGATGGTCGGAATGAGAAGCGTCATGCCGATCCCGCCATAAATAATTGGAAGCTTGCGCGCCGCCCCGAGCGACCAGCCGCGCTGAATCAGCGCGCCCGACACTGCACCCGCGAAGAAGCTGCCCACATCCGCGGCGATGAACGGAATCCAGATCGCGATCAAGCCGCTCTTCAATTCGATTCCTTTCGCCACCAGGTAAATCGGGAACCACTCCGCGATAAAAAAGAAGACCGGATCGGTGAAAGCGCGCGCGATGATCGCGCCCCAGGTCTGCGGCAGCCGCAGCAGCCTTGTCCACGGAGTGCGATCGCGCCCTGAGTCCCCGGATGCCGATTCGCTCTTATCGGCGACGATCATCTGCAATTCATCGGCGCCGATCCGGTCGTGTTGTTCCGGCGAGTAATACAGCCACCGCCACGCGATCAGCCAGAAAAATCCCAGCGTGCCGGGGATCATCACGGCTGGTCGCCATCCCCAGCGAAAGTAAATCCATAGAACCAGAAACGGAGCGACCGCGCCACCGACCGACGAACCGCTGTCGAAAAGCGCCGTGGCCAGCGCCCGCTCGCGTTTCGGGAACCATTCGGCGACCGCTTTCGTCGCTGCGGGCCAGTTGGCCGATTCTCCCGCGCCCAGCAGAAAGCGGAAAAAGGCGAAGCTTCGCAATCCGCTGGCCAGCGACGTCAGCATCGAGATCAGCGAATAGCCGATCACCGTGATCGTCAACCCGCGTCGCGTCCCCAGCCGGTCCATCAGCTTGCCGAAAATTGTCTGACCCAGGGAGTAAGCCACTCGAAAGGCAATCGCCAGATTCGCGTAATCGGAATTGCTCCAGTGATATTGCAGCTTCAGATACGGCGCCAGCAGCGACAGCGTCTGCCGGTCCATGTAATTGATGACCGTGGAAGCGAACAGCAATCCGCCAATCCACCAGCGCAGGCGGCGGATCGGCTTCCGCAAATTCGGGGAGTTCATCATGGAGTGCGGCAAACACGGACGCGGATGCCCCGCCGGTTTCCCCCTGTGTTCCTCTGCGCCCCCTGTGGTTCAAGGTCCTGACAGCCGAACACCACAGGTGATGCGATCAAGACACAATATCAACGTTCACTACTTGCGGCGCGCTGCACTAGGTTCTCGACTCCGCCTCGACGCTCCGCCGAAACTCCTCACTCAGCAGAGAAGCTGAGTCTGTGTCCAGATACACCGTCGCATCCGGATGCGTCCGCAAAATCGACGCCGGAACCATGGGACTGATTTCGCTCTCCAGGCAATTCCTCACCGCCTGGGCCTTCCGCAAGTCCGGAACCACCACAATGAGCGCTTGTGCTTTCAGAATCTGCCGCGGCGACATGGAGATGGCCTTCGTGGGAACGTCGGCGAGACTCGCGAACCAACCCTCGCCCACCTGCTGCCTCCGGCAAGCCTCGTCCAAATCCACCAGCAGATAGGGTTCTTCCGTTACGAAATCGGCGGGCGGATCGTTAAACGCGATGTGTCCATTCTCGCCAATCCCAAGAAACGCCACATCCACAGCGGCTGCAGCCAGCCGTTGCCCCACATCGCGAGCGGCCTGCAACGGATTCGCCGCGTCGCCCGCAAGACCGTGGAACCTCGGGATGCCGGTCTTCTTCACCAGCCGTTCCAGAAGGATCTTGCGGAAACTCGCCGGGTGCGTCGCAGGAATTCCCACGTATTCATCGAGGTGGAAAGCCTCAACCCGGCTCCAATCGATTCCCGGCGTGGACGTAAGCGCTTCCAGAAACTCAAACTGCGATGTACCCGTAGCGGCGATAATGCGGGCCTGCCCACGCGCGGCAATCGCCTGACGCAGCCGGTTCGCGGCCTGAACCGCCGCCGCCTGCGCCGAAACTCTCTTGTCCTCGAAGATTCTGACGATCATCCTTAATCAGTCCAGGAGCCAGCCCTGCTTTCGCCCTTCCTTCGCGTTCGCAGATTATACCGGACGGCCCTGCTCCCGCGGCGCCTGTGATTTTTCTGGTGACTTTCGACTGTTGTCCCAACCGCAAAAGTCGCGTCAATTCTGGCCTTTCGGGCGGGCTTGTCTCTAGTACCTAGGGAATCTACCGAGTGTCCAGTTGCCAACCGACACTGTGCGAGATGAGCCGTCCCCCGTTTAAGTCTCATGCGCACAAGGTGGCAGGCGCGGTTTTGGCCTTGCTGGGTCTCCTCTTCCTAGTCGGCTGTCAGGGATTGAGCGTCGGCAGCAGTCAGCCGCCCCCTCCGACCGGCAGCCTCACGTTTAGCGGCACCTCCGTGGACTTCGGAACCGTGCCCGTCGGCTCCAGCAAGACCCTGACCTTCACCGCCACCAACGGTGAGAACCAGACGGTTACCGTCGGCAGCGCGGCCATCACCACCCAATATTTCTCGCTGGTCGCCACTGGCCTGCCCATGTCCATCGACGCCGGCCAGACCGCAACCTTCAGCATCAAATTCACCCCGAAGGCAGTTACGTCCTACACTGCGCAGATCAACATTTCCAGTTCCGCGACGGATGCCACCGCGACCCTCGATCTGACTGGAACCGGATCGAGCGGCTCGCTCTCTGCCAGTCCGGCTGGAGCCGATTTCGGCAACGTCGTGGTGGGCAGCAGCCAGCAGCAAACCATCGCTCTCACCAACAATGGTTCTTCGGACGTGAACATTTCGCTGGTTTCCGCCAGCGGCGCGGGATATCAGGTCAGCGGCATCACGACCCCGCTCACGCTGAGCCCAAGCCAGTCGACGAACCTCACGGTTACCTTTACTCCGCAGGCCACCGGCACAGCCAACGGGACACTCAGCATCTCCTCCAATGACACCAATTCTCCGCTGAACCTGCCTCTAACCGGCGTCGGCGTGACCCTCGGATCGCTCGGCGTCAGCCCGACCAGCCTCAGCTTCGGCAACGTCGTGGTGGGCGGCAAGTCGACCCTTACTCAGACCATTACCAACACCGGCGGATCGAGCGTCACCATCTCGCAGATCTCGGCCAGCGGCAGCGGATTCAGTGTGAGTGGCATTACTACTCCAGTCACGCTGGGCGCCGGACAGAGCGCCACCTTCAGCGTTTCCTTCAGTCCCGCTGCGGCAGGCAGTGCGACCGGCAGCGTTACCATTACCTCCACCGCGTCGAATCCAACCGTAACGATTCCACTCTCGGGCACGGGCGTCGCGCCAGGCACCCTCGGAGCCAACCCAACCAGCCTGAGCTTCGGCAGCGTCCAGGTGGGCAGCAACTCCACGCTCTCTGAAACCGTGACCAACACCGGCGCATCGACCGTCACCATCTCGCAGGTTTCGGTCAGCGGCAGCGGGTTCAGCGTGAGTGGCATTACCGCGCCGGTCACGTTGACGGCTGGACAGAGCGCTACATTCAGTGTGAAGTTCGCTCCGGCCTCGGCGGGCGCGGCGAGCGGCAGCATCACCGTCACCTCGGACGCCTCCAATCCGACCCTGACGATTCCCCTCAGTGGCACCGGCCTGGCTGCTGGCGCACTCTCGTCCAACCCAACCAGCCTGAGTTTCGGCAGCGTGGTGGTCGGCAACAGCACGAACCTGAGTGAGACCGTGACCAACACCGGCGGATCGACCGTCACCATCTCGCAAGTTTCGGTCAGCGGCAGCGCCTATAGCGTGAGTGGCATCACGGCGCCGGTCACGTTGACGGCGGGCCAGAGCGCCACGTTCAGCGTGAAGTTCGCCCCGGCCTCGGCGGGCAGCGCCAGTGGCAGCATCACAATTACCTCGGACGCCTCGAACCCGTCGCTGACGATCCCGTTGAGTGGCACCGGCGTCACAGCTGGCGCACTCTCGGCCAATCCAACCAGCCTGAGCTTTGGCAGCGTGGTGGTCGGCAACAGCACGAACCTCAGTGAGACCGTCACCAACACCGGCGGAACGAGCGTCACCATTTCGCAAGTCTCGGTCAGCGGCAGCGGATTCAGCGTCAGCGGCATCACCGCTCCGGTCACCTTGACGGCCGGTCAAAGCGCGACCTTCAGCGTGAAGTTCGCCCCGGCTTCGGCGGGCGCGGCCAGCGGCAGTATCACGATTACATCGAACGCTTCCAACCCAACGCTCACGATCGGGCTCGATGGCATCGGAGTCACTGCTGGTGCTCTGACCGCTAATCCGACCAGCCTGAGTTTCGGCAACGTTCAGGTCGGCAACAACTCCACGCTGTCTGAGACCGTCACCAACACCGGCGGATCGAGCGTCACCATTTCGCAGGCGTCGGTCAGCGGCAGTGGATTCAGCATCAGCGGCATCACCGCTCCGGTGACCCTGACCGCCGGTCAGAGCGCGACCTTCAGCGTGAAGTTCGCCCCGGCTTCGGCGGCCGCGGCCAGCGGCAGCATCACGATCACTTCGAACGCTTCGAATCCGACGCTTACGATTCCGTTGTCGGGAACTGGGGTAGCAGCCGGTGCACTCTCCGCCAACCCGACCAGCCTGAGCTTCGGCAACGTCCAGGTGGGCAACAACTCCACCCTCTCCGAGACTGTCACCAACACCGGCGGATCGACCGTCACGATTTCACAAGTTTCCGTCAGCGGCGGCGGATTCAGCATCAGCGGCATCACCGCTCCCGTGACCCTGACCGCCGGTCAGAGCG
>JBBIVT010000046.1:14253-33604 GCA_037439565.1 Acidobacteriota bacterium | reverse complement strand
CTATGTTCCGTTAGCGGTAGATCGGCAATGGCGGCCATTCCAAGGTGCCTTTGCGTGATCCTCACGCTGTGGATGGTCTGGCAGAGCCCTTCGCCGCCCATCCGGTCCGAAGCGCCTGACTTCGGGACCTGGTGGGGCACGCCCGAATCGAAAATCATCGCAAGACAAGCCGACAAGGCGCGCCGGACGGGCGATCTTGTTTCCGCGGAGTCCTATTACAGACAGGGGTACGCGGATGCGTTGCGCCGCCATGATGAGCGCGCGGCCGTGGGATATCTGAACGGCATTGCCGCTTGCGACATCACCGAGCTGCGTTATCAGGCCGCCCTCGAAACCCTGCTGGAGGCAAAGCGGCGCGCCAAGGCGATCGGCGACCGGGTGACCCTCGGCGCGATCGCCGTCAACTTGTCGAGCGTCTATTTTCAGGTCTACGATTTCGATTCTGCCCGGCGCGAGGCCGAGGATGGCCGCGCAGCCGTGCGAACGTTGCGGAAGCCCTACTATCTCCCCAATCTTCTTCTTCAACTTGCGCGGCTTCACGAGAAGCTGGAGAAGGACGGACGCTCCACTCCGCTCTGTCGGGAAGGGATCGAGGCCGCGAGGAAAGCAGGCGACAAACAACTCGAAGCGCTGGGGCTCGATCTGCTCGGGGAGGCGCTGCTCCGGGAAGGACGCGCGGAGGCAGCCGAACAGGCGGTGGGCGAGGGGATTGCGTTGCGGGAGAAGTTCGCCCGGCGGGACCTGGGATATTCGTGGGGCTCGATGGGAGCAGTGAAGCTTGCCCTGGGAGACTTGCCAGAGGCGGCGCGGTATACCGATCTTGCCCTGAATGCCGCGGTGAAGGCTCCTGCCTACCTGCTGAAGAATCAACGAGGGCGGATTCGCTTGGCCGAGGGCCGGACACGGGAGGCGCTGACGGATTTGCAGGATGCCGTTGAGTCGGCATCGAGATGGCGAGCCGGCGTTCTGCCGGCCAGCGCCTCGCTGACAGCTGCGGACCGGCAATTGGAACAACTCGTGTTTTCTTCCTTCGTGGATGCCGCCGCAAGCGAGGCAGATCGCACCGGCGACCCGCGCTGGGCCGAGGAGGCTTTCGGAGCAGCGGAGCTAAACCGCGCCGCAAGCCTACGGGAAAGTCTGGCGCTCGCAGATGCGTGGAGAAAGAAAACGCCTCCCGAGTATTGGGAAACACTAGGAAAGCTTCGGATTGCCGATTCGAAAATGCCAGGAAAGAAAACACCCAGTGAGGAGTCGCGGCGTCTCCGTTTGGAACTCGTGGAGATGGAGGCCAAAGCGGGACTGGGATTTATAGTAAAGAACCCCGAGATTTTTCGCAGTCAGAGTTCACTTATACATTTTCAACAGGGGCTAAGTAAATCAGAAGCATTGTTGAGTTTTCATCTCGGGGACAGGGAGTCGTGCCGATGGGAGGTCACCCGGGATAGCTTCCGATGGCGGATCATCGCCGGGAAAAATGCGATCCGGACGGAGGTTGTGGCGTTTGAGGAGGCCGTCAGGTCGGGACGGCCGGAGGCGGAGGAGTTAGGCGAAAAGCTTTATAAAGAACTGTTTGGAGGGATTGGGCCGGAGGCGGAAAATAAGCCTCGCTGGCTGCTCTCCTTGGATGGAATCTTATTTCGTGTGCCTTTCTCCGCGCTGGTGACAAAGCGTGGGAGTGGCAAAGTGAGTTATCTGGTGTCGAAGCATTCGGTGCAGACGATACCTGGGGCAATGCTGCTGAGCAATCGCCCGGAGGTGGGAACCGGCTGGTTCCTTGGTGTTGGAGATCCAATTTACAACGTGGCGGATCCCCGTTGGGCGAAGCCCGAGGGGCTGCGCTGGTTCCGTCCCGTGCGCGCGGCAGGTCCGGCGACGCAGTTGGGGCGTTTGGTCGGCAGCGGCGCCGAAGTGCGGGCAAGCGCCGCCAATTGGGGCCAGCCCGCCCTCCTGCTGGAGGGAATGGAGGCACGAAGAGATCTATTTTTGAGCCATTTAGCGGAATCACCCGCAGTGATTCATCTGGCGACGCACGTGATTTCTGCTGGCAGCACGGCACTGATCGCGTTCGGCCTGGACAAACAAGGCCAGGCCGAGTTTCTGACCTCCACCGACATAGCCGCTCTGCGGGTTCCGGACGCGGTGGTGTCGATGACGGGATGTGATTCGGGATCGGGCGATGCTGTTGACGGTGCGGGATTGCTCGGGCTCACCAGATCGTGGGAAATGGCCGGCGCCGCCTCGGTCCTGGCGACATCGTGGCCCGTATTGGACTCAAATGGGGATCTGTTGGCCAGTTTTTACAGAAACCTGCGCCATTTCCCCGCAGCCGAATCGCTGCGGTTGAGCCAGTTGGAGATGTTGAACTCCGGGACGTGGAGAGCGGAGCCCTCCTATTGGGCTGCCTACCAGATTACTGGAGGCGCGCGATGAGCGGCCGGAACGAATTGACTCCACCAACGATCGCAACGGAAGGGATAGCGCGCGCGGTCGCGGAGGCTGTGGCGGCTTCGTTGAAACAGGAATCGCTTCACGAAGCTGGCGCACCGCATGCGGAGTCCGGGGAGCAGGAAGGATCGAAGGCTCTGGAGGAATCGGAATCCTACGCCGAATGGGTCGCGCTGGTCGACCGCATCAGAGCCAGCGAAACCGACGGAATGGAGGAGCTCTACCAGCTGTTTTCCAAGGGGATCCGGTTCTATCTTTGCCGTCAGTTAGGCCCACAGGAACTCGACGACAAAGTCCATGACACATTTGTCGTGGTGGTGCAGGCGATCCGGCGGGGTGAATTGCGGGAACCCTCTCGCTTAATGGGTTTTGTTCGCACGATCGTCCGCAGGCAGGTGGCTGCGCATATCGACAAAGTCGTGCATACCCGGCGCGACCAGATCGACCTTGATTCCACCGTAAGGCTGGCCGATCCTGAAGAGAACCCGGAACAGAAGGCAATCTTCAGCCAGAGAGCAGCCTTAATCAACCACGTACTTGGAGAGCTTTGCGATCGGGATCGTGAGATTCTAACGCGGTTTTATCTCCTGGAGCAGCCTCACGACCAGATCTGTTCGGAAATGGCCCTCACCGAGACACAGTTTCGGCTGCTCAAGTCTCGCGCAAAGGCTAGATTTGGGGAGTTGGGCAAGAAAAAGCTGACTCATCGCGCATTGAATTCAGTTTTTGTGAGAACTTCCGCCAGTCTGTCCCACTAAGGAACTGAGTCTCAGTTTGGCACGGCGCGGGGGACAGGCTGTGAACATGAAAGCAATTACGTCGAGGCATCCTGAAGAGGATGCATTCGAGGAGTACCTTTTTGATCGCTTACCGGAGAATCAAATCGGGGGGGTTGAAGAACATCTGTTGTTTTGCGAACAATGCCAGGCCACGTTCGCCGAAATCGACGACTATGTGCAGCTGATGAAGGCGGCGACTTCGGCCTACGCTGGGAATCTGCGCAGAATGCCATCTCCACGCCGCCATGAACACGGTCTCCGATGGAGCGCGGCTGCCGCGGCGATCCTATTATTGACCTGCCTGAGCGCCCTATTCTCCTGGAGAAATCCGGGAGAAACTCCTAAGGAAGTCGAACTGCTGGCCTATCGCGGTAGCACCTCTTCTTTCGAGACCGTCGCGCCCGCTGGAAGGGCCCTGGATCTTCGCATTGACATGCGAGGCGTCAGGCTGGCGAAGGGTTATCGGGTCGAGATCGTGGATGCTGGCGGGCGGCGAGTCTGGCTCGGAGACACACCGGCTCTGCTCAGTAAGGGGCTGGCGCGAGGCGACTATTGGGTTCGTCTGGCCACGGATACTGGCGAGCCTCTTAGGGAATTCGGCCTCCACGCTGAGTAGGAAATCCCTTTTCGAGGGCCGTCCGGTAAAATTTCCCCACTGCCATCTCGTTGGCAGTGGTCTGTATCTTATTGGACTAAAAGCAAATTTCCAGGCGGCATCCAAAGTGCCATAATGCGGTCATGGCACCCAAACTCCTCGCGAAGATCGCAACTTTGGTCCTGGCAGCGGCGTTTTCCCTCCGCGCCCAGGTCGCGAATCCCACCCAAAGGCCGCAAGCGCCCCAGATGCCGATTCCGCCGGATCCGAATTCAGCCCAGCCGATCTTCCGGATTGAGGTCGTGGAGCACACCATTCAGGCCGTCAATTATCTTCACCGCGGGGGATCGACCAGAATCGACTTCAACGGTACGTCGGCCATGCCCGCCGGCAAGGGCTCGGCGAAGGTGGAAAGCGACCGCGGCGTGATCAAGATCAGCGCCGAGTTCAAGAATATGAACCCGCCCAGCAGCTTCGGCCCAGAGTATTTAACCTACGTGTTGTGGGCCATCTCGCCCGATGGCCGCCCTGTGAACCTCGGCGAGTTGACGCTCGGCGATTACGGAATGGGCTCGACCAGCAAGATCGACACCACCAGCGACATTCAGACGTTTGGGATGATTGTGACGGCGGAGCCGTACTACTCCGTCACGCAGCCGAGTGACGTGGTGGTAATGGAAAACATCGTGCGGCCCACCACCCAAGGCGTGGTGGAGCACATCAGCGCAAAGTACGAGCTGCTGCCGCGCGGGATGTATACGAATCAGGGCCGCGCCAAGGGGTTCTCGCCGATCCAAGTGGGGAAGAAAGATCCGTTTGAATTGTACGAAGCGCAGAACGCGGTGCAACTGGCCCGGGTGGCGGGTGCGCCGAAGTATGCGGCGGATAGCTTTCAAAAGGCCGAGGACGCGCTGCAGCAGTCGATGAAATATCAGGTGCAGAAGCCCGGCCAGAAGCCGGTAGTTACCATGGCTCGGGAAGCGTGCCTGCGCGCCGAGGACGCGCGTGTGATCGCGCTGCGCGCCGAACGGGCGGAGGCGCTGGAGAAGGAGCGGCTGGCGGGGATCGCGCGGGAAAATGCCGAGAAGGAGAAGGCGGAGGAGTCCCGCAGGAAGGCCGAGGATGAAGCGCGGGCGCGGCGCCAGGCGGAGATGGATCGTTTGGCCGCCGAGCAGGCCAAGGCCGAGGCGATGGCGATGGCGCAGAGCGCCCAGCATGAGGCGGAGATCGCGCGTCAGGAGAAGGCGGCGGCGGAGCAGGCTAAAGCGGAAGCCCTGCAGGCCAAGGCGCAAGCCGATCAGGCCCGGGCGGCGGCGGTCGCGCAGCAGCAGCAACTGGCGCTGGAGGTGGAGAAGGCCAAAATGGCCGCGGCGGACGCAGACCGCCTGCGGCAGAAAGCGGAGCAGGATCAGGCGGCCTTACGCCAACAACTGCTCGACCAATTCAACGCCATTCTCCAGACCACCGATACGGCACGAGGGCTGATTGTCAACATGTCTGACGTGTTGTTCGACACGGGGAAGTATTCGCTGAAGCCGGCGGCGCGGGAAAAATTGGCCAAGGTATCCGGCATCATTCTGGGCCATCCGGGGTTGAAGATCGCGGTGGAAGGTCATACCGACAGCGTCGGCGGAGACGATTACAACATGAGACTGAGCGAGAACCGCGCCTCTGAGGTGCGCGACTTTCTGATCAACCAGGGCATTCCTCCGGCCAACGTCACCAGCCAGGGTTTTGGCAAGACGATGCCGGTGGCCGACAATGCCACGGCCGCTGGCCGCCAGAAGAATCGCCGGGTGGAGCTAGTAGTTTCCGGGGAGATCCTCGGCACGGCGCTCAGTACTGCCCGAACCAATTCGGGCACGCCCAATCCGAGATAGTCCGCTCCAACGTATGATGAGGGTATGAGCATACTGCGCTACTCCCAAGTGACGCCGAAGTCGGAATATCTCAGCCGGCGGCGGTTTCTGGCGGCCGGAACGGCTCTTCTTGCTTCGTCCGCCTACGCCGGAACAAAGCTTAGCGGAGTGACGAAGAGTCCGCTGAGCACCACGGAGCCGGTCACGCCCTACGAAGCCATCACCGGCTACAACAACTACTATGAATTCGGTACCGGCAAGGGCGACCCCGCCAGAAACGCGCAGAAGTTCGTGACCTCACCGTGGACGCTGAGAATCGAAGGCATGGTGGCGAAGCCAAAAACGCTCGATCTGGACCAGATCATGAAGATCGCCCCGCTGGAGGAGCGAATCTACCGCCATCGCTGCGTGGAGCGCTGGTCCATCGTCGTGCCGTGGATCGGGTTTTCGTTGAATACGCTGCTCAAACAGGTGGAGCCCACTTCGAAGGCGAAGTATGTGGCGTTCCAGAGCTACTACGATCCGAAGCAGATGCCTGAAGGAAAGTACGCTGGCATCCAACTGCCGTACGTGGAGGGCCTGCGCATCGATGAAGCGATGCATCCGCTCGCCATGTTGGTGGTGGGCCTTTACGGCGAGGTTCTGCCGAACCAGAACGGCGCGCCCCTGAGGCTCGCCGTGCCCTGGAAGTACGGCTTTAAGAGCATCAAGTCGATCGTGAAGATCAAACTGGTGGACAAAGAGCCGCCCGCCACCTGGAATCTCACGAATGCCCGCGAGTACGGGTTCTATTCCAACGTGAATCCGGAGGTCGACCATCCCCGTTGGAGCCAGGCCAAGGAACGAAGGCTGCCGGGCATCGGCATGAGGCCGACGCTGAAGTTCAATGGATACGAAGACCAGGTTGCCAGCCTATACGCGGGGATGGACCTGCGCAAGTATTACTAGACGATTCGGCGAGCCAACCTTCATAGCATGAATAAAATCCTGGGGAGCCGTTGGACGAAGGCTCTGGTTTTTCTGGTGTGCCTGATGCCGGTAACGCTCCTGGCGTGGGGATTTCACAAGGACGCCTTGGGTCCCAATCCGGTGGAAGCAATCGAGCATGAAACCGGGGATTGGACCATCTATTTCCTGCTCATCACTTTGGCAGTCACGCCTCTCCGGAAGCTTGCAGGGTTTCCGGCGCTGATCCGGTTTCGCCGGATGCTGGGTTTGTACGCGTTCTTCTACGGGTTCCTGCACCTGATGGCCTATGTGTGGATCGATCAGGCGTTCGATTGGCCCGCGTTGTGGAAGGACGTCTATAAGCGTCCGTTCGTCACCATGGGGTTCGCTGGGTTCTGTTTGATGGTTCCCCTGGCGGTGACGTCGACGGCGTGGGCCATCCGGAAACTGGGCGGCAAACGCTGGCAGTTGCTTCACCGGCTCATTTACTTCAGCGCCCTGGCCGGCGTGATCCACTACTACTGGCTGGTGAAGTCGGACGTGCGCAAGCCGCTGTTGTACGGCGCGATTCTGCTGGTGCTGATGTTATTTCGCGCCGCGTGGCGGTTGTGGCCGCGGAACCGCCCTGTTTGAACGCGTAGGCAAACGCGTCCGCCCTGCACTGATCGCCTTACGTGGCCGGATGGTCGTCCGTCTCGTGTTCCCTGCTGGCCAGGGCGGCTTCCTGAGCAGCCTCCTCACGAGCCTGTGCGAGATTCTTCTTCTCTTCTTCTTCCTTGGGCGTGTAATACGAGTGATAGTAGGTGTACTTGCTGTACAACTCTCCCCGGCGCGCGCCATTGACGACAATGCCGAGCACATTATTGTTGCACAGGGACTGCATCGCGCGGGTCACGGAATCGATGGTTGTGTGGCCGATGCGGACGACGAGAAGCGTCCCGTGACACAGCGTCGAGAGCAGATTAGCGTCGGCGGCGAACAGCAGCGGAGGGCTGTCGAGGATCACCCAGTTGAACAGGGCCGGCAAGCGCTCGAGCATGTGCTTCACCTCGCGAAGGTTGAGCAACTCGAGCGGGTTGATCACCGCCTCGCCGGCAGGCATGATGTAGAGATTGGTTCCGGCAATCTTTCTCATGGCTTGATGCAGCGGAACGCGGCCTAGCAGGTAATCCGTGATGCCGGGGCTGCGGTCCACGCCGAACATGGCGTGGACGATCGGGCGGCGGAAGTCGAAATCGGCCAGCAGCGTGGTGTTGCCCGCCAGGTGTGCCTGCGCGAGCGCCAGGTTCGCGGCCGAAAGGGACTTGCCTTCGGCGGGCGAAGGACTGGTCATCACCACGGTCGTGATCGGATGAAGCGTCTTCATGTGGTTGAGACGCGTGCGGAGGGTGCGGAACTCCTCCATGGGCGCCTCGTGCGGTCTGGCCACATCGATGAGGAGGGAGTCGGTGGTGGCGTGGAACGGGATCTCCTGCACTTGTTCCAGCAAATCCGTCAGATTCGGACCGGCATCCATGGTGGCGGCTGCTCGCCCCTCGGTATTGGCGCGCGAAACCGGCGGCGACAACAGTCCCGACTGTTCGGCCCGGCGCAACGCATCATGTACTCTGCTCATAACGTTTCCTCCGGAACCTCAAACCTTCGTGACGTAGTAGTAGACAATGGAACCGGACATGATCACCACCGCGGCCAGCGTGGCGGTGGTCCATCCAAGCCACGCCAGGCGCTTGCGGCGGCGCACGACAAAGTCGTTTTCGAGCAGCGGGATGCTGCCCAGAATTGCCATTTGCGTGTAGGCCCTGACGTCTTTCAGATTCTTGAGCGTCGTGTCCTTCATTTCCAGGATGCCCGCGATGACGATGCCCAGCAGAAGCCCGGCGACAGCGCCCATGGAGATAATCTGCGGCCTCTTCGGTTCGGTCTGATTGAGGGGCAGGGAGGCCGGATCGAGAAGCTCCAAAGTTTCACCCTGCTTGCGGCCTTCCATGTCCTGCGCGATTTGCGCCTTTTGAAGGTTCGCGTCCAGGCGCACGTATTTTTCCTTAGCGATCTCCCGCTCCCGGAGCAGATCGCCGTACTGGCGTGCTCCGGCGGGCACGGTCTGGACGCGCCCGGCGTAGATATTGATCTGGTCGTTCATCCGGACGATGTCCTTGTTGTATCCGGCGATTTCCTGGTCCTTCGCTTCCACGGCAGCGGAGAGCCTGCGAATCTCACCGTCCAGGTCAAGCAAAGTGCGCGCGGTGGCGGGACTCGGCGTCCTGGCGGCCGGGGGGGGAGCGGTGGCCTCCGCCTTCCTTGTAGCCGCATCTTCCTTCAATAAATCGTCGCGGTGCTGCCGGGCGACGGCCAGACGCGCGCGAACCGCCTGCACTTCCGGCCAACTATCGGTATATTTCTGCAGCAGCAAATTTAGCTGCAATTGCGAGTTCGTCACGTCGCGCTCCGCTTCGGCCAGGCGTTCATTTTTCTGCTGATAGGCCAACGTCTGCTGCTCGATCGGCTGTTCCTTGCTCAACGCCATCTGCTTATCTTTCAGAATTTGGATGTTCGTCTGGAGCTGCAGGCGTTCCTGATTGGCGCGGCTGATATTGCTTCCGAGGATACTGACTTGCGTCTGCATGGACTGCAACTGGCGTAGATTCGCGTCCATCTGATCGGGAAGCCGGCCCTGGTTTTCCATTTGGAACGCCTGCAGTTTCTTCTCGATCTCATCCAGTTCTTTGTGCGCCTGCTCCACCTGATCCTTCAGGAACTGCGTCGTGGCGTAGGTTGCGCTGGACCGGTTGCGGATGCTCGCGTCGATGAACCGGCTGGCCAACTCCTGCACAACCTTCTGTGCCTTATAGCGGTCCTCGTACTTGAACGAAATCGAAAATGCGGGCATGCCATGCTGCCCGTTGTCCGTCATATTGCCCACCGGATCGATCCGGATCTGGTTCTTCTTCATGTCCTCAACCAGGTCTTCAATCGGGATGCGGGTTTTCTCTTTCGGGTAGAGCCCGAAGGTGTTGATGATGTTGGTGAGCACGGAGCGGCTGAGGATCTCCTGCTCCATCCCGCTGATGCGTTCGCTCATGGCCTGGTTCACCGCCGCCTGCACCATCTGCTCCGGTACCTGCTGCGGGACAATTCTGATGATCGCCGTGGACGTAAAGGTGTCCGGCCACATGTAGACGCCCACCACGCTCACCACCAGAGTGAACAGGAAAGGACCAAAAATCCACCCCCTATGGCGGCGGACAATGTCGATATAGTCCTCGACATCGAGCGCCCTGCGTGGAATGCTCACACTTTCCGTTGGCTGCATGTGTACTGAAAACTCCTCTAAGGAACGTAAACCGTGTCTCCCGGCTCCAGGAAGATGTTCTGCTCTAGCTTCTTGCCCTTCAAAACCTCGGTGTAATTGAAGGGGATCCGCTTCGATCCGCGGATGATCTTAATTTTCTTCTTGTTGGCGAAATCCTTGAAGCCGGCCGTATTTAACGCATCGAAAACCTTGGTTGGCACTACGAGAGGCACCGGCCCGGGTTTCATAACCTCGCCGGCCATCGTATAGCGCTTGCTGTTCACCTGGGCGACGGTGATGGTCACATCCGGATTATTTATATAGGTGCCCAGCGCCTGTTTGAGCTGGGCGCCGAACCGCTCCGGCGTAAGCCCTTCCGCCTGCATATCGCCAATCAGCGGCATGGTAATCTTGCCGTCGGGACGGACCGAGACGGCCCTGGTCAGTTCGGCTTCGTGAAACACGCTCACGAAAAGAACGTCCTCGGTGCCGATGACGTATGTCCTGGGGTCGACGGGTTCCCCTGTGTTGTTCTTGCCGACGCTGTCGGGCAGGGTCTTGGGGGCTTCCGCTGGTTTCTCCGGTGGTGCCTGCTGTTGCTGTCCCGGGGCCTGCATCGCGGCCACGATGGCCGGGACCAGGGCGAGTACCGATAGGTAGAGAACAATCCTTCTTAAGACCACTGCAAATGCTCCTCTTCGATGATTTAAGGGTTTCCCACTAAATCTTCGGCAAAAACAACAAACCACTTTATATTGTACATCTTCTGCGCGGCGGACGACTCGCCTTGGCGCCCTTGATGCGCTACAATCATCGTGTTCGCCCCCGTACTGTGAGTTGTGGATCATGAAGAACCTGACCCCTCGGCGCTATTTCCTGGCGAAAAGCGAGCCCACGGTTTACTCCATCGACGACCTGGCGCGCGATCAAAGGACGCTGTGGGACGGCGTCGTGAATCCGCAAGCCGTCCGCGCGATTCGGGAGATGCAGGCGGGCGACCGCGTGTTCATCTACCATAGCGGCGGCGTATCGGCGATCGTCGGGTTGGCGTCGGTGGTAGGTGCCGGACGGCCCGATCCGAAGAATCCGAAGTCGGCGGTGGCGGACCTGGAGTTTCTCTCGAAGATCGATCCTCCCATCACCTTGGCCGAGGTGAAGCAGTCGAAGCTGTTCGACGACTGGGCGCTGGTTCGCCAGAGCCGCCTGTCGACGATGGCGGTCCCTGAAAAATTTGTTTCCTGGCTGCGAAAAAAGCATCCTCGGATTTAAGTCCTGCTGTACCGCGATAGACTAATATTTGGCCGCGCTCGCTCAATCCATCGCCGATTTATCCGCCGCGCCGGCCGTGCGCGCCGCGTTCGAGTGGTTCCGGAAGGAGCGCGCCTGGATCCAGGAACAGCATCTTAAGCTCTGCCGCATCCCCGCGCCGACCTTCTTTGAGCAAAAGCGCGCCGAGTGGATGGCTGCGCGGTTCCGCGAGTTGGGGTGGGACGCCAAAATCGACCGTGCTGGCAATGTAGTGGCGGCATTAAACTCGCGCCGTGATGTGCCAATGTTGGCGGTCACTGCGCATCTCGATACCGTTCTTGCCCCCCGCTCGCCTGAGGAGATAAAAGTCTCAAACGATGGCAAGCTGTTCGGTCCGGGTGTTTCCGACAATGGCGCAGGCCTCTCCGCGCTGTTGGCAATGGCGGCCGTATGGCGGGCGGTCGAGCCGCTGGGAGGGCTTGCGCCCGTCCTGATCGCCAACGTGGGCGAGGAGGGCGAGGGGAACCTTTCCGGGATGCGATACCTCTGCCGGTCGGGTGCTGGCTCGCGGATCAAGGCGTTTCTGGTGCTGGATGGTCCAGGGACGGATCGCATTACGTCCCAGGCGCTGGCCAGCCGCCGTTTCGACGTCTCCCTGACAGGACCAGGAGGTCATAGCTGGAGCGATTACGGCATCGGTAACCCGGTGCATGCCTTGAGCCGGGCCATCACTCTGTTCGCGGATCGCGTGCCTGGCGACGGACCTAAATCCTCGTTCAATTTTGGATTGATCGAAGGCGGGTCCAGCATCAATTCCATTCCCAGCGAGGCGCGGACGAAGGTGGATCTGCGGTCGGAGAGCGCCGCGAGGATCGATGAAATGGCGTCGTTGCTGGCGGCATCGGTGGACGAAGCGGTGGGCATCGAAAACAGCCGGGGAACGCCCCGGGTCGCGGCGAAGATCAAGGAGATCGGCTCGCGCCCGGGGGGAGAACTGGCGCAGGACGCGCCGATTCTCGAATGCCTCCGCGCGGTGGATGCGCATCTGGGGATCCGCAGCCATCTCGACTGTTCATCCACCGATGCCAATATCCCTTTATCGCTGGGTATTCCCGCTGTTTCGATCGGCACCGGAGGCCAGGGGGGCGGGGCCCACACCGCATCGGAATGGTATCAGCCCGAAGGGCGGGAACTGGGTTTGAGGCGAATTCTTTTGGCTGCGTGCCTGCTCCTGACGGGCGAATAGCCGGCTGTGACATTTTTCCCCGCCCCTCGTCTACATAGGCGTGACCGGCGAAAACCAGCCTTGGTGAAACCACCCGGACAAAGCGGACATCTATTAGGATGAAAGTAGGACGGAAGGCTGCGAGTGCGCCCGAATCCGAAAAGAGGTAAAGAGAAACACATGAAGCTGCTAGAAAAAATGCGAGAGCAGAAGATTTTATCCAGCGCGTTGATGTTGTTCACGCTGTCCATAGGCATTGTCATCGGGACGCTGGTGAGCACAAGCGCCAACGCGGCGCACGCCCAGAGCGTCGCTCCGGATGCGACGCCGCTGGCGCTTCCGGCGGCCACCATGACGGAGAACGAGTTTACCAAGATCGCCAAAAAATTGAGCCCGAGCGTGGTGAACATCACCGCCGACTATACGCCGAAGATGCAGACCACTCGCCGGCAGAGAGTTCATCCGGGCGCACCGGACGATCAGGAAGGCCAGGCCGGGGGTGACGACCCGTCGGCTGAACTGTTCCGCCGCTTTTTCGGCGGCCAGGCCCCTGGTCTGGTCATGCCCCAGGATGACGCCAAGCGGGAGCAGTCCGGTACCGGGTTCGTCGTCGACAAGAACGGGTACATCATCACCAATAAGCACGTTGTCTCGGACGAGGCTGGCAACCCGGTGGATCACATCAAGGTGAAACTGCACGGCGACGATACTGAGTACCGCGCCAAACTGATCGGCTTTGACCGCGAGACGGACATCGCGGTGCTGAAGATCGACGCGCATCATGCGCTGCCGACGGTGACCATCGCGAATTCCGACGGTGTCCAGGTGGGTGACTGGGCCGTGGCGATCGGATCCCCGTTCGGCCTTCAGGAAACGGTGACGGCCGGCATCGTCAGCGCGATGAACCGAGCCAACATCGGCGACGGCCAGTTCCAGCGCTTTATTCAGACCGACGCGGCGATCAACCCCGGCAACAGCGGCGGGCCGCTGGTGAATATTCGCGGCGAAGTGATCGGGGTCAACACCATGATCGCTACGCGCAGCGGGGGCTATGAAGGCATCGGATTCGCGCTGCCCTCGAACATGGCCGTGCGCGATTACAACGATATTATCCGCGAAGGGCATCCCATCCGCGGCTCCATCGGCGTCACCTGGCAGCAGACTCTGAAGCCTGAGGCACTGAGGGCGATGGGCTACGATCACGGCGTGATCATCAGCGACGTCCACAAGGGCGGCCCGGCCGACAAGGCCGGCCTGAAGGCCGACGATATTTTGCTGTCGATCAACGGCAAGTCGATCAAAGATGGCGACGACCTGATGAGCCGTGTCGCCGACATGCCCGTTGGCACTTCCTGCCAGATCGGGGTGGACCGCGATGGCAAGAAAATGGAGTTCAAACTGGTGGTCGAGGATCGGATGAAGGTCTTCGCCGACGACCCGCGCGTAGTGGGCGAACTGGCGACCCCCGGGGCGGGTCCCGAATCCGCCAAGGGTGAGGTCAGCCACCTGGTGAAGTTCGGGCTCCAGTTGCGGGCGCTTTCCGAGGACGAGAAAGGCATGACGCCTGATAAGCATGGCGTGATGGTCACCCGCGTCGAGCCCGGCTCCTTTGCCGCGGATGTGATCGGGATGATGGATCACGACATCATCACGGCGGTCAACCGGACGCCCGTCAACTCCATTGAGGACGTCAAGAAAGTGCAAGCGACGCTGAAACCGGGCGACCCGGTGCTCTTCCGCGTGGTCCGCTCCATGGGCGCGGTCCGCGGACGGCAGGGCGCTGCCACTCAGAGTATTTTGTTAAGCGGGACGTTGCCAGAGTAGGTCGAGTTGTTTCCTTTTCCTTCCTTGGGCCGGGAGAGCAATCTCCCGGCTTTTCTCATTTTGGCCGCCGGTCCAGTATGTTCCCCCCGCGTTCCCCTTCAGCGCTATAGTCGAAATTGCTAGCCTGTCCGACTTTTTCCCATCCACCCGCGTCTTTATGAACGGAGCCAAGGATTGATCTTCCGGGAAGTTGAAGATCGGGACCTCATCGCGAAGGCGCGAAAGGGGGACGTGGAGGCTTATAACCTCCTTGTATCCCGCTGGGAGAAGCGCGTCTTCAATTATCTGTTGAGGCTGGTCTCGAACCGGGAAGATGCGCTCGACCTGAGTCAGGAAGCATTTTTGAAAGTCTACCAAAGCCTGCGGAAACTCGACGATCCGGACCGGTTTGGGGCCTGGCTGTTCCGTATTGCGCACAACGAGGCGTTTTCGCTGCTGCGGCGGCGCAAGCCGGAAGGCGAGATGCCGCTCGAAAAGGGCGGCGTGTCGAGGGAATTGCTGCCGATCGAGTTGTCTTTAGCGGTGGAAACGGCGCTGGGAAGACTATCGGAGGAGCAGCGCGAGGCGGTCCTGTTAAAGGTCTACCAGGGATTCAAGTTCGAGGAAATGGCGGAGATCCTGAGTTGCCCGGTTTCGACGGTGAAATCGCGGCTGTACACGGCTCTGGACCTGCTGAAGACCACCCTGGCTCCAGCCATACTGCGAGGTGAATCATGAGCTGTGAACAATACGACTGGAAGGCATACGCGCTCGGCGAGATGACGTTGGCGGAACGCCGCGAAGCCGAAGCGCATGGGGCGGCCTGCGAACGCTGCCGCAACGAACTGGCGCACGTCCGTCTGACGGTCGACACGCTGTCGGCGCTGCGGGAGGAGGAGCCTCCGCGCCGCATCGCATTCGTCTCGGACAAGGTGTTCGAGCCGCGCTGGTGGCAGATGTTCCTGAGGCCTTCGTTTGCCGCGGCGCTGGTTGTCGCCGCCGCGATTCTGATGCATGGCTATTTAGTTCGTCCCGCGGCCACCGACGCCGAAATTCAGGCTCGCGTGGATCAGGCGGTGAGTAAAGCGGTTGCCGGGGTTGAGGAGCGGAACGTGGCTGCCCTGAACGCGGTAGATGGGAAAGTCACGTCATTATACGTTGCGGCTACGGGGATTGTGCGCCAATGAAAAACATTTTGAGAAACCTGATGCTGATTTTGTCGGTCTGCGCGGTTGCGGTCTGCGCGGCAACGGCGGCGGCTCCGCGTGTGAGCGGAAGCGTATTGAAAATCGTGGAGACCAGCCTGGATGAGAGGATCAAGGGCCTGTGGCCGGACAACCTCTTCTCTGTTCTCCGGGCTACGCGCGGGCTTTATCTGGAAGGCTATGGAGCAGTGTTCACGGTGGATGTGAACCCCGTGCTTTCGACCACGTCGATGATGCATCCGACGGTCACCAGGGAAGAAGTGGTGAAGGCCCATAAATCGCGCATCGAGCGCGTCGCCCAACTGAAACAGGTGATGCCGCAGGCCGTGGCGGACGCGGCCGCTTCGCTTGATCCGGTTCCGGCCGACGATCAGATCACGTTCGTGGTCTATCTGGCGTATCATTCCTGGGAAGATGTGAGCGGCACGCCCGCCCAGTTGACGTTTCAAGGGAAGAAAAAAGCGTTGCTCGACGCCAAGCGCGCCGGCGCTGCGGCGGTGATGCAAGCCGTGAAGGTGACCGAGTACTAGATGCGACTGGGCGAGATCCTCATCGAGCGAAAGTTGATCACCGGCGAGGATCTCGATCGCGCGCTGGAATTACAAAGCGAACGCGGCGGGGAGAAACTGGGCAAAATCCTGGTCGACCTTGGCTTTGTGGCCACGCGCGATGTGTTAAGCGCGCTCGCCGAGCAGCTCCAGGTGCCGCTGTTGACCATCGAGGGCCCGCCGCCCGTATCGCCCGAAACGGAAACGCTGTCGGCGAAGTTTCTGCGCCAGTTCCGCTGCATTCCTGTCGCGCTGCTGGATCAGACGGTGACGCTGGCCATGGCCGACCCGTTGGACTTTGAAACCCGCTCGACCGTCGAAGAGTGTACCGGTCTGACCGTCCGCGCGGGGATTGCCCACGAGCAGGAAATTCTGGACGCCATCGACCGTTTTTACGGGCAGGCCGGGAAGAACGACGCCGAGTTCACCGCCCCTGGCGCGGATGCCGAGGATCTGGAGCATCTCCGCGACATGGCCAGCGAGGCGCCGGTGATCCGCCTGGTGAACGCGATGGTGGCCCAGGCGGTGGAAAAGCGCGCCAGCGATATTCACATCGAGCCGTTCGAGAAAGAGTTCCGCGTCCGCTACCGCGTTGACGGCGTGCTGGTGAACCAGGATTCGCCGCCGCGGGAAATGAAGGCGGCGATCATTTCCCGCGTCAAGCTGATGGCCAAGCTGAATATCGCCGAGCGCCGCTTGCCCCAGGACGGGCGCATCAAGGTGAAAACGCTGGGCCGCGAGGTGGATCTCCGCGTTTCCACGCTGCCGACGCTTTACGGCGAGAGCGTCGTCATGCGCCTTTTGGACCGCTCCGCGGGAGACTTTTACGATCTGGAGCGGCTCGGCTTCGACGACCACATGCTGTCCCGCATGAATTACTACACGTCGCTGCCGCATGGCATTTTCCTCGTGACCGGGCCGACGGGAAGCGGCAAATCGACCACGCTTTATTCGGCACTGAAACGCATCAACCAGAGCGACAAGAAAATCATCACGATCGAGGACCCGGTGGAGTATCAGATGGACGGGATCAATCAGATTCACGTCAACACCACCATCGGCCTGACGTTTTCCGCCGGGCTGCGGCACATCGTGCGCCAGGATCCGGACGTGATCATGATCGGCGAAATTCGCGATCGCGAAACGGCGGACATCGCCATTCGCGCCGCCCTCACCGGGCACTTCGTCTATTCGACGCTGCACACCAACGACGCGCCGAGCGCGATCACGCGCCTCGCCGACATGGGCGTCGAAAATTATCTGCTCACCTCGTCGCTTGTGGCCGTGCTCGCCCAGCGCCTGGTGCGCACCATTTGCCCCGATTGCAAGGTCCCGGCGGGCACGGCCATCACTCCGGACGGCGACCTGATCGACACCTTCCGCGGCGCGGGCTGCGAGAACTGCTTCAACACCGGCTATCGCGGCCGGATCGGCATTTTCGAATTAATGGAAATGAACGAGGAACTGCGCGGAATCGTCATGGCGAACGGCGACGCGTCGAAAATCGGCGCAGCCGCGCTGCGCAACGGGATGCGCAACCTGCGCGACGACGGATGGCTGAAGGTCCGCAAGGGCATCACCACCTCCGGCGAAGTGCTGCGCGTCACGCAGGAGTTTTAGCCCATGGCCGCGTCGTTTCACTTCCGCGCCGTCGCCGCCGATGGAAAACTCCGCACCGGAACCATCACCGCCGACACGGAAAAAAACGTCGCGCAGGAGTTGAGGCGCCAGGGGCTGATTCCGGTCTACGTCGACGCGGAACAAAAGAAGGGGTTCGCCTTTGAATTCCCCGTCTTTCGCCGAAGCACGCGGAAGGACGTCCTGTTTTTCACCCAGGAGATGTCGACGCTGCTGAACGCCGGCGTGCCTCTGGACCGCGCGCTGGGCATCACCGCGGAGCTCACCGAAAAGAGCGCGTTCAAGCCGGTGGTGCTCGACGTGATGCGCACCCTGAAGGGCGGCAAGTCGTTTGCCGACAGCCTGGCCTCCCAGCCGCGCCATTTCTCCGAGCTGTACATCAATATGGTCCGCGCGGGCGAGGCGTCGGGGTCGCTGGGCACGATTTTCGAGCGGCTTTCCGAATTCGAGCGCACCCGCGACGACCTGCGCGGCTACATCATCAGTTCGCTGATTTATCCGGCCCTGCTGACCCTGGTGGGTATTGGATCGATTTTCATCTTGTTGAATTTTGTCGTGCCGCGTTTTGCCGCGATCTTCTCTGATCCGCGCATGGTGATCCCCACTCCCACGCTGCTGCTGATCAAAGCGAGCGCCTATGTCAAGGCATACTCCCTGCCGGCGTTCAGCGTCCTCGTCGTCCTGATCATCGCGTTTCAGGTTTACATCCGTACCGCCGGGGGCAGGCTTTGGTGGGACACACTGCGTCTGCGGACGCCCCTGCTGGGAGACGCCCTGCGCAAAGCCGAAACCGCCCGCTTCGCGCGCGCCATGGCGACGCTGGTGGCGGCCAGCGTCCCGCTGGTGCAGTCGATCGGCATCGCGCGAGGCATTTTGAATAACCGCAGAATCGCGGGTACTCTGGAGCAAGTCTCGCAAGGCGTGAAGAGAGGCGAGGGCATTGCCGGGCCGGTCGCGAAAGCGGGCCAGTTTCCGCCCCTGGCGGGCCACCTGCTGGCCGTGGGCGAGGAAACGGGCAACCTGGAAGCGATGTTCTCGCGCATGGCGGATATCTACGATAATGAAACGCGCACCGCCATCCGGCGCTTTACATCTCTTTTTGAGCCCCTCATTATCCTGGTGATGGGCATCCTGGTGGGTTCGCTGATTTTGAGCATGATGCTGGCCATCACCAGCATCAACGATGTGGCAATGTGACCTATGAAAAATCTCAAACGTAAATCCCAACGCGGTATCACGCTGATTGAAATGCTGGTGGTGGTGGTGATCATCGGCTTGTTTGTCGGCCTGGTGAGCGTCAACATGTTCAAGAAGGCCGACGAGGCCAAGCACACGGCGGCGCGCGCCAATATCAGCACGTTCATGCAGGCGCTCGGGCTGTACAAACTCGATGTGGGCGCTTATCCCAGCACGGAGCAGGGCCTGCAAGCGCTGCGCGTGAAGCCGGAGGACGCCGCCCAATGGGCCGGTCCTTACTTGAAGACGGATATCCCGCTGGACCCGTGGGGCCGTCCGTATTTGTACAAATTTCCAGGCGAGCACGGCGATGACCCGGACGTGATTTCGCTCGGCGCGGACGGGCAACCGGGCGGAGAAGGGAATAATGCCGACATTGTCAGTTGGAGCAACAAATAGACAGCGCGGTATCACCCTCATCGAGATGTTGGTGGTGATGGTGCTCATCGCTCTGGTGGCGGGGATGAGCGCGCCGTCGATTTCTGCCGGCCTCGATACCTTGCGCCTGCGCTCCAGCTCGGACGCGATCGTCG
>JBBIVT010000046.1:8173-14153 GCA_037439565.1 Acidobacteriota bacterium | reverse complement strand
ACGGGGGTTCCTCAAGCGAATGCGAACTGAGCGGGGATTCACGTTGCTCGAAGTGCTGGTGGCGACCGCCATCATGGGCATCGCCGTGGCCGGCTTGCTGAACACCATCTCCGGCGCCGCGCACAATGCCGCGCGGTTGAACCAATACGATCGCGCAGTGATGCTGGCCCGGTCGAAGATGGATGAACTCCTGGCGGAACCCTCGCTTCGCCGCAACGTCCCGATGACTGGCGTCTTCGAGGCGGCCACCACGGGAGGCGCCGAATGCTCCTGGCGAGCCATGGTGCAGCCGTTCGAAACCGTTCCCGGAGCTGGGCCCGGCTATTGGGTTGTGGACCGCGTGGAACTTGAAATTGACTGGACGGATGGCGCGGCCAAGCACAGTTTTTCACTCGAGGGCTTCCGGCGGGGCATTTTGCAGGAGGGAGACGTGCAACCGTGAGCCACGACGCCCCCGCGGCGGAGCCGCGCAATCCCCGGCGCGGCTTCACTCTCATCGAGCTGATGATCGCCATCACCCTGGTGGCCGCGCTCGCCACCGGCATGATGATGGCCATGCGCACCAGTCTGCTGTCGATGGAAAAAATCAACGCGCGACTGCAGTTCAATCGCCGCGTGATGGGGATGCAGCGTGTGCTGACTCGCCAGATCGGCGGCGTGATGCCGGTCACCAGCGATTGCGGCGAGGCCCGCATCTCCATTTTCCTCGGTGGCCCCGACTCGCTGCGCCTGGTCACCAGTTACTCCATGACGGAAGGTGCGCGCGGGTATCCGCAGTTCGATGAATTTCGGGTCGTCAAGGGCGAGGAGGGTGTGAGGTTGATCGTGACGGAGCATTGGTACACGGGGCCATCGGCCACCCAGCCTTATTGCGGCAGCGCATTGCTCGCGCCGCCCGGTGGAGAGCCGGCGTCGCTGATTCTTGCGGATCGGCTGGCGTCCTGCAGATTTTCCTATCGTGAGCAGGTTCCCGACCAGTTTCCGTCGGATGCCTGGCTTCCTGTCTGGGATCGCGACGATCTTCCCGCCGCGGTGAAGATTGAAATGACGCCGCTCGATTCCAGCCCGGCGCTGCTGCCGGTAACGAGCGTGACCGTGCCGATTCACATCACGCGCCAGGTAAGGTCTCCTTATGCCGATTCCCCACAATAAGCGCGGCAGCGCTCTGCTCACGGTGCTCTGGCTGTCGGCGGGGCTGGCGGCCATCGCACTCTCCGTGGCCTCGAGCGTGCGGGCGGAAACCGATCGCGTGGAGGCGGATTCGAATGGCCTCCGGGCCTGGTATCTCGCCACCGGGGCAGTGGAACGGGGCATCCAGTGGATGATCTGGTCCAACCTGAACGCGCGGAACGACGACGGCAGCCCGCGATTCTGGGAATTTAATGCGCCGCGCATGAATATGACGTTCCCCAGCGGAACCGCCATCGTGGAGATGATTCCGGAATCTTCGAAACTGAACCTGAATGCCGCGAGCCTCGAAGAATTAACGCGCCTGATTACCGTGATCGGCGGCGATGAAGGGCAGGCTCACGACGTCGCCGCTGCCATTGTCGACTGGCGCAACGGCTCGGACGGATCTTCGCCATACGACCAATATTACTTCACCATCGGTCCGACTTTTCGGGCCCGGCACGCGTCTTTTGAAGAGACAGAGGAATTGCTGTCTGTGCGCGGTATGACCCCGGAGCTGTTTTATGGAAATTTCGTTGCCGGCGAGCAGGGCGCTCTCTACGCCACGGGAGGCCTGCGCGATTGCTTGTCCGTCTGGGGAGCTAACGCCGCGTTCGATATTAATACGGTCAGTCCCGCGCTGATGGCGGCCCTCGGGGTGTCTCCCGATGCGGTGCACTCGATCGTTGCCCGGCGCGCCGCTGTTCCTTTCCACAGCCTCGATGAATTGCCGGAGTTGGGAGTGCCTCCCGGAGTCCTCGGAATCGGCGGGAACTACATCTGGACGCTGCGTGCGACGGCGCGATTGAAACGGCCCGACGGTTCGCCCTCGGAGACCCTCCGGATTGCGTCGGCGACGGTGAAGCTGGTGGATCGGAAGCGTTTTCAGATTCCCGTGCATGTCCTGCGCTGGTACGACGACGCATGGTCGGAGGCGGCCATTGTCCCTCCCGGACCTGGTGGCCCGGCGCCCCAATGATTCCATCGCCTGTCAAAAAATTTCTTGCCTTCGGCAGCGGAGTGGGCATAGAGATTTCCGGCCCTCGCGGAGCGGAAACACTACGGATCTCGGCGGTGCGCGTTCGCCCCAACGGAGCCCGTCAGATCGGGGGATTCTCCATTGAGAATGCCGCGCAAAGGCCGGCCGCGGAATGGGGACGGGAGTACGCGTCGTTTTGTGGCAAGCTCCAGTTGCAGCATTCCGTGGCCGTCGTGCTGATGCCGCGCGAGGAGGTCATCCTGCGGCAAATCGCCGTGCCCGGCGTCTCGGACAAGGATCTGCCGGCGGCGGTCGGCTATCAGATGGACGGTTTGCATCCTTACGCCGAGGACGATGTGGTCTCCAGCTGGACTCGTCTCCCCGGTACCTCCGCGGTTCTGGTGGCGATCGCGCGCAAAGGTGCGCTCCAACGCTATCGCGCCTGGTTTGCCGAGGCGGGCATCAAGGTTGGAAGCTTCACCTGTGCTCCCGCGGTCCTGTACTCCTCGCGGAGATTGTTTGTCTCTGGCGCGCTGCCGCCCGTGCTCGCCCTGCAAGAGGAAAACGGCCGCGTGGAAATGTACGGGGAAAGTCCGGCGCGGCCGCTGTTCTCGGCCGTTTCCGATGGACAGCCCGAGCGTGCGGCCGCGCTCGCCTGCGCCGAGCTTCGGCTCGATCCGCTGACGGAAACACGATCGTTTCACGCGCTGACGGGCGCGGACCCGGCGCTGCCCTACGCCGCCGCCCTCGCCGCGGCCTGTCCCCTCCTCGCCCTTCCTCTGAACTTGCTGCCGGCGGAGCAGCGCGCCTCCAATTCCCGGGCCTTCTGGATTCCCACGGCGGTGGTTGCCGGGCTGGTGTTCATCGCCGCGGCCGGGCTCGCGGCGTATCCGGTGGTGGAGAATCACCGCTACCTCCGGACCCTGAACAGCCAGATCGCCGCGGTGAAGCCACAGGCCGCCCTTGCCGCTCGGTTCGAAAAGGACGCAGCGGCGGCGCGGCAGAAGACCATCCAGCTCGACCAGTTTCGCAACCGCTCCCGGCAGGACATGGATGTGCTCGCGGAAATGACGCGCATCCTGCCCCCTCCCATCTGGCTGAATACCCTCGAGGTAACGCGTGCGCAGATCACCGTCGCCGGCGAAGCGGACCAGGCCGCGCCGCTTCTCAAACAAATCGACGCGTCTCCATTCTTTGAATCGTCGGAGTTTTCGATGCAGCCCATCCGCATCGCCACCGGCGAAGCATTTCGCATCCGCACCAACCGGGAGGCGGGAAAATGAAGCTTTCGCCCGCTATCCGGCGCTTCGCGGCATGGTCGCTGGTGAGCCTTATTCTCACCGCGCTGTACTTTTATTGGCCCCAATCCAGCGAACCGGCGGTGGCTCTGGCGGCGCCGGCCGATTCTGCATCCGCCGCGGAAAAACAGCTCACCAAGCTGCGTGAGCAGGCGGAGTCCGCTCCCAGGAAGCAGGAGATTCTAAAGCAGGCCTTGAGCGATCTGGCGCAGCGCGAAAAAGGCATCGTCAACGCCGACACGGCGCAGCAGGCCCAGGCCCAGATCATTCAAATCCTCCGGCAGTTGGGCGGCGACGAAAATCCCCGCGTGGAAATTCGCTCCCAGGAGATGGGCCCGGTGCGGCCGTTCGGCGACGCCTATGGCGAAGTGGTGGTTACCGTGCAAATCGACTGCGGGATCGATCAACTGACGAACATCCTGGCCGCCCTCGGGAGACGCCCTGAACTGATCGCTTCGAATGAAGTGCGTATCCACAGCGTCAGCCCGAAGGATAAAACCATCAGCGTGCGGTTGACGGTCAGCGGCATCGTGCCGCGAAAGCTGGTTCCCGTCAAGAAAGGTGCAGGCGCGTGAATCGCAAATTGATTCTTCTGAACGTCGTGTTGCTGGCCCTGGCTGGGTGGTTTTTCTGGATGTTAAGGCAGAAATGGACCCAGACGCGCAACCATGAGCAGGCCGTCCTGAATTCGTCGCCGCAGCTGAGAAATGTGCCCCTTCCGCCGCCGATTCCCTTGCCCAAGCCGGCCGCCGCGGCCGACTACAGCGAGATCGCCCAGAAGACCCTGTTCGCCAAGGATCGCAACCCGAACGTGCCGCTCGAACCGCCACCCGCGCCGCCGCCCCTTCCTCCTCCTCCTCCCATGCCCGATCTGCCCGCCTACTACGGCGAAATGAACTTCGGCGATCCGGTAGTCGTGTTGCGTCTTCCCAAGGAATCTCAGAAAAGTTACCATGCCGGGGAAAAAGTGGGGCCGTTTCAGTTGGTGAGCTTCAACCGCGAAAAAATTGTCTTTGACTGGAACGGCAAGCTGGTGGAGCGCAAGCCGGAGGATTTGAGGGACAAGGAGCCGGCCAAGGAAGTTGCCGCCGCCGCTCCCCAGCCTGCGCCCCCGCCCTCCGATAACGGCGGCAGCGCCCGTTCCATTGGCGGAGCCTCGGAGAAAAAGGTTTCAGAGCTGCTCGGCAAGGACAACGGCGCTGGAATCCGGCAGTGCGTGTCCGGGGACAAGTCTCCCCCGGGAACCATCGTCGACGGTTACAAGAAAGTGATCACGACGAATATGTTCGGAGAGACGTGTATGTGGCAGTTGGTAAATCCGTAGGGGAATCATGATGATGAAAAAAATATCCGCTTCCGTTCTCGGCTTGGCGCTTCTGGTTGGAGCGCAGGGAATCCCCTCCACTCCGCCCGCCGCCCTGCCGCAGACGGCCGCCGCGGACAAGCCGGTTCCGATGGGCGCCACCAATCTGGACAACGCTTCCCTGACGCAGGTCATTGATCAGTTGGCGCGCCTGCTCAAGCTGAACATCATCGTCGATCCTGCGGTGAAAGGGAGTATCACGCTCAACACCTATGGCGATCCCTCCAAGCTCGACGCCCGCAATATGCTCGAAATGATTCTGCGGATCAATGGATTCGGGCTGATTCAGGACGGTGAGTTGTATCGCGTCGTGCAATTGAAGTCCGCCACCCACCTCCCCATACGCCCGGAGATCAACCCGAAGAATATCCCGGAAGACGACCAGACGATGCTCAATATGGTGTTTTTGAAGTATGTCAGTGTCGACGAGCTGGTCAAGATCCTGAAGGAGTTTGCCGGCGAGAACTCCGACATGATCGCCTATGCACCGGCGAACCTCCTGTTTCTTCTCGACAGCCGCCGTAACATGCGCCGCACCATGGAACTGATCGGCGAGTTCGACAGCGAGACGTTTGTGAATCAGCGCGTGCGCCTGTACGACGTCAAGAACGTCAAGCCCAGCGAAATGGCCAAGGATCTGGAAGGAATTTTCAAATCGGTCTCCCTCGATCCGAAAAGCTCGCCCGTGCACTTCATCGGCGTCGACCGCATTAATACGCTGATCGCGGTCGCATCCAACCCCGGAGTGTTCTCGAGCGTCGGCGGCTGGCTGGAAAAACTCGACGTTCCCGTCAAGATCACCGCGGGCGATATTGAGAACTACGTTTATAAGGTCTATTACGGCCGGGCGGAGTGTCTGGCCATGGCGTTGAACCAGGTATTCAACCCGGCGTTGGCCAGTAGCTATGGGGGTGGCGGGTTCTCCGGCGGCTTTGGCGCGGCGGGCGGTATCGGAAATGCCGGCGCCTTCGGAGGTGGTTATGGCGGCGGCTATGGAGGAGGGTATGGAGGTGGTTATGGCGGTGGCATGGGGGCGCCCGGCATCGGCTATGGCGGCGGTTATGGCGGCATGAATAATGCCGGCGGCTATGGAAGCCAGAACGGATTCAGCGGAGGATTCGGCGGCTCCGGAGGATGCACGAATGGCATGGGCGGAGGTTTTGGGGGAGG
>JBBIVT010000046.1:4281-8073 GCA_037439565.1 Acidobacteriota bacterium | reverse complement strand
CAGCAGTACCAGAGCATTTTAAAGGTTCTCAAGGATCTTGACGTTCCCCCGCGGCAGATTCTTCTCGAAGCAAAAATCTATTCTGTCACCCTGACCGACGCCTTCACCAGCAACGTCACCGCGCAGTTATCGAAGAACGGTGCAACCGGCTCTTTTGCCCACCAATTGCTGGGAAGCATGTCGAGTGGCGCCGCTTTCACCGCCGGCACCATCGTTGGCCAAAGCCGCCAGTTGCTGCTATCGCTGTCGGCCAGCGAAAACCGCCAGTTCACCAAGTTGCTCTCCGAGCCCAGCCTGATCGCGACCGACAGCATCCCCGCCAGCATCAACGTCGGCACGCAAATTCCCGTCACCACCGGTTCCACCGTGATTCCTTCGGGCGGAAATATCACCGCCACGTCGTCCTATTCGTCGGAGAACACGGGAATTACCCTCCAGGTGAACGCGCGCGTGAACTCGAGCGGTGTGGTCACGCTCATCATTAACCAGGAAATCAGCGCCGTCAACGCCGCTGCGACCACCAACGCCGCCACGCCCGCATTCTCTCAGCAAGTGGTCCAAACCCAGATCACTCTCATGGACGGCGACACCATCGCCATCGGCGGCCTCATTTCCGAGAACGTCTCTAATCAAACCACCGGAATTCCCGGCCTCATCCGCATCCCCTGGCTCGGTGCCCTGTTCGGCTCCAAGTCCATCAGCAAGGAACGCGACGAACTGATTCTGTTTTTTACCCCTCACGTCATCTACGACGAGACCAATCTGCTGGAAGCAAGCGATGAGCTGAAGAAGCAGGTGAAGATTCTCAAGCGGGATATCCGGCGTCAGTAAGCATCCGCCCGCTCAACTGCTTTTCCGATCCGTTCAAGTGCGGTTCAAGCCCTTTCCCTGCTGCCGCTTGACCTCGGACCGGTCAGTATGCTGCAATAGGAAGGCTTCAAAGGGTCGTTCCGAAGCGGTTTTTAGGTGCAAATGCCACTTTACGCTTGACTTGGCCGGGTAGAGAGTGGTATCAATAATTTGACTGCGTCCAGGGTTTAAGGCAGTTTAGGCGGATTCATTGACCGTGAGTCCCGCGAGCACTGAAGAAAAAGTAGTAGAAACAACGAGAAGTCTTAAAGTAACAATGAGCTTAGGTAACAGAGTTGTCGAGCGAAGATCAGCCAAAGTGAAGTTTGCGGCTGGGGAGCTCGGTTCCCAAGGTGTAAAGCTGAGGGGATTGTAAGATTGAGGCTCAGGTTGAAAAAAAGAACTTCCATCAATTCAATTCCAAAAATTCACAAGGAGAAGGAAATGGCAGATTTTCGCAAATGGTTATTCGCGCTTGCCGCAGTGGCTCTGCTTGCAGGGCTTTCTGTTCCGGCCAGCGCTCAGTCCGCGGTCGCATGTAGTGTTCAGTCGGCGACGGACAACTTGCTTCGCATTGAGGGCATGACAGAACAGGTTGGAGACGTGCTCTTGGCTTGCACGGGCGGTACGCCCACTGCACTTAACAAAGCGGTCCCCGCCATCAACATTCAGATCTTCATGAACCTGAATGTGACGAGCAAGATTCTTGCCACCAACCCCGCCGGCAACTTTAATGAGGCTCTCCTCATTATCGACGAGCCCAACACCGCTCAGAATCCCACGATTCCGTTGAAGGCCTGCGACTACGGCGTTAACCCGGCCGGATGCACCTTTAATGGTCTCGGCGGGCTCAACACCGGTACGGGCACCGGCACGGATCCCTACGCGACGGGCAACCCGAACGTTTACCAGGGCCGTCAGGCGTTGAATAGCTTGCAGAACGCCTCGGTTGTGTTCGAAGGAGTTCCCTTCGACCCTCCGGGCAGCGGCACCCGCTACCTGCGCATCACCAACGTGCGCGTGAACGCGAACGCTCTGGGCGTGTCGGCTCCCTCGGTTCAGATCCCGGTTACGATGGGTATCGGTTCTTCGGGTAGCGCCACGCTGCCGTTGAGCTTCCTGTCGCTCACTGTCGGAACCGCCCAGCAGGGCCTGACCGCTGGTGTTTCGACCAGCAACCTCGGCTTCGCTCAGTGCCAGCAGTATAACGGCGGATTTACCGTAAGCAGCACGGTCGGTTCCCCCGGCGGCGGTTTACCCAGCGGTAGCATCGAGGGTGTGACCTTCAAGGAAGGGTTTAGCAACGCCTGGAAGGTGAAGAATATCGCCTACACGTTGTTGAACGGGGTTGCGACTCAGCCCTTGACCTACAACGGCACCACCGTAATTCCGACTGCGGACCAGAACCAAAACGTTCCCGGCATCAACTACTTCACCGAGAGCGGCTTTGAGTCGTACAGCAGCACGGCTGACCCCAGCCCGAACCCGCCTGCGTACTTCCAGTATTCCGGAGTCGTTTCCACCACCACCAATGGCCTGACGTCCACTGGCACCGGAATCGCCGGAGCTGGTATCGCCAGCCAGGGAACTCGCCTTGCTGTCGCCCTGCAGGGCATTCCGAACGGCCTCAGCCTCTTCGTGCCCTCGACGGTCTCCATCTATCGCGTGGCCGATAATACCGTCAGTGGTGTGATGGTTCTGGTCGCAACGGACGGAGTCACGGGTGCCAACACCGGAACCTCCACTGTTCCGGCCACCACGAACCCCTCGTTCCTGGTCTCCACTACCAACGGCGCTGCGCTCCTCGTTTACGAAGTTCTGTACTCGAGCCCGTATGCGATCGAGTCCGCGACGGTGCCGATCCTGGTGTCCTTTACGCCTCAGTTGAACGCCAATGCTCCGGCGGGTCTGCCGCAACCGAACCAGGTTGGCACGGCCGCTGGCGGCTTCGCTCCGTTCTACACGCCGCCGACCGGTACGACCGCTTCGTCGTCCGCTCCGATCCCGCGCTTCGTGTTCACGGGTGCTTATAGCCCGCTGCTCGAAGTGGTGAAGTGCTCCTGCAACCTGCTGTTCCCGTACGTGACGCAGGCTCCGGGCTATGACACCGGTATCGCGATCGCGAATACGACCGCTGATCCTTTCGGCACCGCCGGCCAGTTCGGCTCGGTGACGCTGAACTACTTCAATGGCAGCACTTCGGCTCCCATCCCGCAGTGCACCAACACGACGAGCCCCGGCACCTGCCCCGGCACGACCGTGGTTGGCCCTGGCCAGGTGATGACCTATACGCTGTATAATGGCAGCACTCAGTGGGGTCTGAACAACAGTGGAACCGGCTTCACCGGTTACATGATTGCCCAGGCTCAGTTCCAGTTCTGCCATGCGTTCGCCTTCATCGGCGGCCTCGGCGGCGGTCCGGCAGTGGGTTCGGGCAACGGATTCTCGGAAGGGTATCTGGCGCTGGTTCTCACGGGTTCGAGCGGCAGCTATACCCCGCGCAACGTGACGGCGAGCGAAACGCTCACTCACTAAACCCTGTAGTAAGTCAGTCAAAAAAAGGGAGGAGCTTCGGCTCCTCCCTTTTTCTTTTTCCCGCCTGCCTCCCGCACGAAACAAACATTTTCCACTTGACCTGTTTTTTGGTATCCTGAACCACAAAGGCTATGCTACAATTGCGAGTGTTCCCCCCGCGTCCAACTCGTCAGCGAGAGGTCCCTTCATGTCTAAACAAAATGTGATCCTGGCGGCAATGCTGTGTGTCGCCGCAGGCGCGCCCGTGTTCGGCCAGCCCGGCACCGGTTATGTCTTCCAGATTCCCGGTTCCAGCACCACGAACTCGCAAATCGTAGGCTACCCGTATGCGAGCAGTCCTTTGGCGCCGGCCGTGAACACGCTCGGCCCAACCGGGACCACCCAGATTGTGGCAAAGCCGGACGGCAC
>JBBIVT010000046.1:3045-4181 GCA_037439565.1 Acidobacteriota bacterium | reverse complement strand
ACCAGTTCGCTCAATAGCCTGTTTAGCGCCACCTCGGTTCTGGGGGCTGCGATTTCCAGCGAAATCCCCTCGATCTATCTCTATGCTCTCGTCAGTACCACCTCCGGAGACAGTCTTTATCGCGTGACCCTGTCAAATAACCAGGCAACCGTGCCCGTAAACGCGACGCTCCAGGGCGGCATTCTCCAATTTGTTGCAGTCCCGCCTCAAACCGGCGCAGCTTCCTTCCTGCAATACAATACCAATCAGACCGTGGCGCAGGGTGCCACGTCCCTGCCCCTGATCGCCCGCGTGCTGGACCTCTCCGGCCGTCCCGTGTTTAACCAACAGGTGACCTTTACCGCACCCTCCGGCAGCGGTTTCACATTTAGCAGCCCCAATCCCATTACCAACGCGGATGGTTACGTGCAAACCACCGTGGTCGCGCCCACCACCCAGGGCACTTACAGCATCACCGTCAGCGCCGGCACTGCGACCGCCACTTACACGATCAATGTCCCCGGCGTCGGCGGAGGCTCGGGCGGAGCGACGGGAACGGTAAATCAGGTAACCGTAGTCAGTGGAAACGGGCAACTGATTCAATCCGGGTCCACTACCTATCTCACCGGTAATTCCCTGGTCATCAAAGTCACCGATATTAACGGTGTACCGCTCCAAGGTGTGGCGGCAAACTTTGCCGTAACCTCTGGAACCGGTTATATCGCCAACCCCAGCGTCGTTACGGACGCCAACGGCCTGGCGCAAACTGATTTCGTGGCGGCGCCTCCGGCCGCGGGCCAGGATTTTGAAACCGACACTGTGATTGCGACGACAGCTTATGGTCTGGCGACGTTCACTGAGACGGAATTTGCGGCCATCGTCGCAGGCAGCTCCTTCCCGGCGTACCCGCCTGCGGTTCGACTGCTCCAACCGGGAGACGGGAACGTCACCGTTGCCGAGGGCGGAGTGGCCACCAACGCCGTCGTGGCGTCAATCACTGCCCAATCCATTCCACAAGTGGCTCAACCAGTACCTGGAGTGGCTATCTCCATCATCGATCCCACCACCCCTCTTCCCTACGCCATCTCAACCCACGCGGCGTGCAAGAACGGCTCTACTCTGTCGGACGCCTCCACGGGCATTGCGCATTGTGATGT
>JBBIVT010000046.1:0-2945 GCA_037439565.1 Acidobacteriota bacterium | reverse complement strand
CAGGCGCTGCCGTGACCTGGACCGTGAAATCCGGCTCCGCTAAGCTTTCCAGTGTCGCGAGCACTTCGGGCCCAGGAGGGCGCGTCAGTGCGAACGTCACCTTCGGATCGGCCCCAGGACCCGTCGTGGTGACGGTCTCGCTGGGCACCACCGCAATCGCCACCTTCAACCTAACCAGTCAGCCAGTTCTCAGCGGGATGAGCATCGTGAGTGGGAATAACCAGACCACCACCATCAATACCGCGTTCTCCCCGCTCACCGTGCAAGTATCCGACGTCAACAATAACCCCATCGTTGGGGTCACGGTGACCTTCACCGTAACCTCCGGCAACGTGGCCATTAATCCCACCACCGCCGTCACGAATTCCCAGGGGCAGGCCTCCACCACGGCTACCGCGGCGCAAACCGCGGGCGTCTCCACAGTGACCGCCAGCTACGCAACCGCCAGCGCGGTCTTCACCCTAACCGCCATCCCTCTCGGCCCTCAGATTACGGCTGGAAATTTCCAGAACGCCGCCAGCTTCCAGAGCGGCCTGGTTCCCTGCGGCCTGGCAACCGCAACGGGTAGCGGAATCGCTCCGGGGATCACCGGCACTGTCTCCGGCGCCAGCTTCTTCGGGCCCTTGCCCTTTACGCTTAATGGCCTTTCGCTCAGCGTAAATGGGATTCCCGCTCCCATCTATCAGCTCAGCAACACCAACGGCAAGCAACAGGTCACGTTCCAGACGCCCTGCGAAGCGCCGGTGACCAACAATGGTACCGTCGCACTCACTCTCAGTGGCGGAACCTCCACCGTCACCGGGGTGCAGATCCTCGCGGTACAGCCTGGAATCTTCGCCTACGGCGCCACCAGCAGTTCAACCGGCAAACCCATCGCCTACGGCGACCTGATCAGCGGTGACGATGGATCCTATGTATCCGCGACCAACCCCGCCAAGAGGGGCCACACGTATTACCTGATCGCCACTGGCCTCGGCCAGGTGACGCCGGCGGCATCCACCAATTCCGTGGGAATCAACGGCCAGGCCGTGGCGGCGCAAGTCATCGTTGGTGTCGACAACCTCGGCGTCCCGGTGACCACCGCCTACTATCAACCGGGCGAAATCGGCGTCTATGTCGTCGGCTTCACCATTCCGCTCACCAACCCGACCGGCACGGATCAGCCCCTGGCTTTGGGCCTGACAGTGAACGGTCAACTCACCTTCGCCAATACCGTGTACATTCCCGTCGTCCAATAGACGGGACCGCAACAGGGTGTATCCCCCGGTGTAAGCCGGGGGATACCCGCGAACTAGGTGGCTGATTCAGGCGCTTGGAGCAGGGGATTCTGAATGGTCCCCTGAGCAAACGCCGTCGAAACAATGATCGATCCTGGAGGCGGCACGCCAGGGTTATAGTTGCTCGGGACGTACGGATCGCTCACGCCAGGCTGAACGTTGATCGCCGGTTGCCCATAGGAAGGCACCCAGGTATAGCCGTAGGCTGCGCGAGCCACCATCGTCATCTGCGGATCCCAACCCATCACCATGATTTCGGTGTCAATCTTATATCCCTGGGAGGCCAGGCTGAGCGCCAGAGCGTTCTTTTCGGTGCCCTGCGGCATGTATCGCAGCGCCTGAACAGCGGCGGGCTGTGCCGACCAATAGGCGTCCCCCTCAGTCATTGGCGTCGCCGCCGGGGCGATGGTCTGGGCTGCGGAGCCTCCTCCCGGCGGATCGGTCAGCGGGGAGGAGACCACCCGCTCCGCTCCGGAAGCTGCGGCATTTTCCTGGCGCGCGGCGAAACTTTGGCTTGCGCCCGCGTCCCTCCGGCCCGTCGCCTGCTCCGTCCGCTTCGCGCCATGGCCGATCTGGGTAACAAATTGCCTTGAAAAGGGTTCTGCTGGATTCTTGCGCCGCGCCGCGGATGGATTAGACGGCCCGAGCGGGCCAAGCGACTCCACCTTACTGTTCAAAGAAACCATCGTCTCGTTGCCTCCGCTCCCCTGGAGTGCAACTCGACCGCCAGACCTACTTTGGCCCGTTGGTAAAGGTAACCGTCAGCGGGATCGTCCCATCGAGCGGCATCAGCATCACCTCGAATTTGATGACGCCGGTTGCGCTCCACGCATCGGCGGGGCCGCTCTTGTCGGACGGGTCATAGTGAAACTTCAGAACCGCCTTCCCCTTCCCCGGCACCATGTACTTATCGAACTTTGCCGTCAACCCGCGAACGATTGGACCGTTCACCGCGACCTGCAGGTAGCTCACCGCCCCGTTCGTCAGCACGATCTCCGCGTCGCTCACCTGGTCGGTCCGCAGCGTAATCGCATTCTTGTCCAAATTCACGCCAGCGCCGCCTTTCAGAATCTCTTCCGCCGCCTTGCGAATCCCCTCCGGAGTCAGATCCTTCGGCTCAGGAACCGGGCCCGCGCCGGTGGCTGGGGGCGGGGTCTTGCCGCACATCGGCGTAAGGCAATACTCTTCCGGATGATACGTCCAGCACCACTTGCCGCCCTCGATCTTCCAGTGAGTGTCCTGGGGCATATCCATAACCACGGACTGCCCTGCCATCGTCCGCGTCACTTTACCCACCACCAGTACCGCTGCCTTGGTGAAATTGTCCGAAAACGTGATCTTCTCGATCTTAAAGGATTCAAACTTCAGCTTCTGCGCGTTGTAATAGAAATCCTTCGTATCCTCGGCCACAAACACCTCCGCTTTGCGCGGAGAACCATCCACAAAATTCTGGTAAAAGGCGGTCACTCGCGAGCGCAACTCCTCCTCCACTCCAGCGGGCGTCTTTTGTCCTTGTTGGCCGAACGCAAGAACGGGGAGAACCAGCAGACAAAAACGTGCCTTCATTTGCAATCGCTCCGTGAACGGGAAAGTTGAGGAAGTGGCTGGGAGACAGGGACTCGAACCCCGATACGCGGCTCCAGAGGCCGCAGTCTTACCATTAGACGA
>JBBIVT010000045.1:31658-34280 GCA_037439565.1 Acidobacteriota bacterium | reverse complement strand
TTGATTCCCTGCCGGTTGAGTGCTTCCTGAGACCGGTAACCCATCCGGAACGCGGGGTGATGACGTTCGGCGTCATCGTGGAAACCATGGCCGGCCACGACCTGAATCACCTGAATCAAATCGAAAAAATTTATCGAGTCCATAACCAGTAAGGTTCGTTAAACTAGAAGTATCTATGCCTATCAAAGTTGGAATTAATGGCTTCGGCCGCATTGGCAGAAATGTGGTCAGAGCCGGGTTGCACAACCCGAACATCGAATTCGTCGCCGCGAACGACCTGACAGATACCAAGACGATTGCGCATCTTCTCAAGTACGATTCCATTCTCGGCGTGCTGCCGGAGGAAGTGAAGGCCGAGGGCGACATCATTTTCGTCGGCGGAAAGCCCATCAAGGTTTTCGCGACGAAGGATCCAGCGGAAATTGACTGGTCCAGCGTAGGAGCGGACGTCGTGGTGGAATCGACGGGCAAGTTCACCGACGCAAAAGACGCCGGCAAGCATCTTAAGGGATCGGTGAAGAAGGTCATCATCTCCGCGCCGGCGAAGAACGAGGACATCACCATCGTTCTGGGCGTCAACGACAAGGCGTACGACAAAGCAAAGCACCACATCGTTTCGAACGCCTCCTGCACCACCAACTGCCTCGCGCCTGTCGCCAAGGTGCTGCATGAGAGCTTCGGCATCGACAAGGGCTCGATGACGACGATCCACAGCTACACGAACGATCAGAACGTGCTGGATTTCCCGCACAAGGATCTGCGGCGTGCGCGCGCGGCTGCGCTCAACATGATCCCCACCACCACCGGAGCCGCCAAAGCGATCTCGCTGGTGATTCCTGAACTGAAGGGCAAGCTCGACGGTTATTCGATGCGCGTGCCCACGCCCGACGTTTCCGCGGTCGACCTCGTCGTGGTGACGAAAAAAGACACCACTGCGGCGGAAGTCAACGCGGCGCTGAAGGCGGCTGCCGAAGGACCGCTGAAGGGCATCGTCGGTTATACCGCGGACCCGGTGGTCTCCACCGACATGCTGCACAACCCCAACAGCTCCATCGTGGATTCGCTGATGACCACGGTGCTGGGTGGAAACCTGGTGAAAGTGCTGGCCTGGTACGACAACGAGTGGGGCTATTCGGTCCGCGTCGTCGATCTGATCAGCTTTTTGCTGAAGTAATTTTTTGCAGGGCAGGTTTCCGGCCTGCCCCGCAAATTTATCCGGCGGCGCTTCTCAACGAACCTGTTCTTTATGGAACCTAACGTCCAGCAGGCCGTCCCGTTTTTTGGTGTGACCGATATGGAAGCATCCTTGCGATTTTACGTCGAGGGCGTCGGTTTTACCATGACGAACAAATGGACGCCGGAGGGCCGGGTGCGCTGGTGCTGGCTCCAGCTTGGTGGCGCCGCGATCATGCTCCAGGAGTATTTGAAAGGCCGTGTGCCTGAAGGCAAATTGGGCCAGGGCGTGAGCGTTTGCTTCCAGTGCAAGGACGCCATCGAGATCTGGCGCGGCCTGAAAGACCGCGGGATCGATGCCCGAAGACCCATGGTCGGCAACGGATTTTGGGTGACTGGCGCAACCGACCCGGACGGTTACCGGATCGATTTTGAAAGCCCCGCCGACGCGCCGGAGGAGACCGAATACACCGGCGATTAGATCCCCGCTAACGCCGCGATCACGGCGTCCGTGAACTCCACCGTACCCGCCTTGCCGCCGACGTCTCCGGTGAGATGCTTGCCCTCGGCATAAACCTTCTCGATGGCCGCTTCCAGACGCTGCGCCGCGTCGACTTCCCGCAGATGAATCAGCATCATCACCGCCGACAGCATCATCGCCGTCGGATTGGCGATTCCTTTGCCCGCAATATCTGGAGCCGAGCCGTGTACCGCTTCGAAAACGGCGTGATTTTCCCCCATGTTCGCGCCGGGAACGATTCCGAGGCCGCCGACCAGCCCTGCCGCAAGGTCGGATACGATGTCTCCGTACAAATTCGGCAGCAACAGCACGTCGAACTGCTCCGGCCGCATCACCAACTGCATCGACGCATTGTCGACAATCAGCTCGGTGTACTGAATATGCGGATATCTGGACGCGACCTCGCGGCAGCAGCGCAGAAACAAGCCGTCGGCGAGCTTCATGATATTCGCCTTATGAATCGCGGTGACTTTTCTGCGGCCCAGCCGGTGCGCGTACGCGAACGCGTACTCGGCGATGTTGATGGAGGCCACGCGCGTGATCACTTTCAGGCTGGTGACCACATCCTTCACTACTTCGTGTTCCAGGCCGGAGTAAAGGTCTTCGGTATTCTCGCGGAAAATCACCATATCGATTTTCACGTCGGAAAATCGCGTGGCGACGCCGGGCAGGGACCGCACCGGCCGCACGTTGGCGTACAAATCGAGCTTCTTGCGCAACGCTACGTTAACGGAGGAGAATCCACCGCCGATGGGCGTGGTCACAGGACCTTTCAAGCCCACGTGCGTGCGTTCCAGACTATCGAGCACGTCCTGCGGCAGCGAGGTGCCGGCCTTCAGGATCGCCTTTTCATTCAGCTCCGCGATTTCCCAATCGATGGAAACGCCGGTTGCATCCACGGCGCGCCGGGCGGCGGCGGAAACCTCGGG
>JBBIVT010000045.1:27159-31558 GCA_037439565.1 Acidobacteriota bacterium | reverse complement strand
CGATGGAAACGCCGGTTGCATCCACGGCGCGCCGGGCGGCGGCGGAAACCTCGGGACCGATGCCGTCGCCTGGAATGAAAGTAACTTTGTGGGGCACGTCCCATTGTATCCGCGTCCCAACTTGAGGGGCGCGGGTCCGCACCATTTGACAAGGCGTGGGGGAGCGGGATCTTGGCCGGTGCTCTCTCCACACGTTTGCCGTGACGCCGAATCACGTGCATATGCTCCCAATGTTTATGCGCCGCGATGGCTCGGCCCATTGAAATGCTTCACTGCCCATCGAGCGAATGGAATCCTCGGTCGAGCTGGAAAGCCCTTCTGGCAACGTGAGGGGTACGACCACCTCAAACCCGCCACCTGAAACGGCGGCTGCCGCTACAATTAGCGGCCCCTCAAGTCAGAACTGAACTTACTCCAAATCCTTGCCCATATACATCTCGCTCACCAGCCCGCGGTGATTCTCGAGCACCCTGTTGCGGCGGACCTTCATGGTCGGCGTCAGTTCTCCTTGATCGATGGAAAAGTCCCGCTCCAGAATTTTGAACTTCCGCACCTGTTCGAACGACGCGAGCTGTTTGTTCACCGCCTTCACGTGCTTTTCAATCGCCGTTTGCGCAGTCTCGGGCGATCCGTTCACGGTGAACAGAGCGGTCACGTAGGGCATCCGGTCGCCGATCAGCAGAACCTGATTAATCGCCGGCTCCTTCTTGAGCATCCCCTCGATCCGTGCGGGATAAATCTTCTTCCCGTTCGAAGAAACGATCAGTTCCTTCTTGCGGCCGGTGATGTAGTAATAGCCGTCGGCGTCCACTTCGGCGATGTCGCCGGTGGCGAGCCAACCGTCGCGGAGCACCGCGGCGGTCGCTGCGGGGTCTTTGTAATAGCCGGAAAAGAGGCATGCGCTGCGGAGCATCAGTTCGCCATCCTCTTCGATGCGGGCCTCCACTCCCGGCAGCAATTTGCCGATGCTGCCCGCCTTCGGCCGATCAATGGGATTCAACGCCGCCACGCCGCCTTCGGTCAGTCCGTAACCTTCCACCAAAGGCATGCCGATTGCGCCATAGAAATCCGCCAGATCCTTGCCTAAAGGAGCCGCGCCACTGGCGGCGAGTCTCAGGCGTCCGCCCAGGCGCTCGCGAATCTTCGAAAATACCAACCCGTCAAAGGATTTGAGGGAAGCGCGCATCCAGGCGGGCACTGGCTTGCCTCCCTGTTGTCTGCGGTAGGCCTCCGAACCTAAACCCAACGCCAGGTAAAACAACTTTCGCATCGCTGCCGGACGCTTCTTCACTTCGGCCGAAACGGTGGCGTAGATGCGTTCCCACACGCGCGGCGGCGCAAGGAAAAACGTCGGCCGGATGGTGCGCAGTTCGTTAGGCAGCTTGCTCAGGCCTTCGGAAAACCATATGGTGCCGCCTTCACGAATCGGCAGCAGTTGGACCACCACCCTTTGCGCGATGTGCGCCGACGGCAGAAACGCAATGGTGCAATCGGCCGGAGACAATGAGAATGCTTCCGGTCCCATATCCATGTTGGCGACCAGAGCCTTGTGCGTTACCAGGCCCATCTTCGGCTCGCCGGTCGCGCCCGATGTCATGTAGAGTACAGCTGCGTCGTCTTCGGACACTTCGTTGTGAATCATTTCGAAGATTCCGGGGTTTTCGGCGATCTTCTTTTCCCCCAAGGCGCGCACTTTTTCTAACGTCAGAAGCGAGTCCGATTCACCGGTGAGCAGGATCCACTGGACGTCCAAAGGCTCGCTCTGCAGAGCCTTCATGACCTTCTCGTTTTCCACGAATACAATCGCTGCGCCGGCGGCGCGCAGGGTCTTCACCTGATCCGGATACGGGAGGCTGGTGTACAGAGCCGCCGCGATCGCACCCGCGGTCATGATGCCGATGTCGGCCAGATAGAATTCGGCCCGCGTCTCGGATTGCAGCGCCACCATTCCACCCTTTGGGACGCCGGTTTCGCGCAGTCCGACGGCGATCTGCCGCACGGTATCGCGATACTCCGTCCAGGTCCAGGTGCGATATTTTCCGCCGCCGGCGGGCTGGTGCAAAGCCGCCTGATTCGGGTACCGGGCGGCGGTTTGTTCGAGTACCGTGTATACGGTTCGAGCGTTCATCGGGATAATGCTACCATGCTCAAGAAATGCAATACGGTCAAGAGATTGAAACCGCGCGGCGCATCGCCGACCAGTCCGCGAAACTCGCGTTGAGGCATCAAAAGGCGGGTATTTCCGCAGAAAATAAGCCGGACGATTCCCCTGTAACGATTGCCGATAAAGAGTGCGAGAAAATGATCGCTAAGATGCTGGAGGAGGCGTTTCCCGATGATGGCATCCTGGGCGAGGAGGGCTCCCGGAAGGAATCGAAAAACGGACGCCGCTGGATCATCGATCCAATTGACGGCACGCGCGATTTTGTGCGCGGCAATCCGCTGTGGAGCGTGCTGATCGCGCTGGAAAAGGACGGCGAGGTTCAGACGGGCGTGGTACATTTGCCGCTGCTCGACCGCACCTGCTGGGCGGCGCGGGGAGCGGGCGCGTTTCGTGACGATCTCCGGCTGCGCGTCTCCTCCATCGACAAACCGGGAGACGCGGTAATTTCGCTGAACAGCCTAAATCGGATGAAGAACGCGCCGCAAATGACGGAGTTTCTGGCTTCCTTCTGGGCCTTTCGATGCCTAGGGGGAACACCTGACGCGATGATGTTGGCCGAAGGGCAAATGGACGTGTGGGTGGAACCCAAGGTCGCGCCGTGGGACATGGCCGCGGCGCAGGTGATTCTGGAGGAAGCGGGCGCGGTGTTTTTCGCTTTCAACGGCAAGCGCTCCATCTATGAAGGTGACTGCATCGCATGCACTCCGGGAATAGAACCGTTCATGCGGGAGTTTGCCCAGAAAATGAGCGCGGCTTAACGAAATCCGGCGCAACGTTTTTCTGTTTTGCGGTTTTAGCGAAACAGGAGGATTCAATAGAAATGAATCGACTGATGATCGGAATGATGCTCTTGACGAGCGTGGTGTTTGCGCAGGATCCCACCATCGCGCAGCGGAAGGAAAATCAGCAGGACCGCATCGCCAACGGCGTGAACAACGGCTCGCTGACGCCCAAGGAAACGGCCAACCTCGAAAACAAGGAAGCCGCTCTGAACAAGGAAACTCGCGCGGATCGCAAGGCCAACGGCGGCAATCTGACCAATAACGAAAAAAAGCAGATCAACCGTCAGCAGAACAGGCTGAGCCGGAACATCTATAACGACAAGCACAACGCCGCGAAGCAGAAGCCGTAAAGGCTGCATCCGGCCAGAGGGCGCGGCATGTCTGTTCCTATCCGTCCGCGCCACTCGCCGACTCAGCGGGGGCATTCGCCGAATCGCAGCCTTCCTTCCCATCTGGGCCTGTTAGGATCGCATTGGGAAGGATTTTCCGAAATGGACCGTTACGACCGAGCGCGCTGGAGAAGAGATTGGCCGCGCAACTCCGGGGGCCTTGTCGGCGGCGTGATTCTCGCCGGGATCGGTGTGTTGCTTCTGCTCCAAAATCTGGGCATCCCGGGGTTTGACGATCTGGAGCGGTACTGGCCGGTGATTCTCATCGTGGTGGGGGTTGTGCAAGCAGCGCGATCCTGGGGGATGGGTGGACGGATCTGGGGCGGCGTCGTCTTCGCGGTCGGCGTGGTGTTCCTGCTGAGCAATTTCGGGATCATTCACGGGGATGTCTGGCGGTTCCTCTGGCCCGCTGTGCTCATTATGGTGGGACTGGGAATGCTGGCCCGGGCGATCGACCGCAATTCTTCCGGCCCGATTGGAGGCCCTGCATCGGCTGCTGCCGCCAAAGCCATGGGCGAAACAATCCGGGACAAAATCGTCAACGACATTCATGCGGACTGGAATCGCGGGCCGGCCGCAGCGACCTCCACTGACCACATCAACGAATGGGCCTTTTTTGGGGGCACGCGCCGCCGCGTCGACTCGCAGGACTTCCAGGGCGGTGAGGCGTTCAGCATGTTCGGCGGCATCCAGGTGGATCTGCGCAACGCGGCGTCGACGCGCGAGGAGATTCACATCGAGGCAAACTCGATTTTCGGCGGCATCGATCTGCGTGTGCCGGAGGCCTGGACCGTCACCGTGAAGGGCGCCGGCATCTTTGGTGGGTACGAAGACAAAACGCTGGACGCGCGTATCGCACCGGCTGCAAAACAACCCCACCTCATCGTCAGCGGACTGGCTATGTTCGGCGGCGTTACCGTCAGGAACTAGCGCAATGCATCCGATTCTGGCGAATAGAGCAAGGATGGCGGGTTATGTGCTCGTCTGGATCCTCATCGGAGCGCTGCTTACCAGCCTGCTGCGCATGCGCGGGATCCTCACGCTGGCCGAATCGGCGGAAATCG
>JBBIVT010000045.1:20397-27059 GCA_037439565.1 Acidobacteriota bacterium | reverse complement strand
ACCAGCCTGCTGCGCATGCGCGGGATCCTCACGCTGGCCGAATCGGCGGAAATCGCCGCGCCGCTCGCCGTGGTTTACGCCTTTTTTTGTCTGACGCCTTGGTACATGTGCCGGCATCTGCCGCTGCGTACGGCGAATCCATTCAATCTGGCCGTGCAGCACCTGGCCGCCGCGCTGCTGGCCTGCGGCGTCTGGGTGAAGCTGGCTACGTTCATCGCCCGAAATATCCTACACGCCAATGCGAGATTCCAGGAGGAAGCGCCACATCTGGTGGCGGTGGGGCTGCTGCTGTACGTGGTCTCCATCGCGCTGCATTACATGCAGTTGGCTCAGGAGGCCTCACGCGAGGCGCAGCTGCAGGCTCGCGACGCGGAACTGCGGGCCCTGAAGGCGCAGATCAATCCCCACTTTCTTTTTAACAGCCTGAATTCGATCACCGCGCTCACTACCGTCGATCCCGCCAAGGCTCGCGAGATGTGCATCCGCCTGTCGGATTTTTTGCGCAACACGCTGGGGCTGGGCGAGCGCGAGACAATTTCCTGGAAAGAGGAACTGGCGTTGTCGCGGACTTATCTGGACGTGGAACAGGTCCGCTTCGGCTCCCGTTTACGCGTCGAGATCGACGTGGAGGAGGCCTGCGAGGACTGCATGGTGCCTCCCCTGGTGCTGCAGCCGCTGGTGGAAAACGCGGTGAAGCACGGGATCGCTACCATGGTGGACGGCGGACTGATCCGCGTGGAAGGGCGCGTAGTGGACGGGTTGATGGAAGTGACCGTGGCCAACGATTTCGATCCCGATTCGCCCGCGCCTCGGCGCCACGGCTTGGGTCTGCGAAACGTCCGCAGCCGCCTGACGACCCGTTTCGGCGATGCGGCCCGGTTGACCGCGCACGTAGAAAACAACCAATTTCGCGCGGAGATGGTCGTCCCGTGCGAAAAGGCGGAGAAATAGCCATGGACGCGAAGATCGCCCATTACCGGATTCTTTCGCCGCTGGGGCAAGGCGGCATGGGAGAGGTATTTCTCGCCGAGGATACGACGCTGCATCGAAAGGTGGCCTTGAAGGTTCTGCTTCCGGAGGTCGCCAGCGACTCGGATAAATTGAAACGCTTCCTCCAGGAAGCCCGCGCCGCTTCGGCGTTGAGCCATCCCAACGCGGCGCATATCTACGAAATCGGCGAGGAGAACGGCCGGCATTTCCTGGCGATGGAATATATCGAAGGAGAGACGCTGGAAAAGAAGCTCGCGGGGGAGCCGATGCCGGTGGCCGCCATCGTTGCGATCGCAGCGCAGGTGGTGGATGCGCTCGATGCGGCCCACGCGCGCGGCATCGTGCATCGCGACATCAAACCAGCCAACCTGATGATCGATCCGCGGGGCCATGTGAAGGTGCTGGATTTCGGGCTCGCGAAAATTCTTCCAGGCGGCGGCGAAGGCCATTTGTCGAGCCGGGACGAGACCATCACCAGCGGCGGCGTGGTGCTGGGAACGGTCTCCTATATGAGCCCGGAGCAGGCGCTGGGACGGGACATCGATCAGCGCACCGACCTGTTCAGCCTTGGTGTGGTGCTGTACCAGATGGCCAGCGGCAAGCTTCCGTTCGCCGCCGCCTCGGCGCAGGAGACTCTGGCGAGGATTCTCCAATCTCCGCCCGAATCGCTCTGCCGCCTGAACTACGAATTGCCCGCGGAGTTCGAGCGTATCGTGAAAAAATGCCTGGAAAAGGATCGCGCGAGGCGCTACCAATCGGCCCGCGAGCTCTTGGTGGACTTGCGCAATCTGGAACGCGCTCCCGCCGCCGAAAGGGCCCGCAGCGGAGCCATCCGCGCGGCGATCGTCGACGATGAGGAACTGGCGCGCCACCTGCTGCGCGAATATCTGCATCAGGCGGGCGGCGTGGAAGTGATCGCCGAATGCGCCAATGGCTTCGAGGCGGTCAAAGCCATCGCCGAGGGGAAGCCGGACTTGATTTTCCTGGACGTGCAAATGCCAAAGCTCGACGGATTTGAAGTGTTGGAGTTGATAGACCCTTCCTCGGCCGTGATTTTCGTCACCGCTTTCGACCAATACGCCATGAAGGCTTTCGACGCGCACGCCGTGGATTACTTGTTGAAGCCGTTCAGCGTGGATCGCTTCAAGAAGGCGCTGGAGCGCGCCAGGCAGCGCCTGGGCGAACCCTCGCCGCCAGTGTCCCGGGTCACGCCCACCGAGCTTTCCGCCGCCGCGCGTCCGCCGGAGCAGAAGCTGGAGCGGATTGTGGTGAAGGATGGCGCAAAAGTCCACATCATCCTCCTCGAAAAGCTGGATTACGTGGAGGCGCAGGACGATTACATCGCGCTGCGCAGCGAAAAGAAGAGTTATCTCAGGCAACAGACTATTTCCAGCATCGAGCTGCAACTCGATCCCAAGAAGTTTGTGCGCATCCACCGATCCTACATAGTGAACCTGGAACGCATCGCCCGCATCGAGCCGTACACGAAAGATAGCCGGGTGGCGGTCCTGAACGATGGCACGCAGTTGCCGGTGAGCCGTTCCGGTCACGCGCGATTGAAGGAACTGCTGGGCGAGGTGGGTTAGCCGAACGCCCGTTCGAATAGTTCCCTGGTGTGCTCCCGCACCTCGTCCAGTGCCTGCAGAGGCGTTCTCGTCCAGCGTTTCATCAATTCGGCCAGCGCCACTCTCTGTGGACCCGCCGGAAGCTTTCCTTCTGCGTGCCCCGTGCGGACGCGCATCCCGTGATCGAGTGCGCGATAAAACGTCGCGGCATCCCTCAAGAATTGCGCCTGCGCCCGATCCAGATACTGCATGTTCTCCAGAACGTCGACCCGCTCCGGTGTGTTCAAGGACCGGAAAAAGACGCCCGCTGTCTTGAGCCGCAGATACATCAGCAGAAAATCAATGTCGTAGTAGCCGCCGCGGCCCGCCTTCAACGGATGTGAGGCGCCCTGCTCCTTTTCGAGGCGCTGCCGCATCGCCTTCAGATCGCCGCGCGAGCGGCCGCTCTGGCCGTAGCGCACCCAGTCGATCGCCTGCAGATGATGCAGAAACAGATCGGCGCTCATCTGATCCCCGGCCACGGCGCGCGACTTCATATAGGTGATGCCTTCCCAGGCCTCGGCTTTTCGGGTGAAATAGTCCTTCACCGCGCTTTCGGTCTGGACCAGAGGCCCGTCGCCGCCGTTCGGACGCAAGCGTGTGTCAACGGCGAACAACATGCCTTCGCCGGTGTAGGCCGTCACCAGGTCGATCAACCGCCCGGCGACGCGCGTCCATTTCTCGATTCGCCCGGCCACGCGAGCTTCGGAATCGGCCAGTACAAAAACAAGGTCGGCATCGGAGGCGAGGTCGAACTCGCGCATGCCGAGCCGGCCCAGAGCGATCACCCAGAGCTTCCGTTCCGGCATATCATCGCCCCAAATGTCGGCAACGGCGATCTCATAGGCGCGGGCAATCACGGCGTCGGCCAGCGCGGAGGTGCGCTCCAGCGTCTCGAAGATCGGCTGCGAGTCGCAAACGCTGGCCGTTTGGATACGCAGCATCCCGCGGCGGTACCAGAGCCGCAGTTCGCGCGCATCGCAGGTATGTGCGCCGGATTCTTCCGCCCCCGCCGCCGGATCCACCACGTCAAGCAGCTCCGTCCGCCGAATTAGTTCCTCCGCGAAGTAAGGGCTCTGTTCGAACAGATCCAGCGTGCGTGCGCTGAGCCCTTCGTCTTCGTCCAGACGTTTCAGCCTCGGCTCGTCGGGTGACAGTTTTTCCAGGAACTGTTCGAATGCGCGATAACCCTGTTGCAATCCGGCCTCGGCCAGGGATCGCGATAAAGACGGCGCGGTCTGCTCCAGTGCGCGCACGACGTTGCTCGTTTGGGGGCCGGAAACCTCGGTTGCGGAGCCGGCGCGCGCATGCACCACGCGGTCGTAAATTTCCATCACCTGCTCAGAGTGCGCCTTTAATTGGGCGATCAGCCACCTGGCCGATCCTCCGCCCGCGGGCATGCGCCGTGCAATGCGCTCCAGCGCCTCGGAATCGGAAGGTAGCGCGTGGGTCTGCCGGTCGTCGGCGAATTGGAGGCGATGCTCCAGGTGCCGCAAAAACTGATACGCGGCGGCCAGCCCTCCATATTCGGCGCTAGACAAGAATCCCTTGTCCTGAAGCCGCGAAAGCGCCAGCAGCGTGCCTCCGTGCCGCACCCATGGCTCGGCGCCGCCATGGAGGCGCTGCATGCACTGGACCAGGAACTCGATATCGCGGATGCCGCCGCGATCCAGTTTGATGTCCACCGTGGATCCGCGCGCGCGGATCCCGCGGGACTGCTTTCTTGCGGCAAGCTTTTCGTTAATACGCTCGCGCGTGACGCTGAGCGCCTCAATGGCCGAAAAATCGAGCGTCGTGGAGTAGATTTTCGGTTCGACAAAATCGAGCAGCGCGGCTCCGGTGGCGCGATTGCCCGCCGCCACGCGAGCCTTGATCATCATCTGCAATTCCCAATCGCGGGCCCGCGATTCGTAGTAATGCCGAGCCCCGTCGAGCGAGATGCAGACCTCGCCCAGGCTGCCCTCGGGCCGCAGGCGAAGATCGACGCGATAGCACATGCCCTCGGGTGTATAGGCTGAAAGCAGCGCCGTCAACTCATTTGCGGCGCGCTTAAAAAACTCCTTGTTGGTGATGGTTTGGGCACCGTTCGTCGAGCCATTGGCGGAGTAGAGAAACATCAAGTCGATATCGGACGAATAGTTCAGCTCCTCGCCGCCCAGTTTGCCCAGCGCGATTACCGCGAACTGCGCATTGGGCGCCCCGTAGCGGGTTACCAGGTCGCGATGAATGCGGCCGTACGCGGTCTCGACAATGGCGTCAGCCAGTGCGGATAATTCCGCCGTGACGTCGGAAAGGGTACCGAAACCCAGCACATCGCGAATCAGGATGCGCAGAATCTGCTGGCGGCGGAAGCGGGCGAAGGGCAGAGGATCGATGCCGGCCGCCTGTTCGCCCAGCCGCGCGCGATACTCCTCGGTGGAGCGCACCCGGTGCAGGTCGCCGTCAGAAAGAAGCTGTTCCAGCCACTGGGGCGCGTCCAGAATCTCCTGCGTCAGGAAATTGCTCTGCGAAAAAACGGCGATCAGACACTGCAGCGCCGCGGGCGAGTGAACCAGGCGTTGAAACGCCGCCGGCTGGCGCTCGTCGAGGCTCGCCAAAGCCGCGCGCACTCCCGCCGGATCGGCAGACTGGGCCGCGAGTAATTCGATGCGGCTCATCACCGCGGGAGGAAGAGACACGTTCCTCTTTTAGAGTAACCTCGCCTCCATTACCGTCGGGGTTCGGAAACAACATGCCGCGCGGAGTTGCGAATGGACTGGATCTTCATCTTCATTTGCAGCCCGCGACTTCCGACGTGTAGGCAATCGCGGCGATCTTCCAGCCGTCAGCCGTTTTAAACAGGCTTACCGAATCAACGCCGCAGTGGTCGAGTTTGCCATCGCGCAAAAAATCGTACGCGCCCCAGACTTGCGCCATCTTTCCGCGGATCAGCACCTTCGGTTCTTCGGTGAACTTTTCCAGCAAAGCGCCTTTGGCGGCCTTAATCCGCGCGGCGAAATCGTCGAGCGAGGCAGTGCTGGTCGCGCCGTTATCGCGAATCGCATAAAGCTTCGCATCCGGAAGAAACGTCGAACGAATCATCGCTTCATCGTGGGCGGCCATTCCGTCGAACGTCCGTTGCACGGTGGCGACGGCGTCCTTCTCGTCGCTCTGGGCAAGTAACGGTATGGCGGCAAGAAACAGCAAGGTTCTAATCTGGCGCATGGATTCCATGCTAAGCCATTTGATCGAGCAAGAGAATCGGATCGCCCGGACGCACCAGCCCTGGCTGCATTACCCTGCCATAAAAGCCGCTCATCGCCCACTTGGGGGACATCCAATCGCCCGCGTCCACATCGGCGTCGAAAAGAGCCTTTTGAATGCCTTTTCCATACACGCTAAGCTGACTGCACGGTTGGCGGACCTTGGTGAACTGCACGATCGCGTGGCCCACCCGCCAGCGCTGGCCCGCGCGCCATTGCCTGCGGTCCACGCCCTGTGTCGTGATGTTTTCACCCAGAGCGCCGGGATATAGAGGAAAGCCGAGCTGAATCAGCTCGGCGATAGCTTCGGAGGAAATCAGCAGGACCGCCTGACGCGGTCCTCCGTGAAACTGTGGGTGGGCTTGATGGTCGCCCGCGATGCCGAGAGGGCCGATGTCACCCTCCGGAATCGCGCGTTTGGGCACGCCCCCACGGGAAACGCTGACTTGTACGATTGTCCCTTGCATGTTGCTCGCTAGTCCCCGGGCGCACGCCAGTGGTGGTGGACGGCGCGGACCTCTACAACCCCGTCAGCGCGTGGACGCACTTAAATGTCGTAGTACAAAGCGAACTCGTACGGATGCGGCCGCAGGCGAACCGCGTCCGCTTCACTCTTCCGCTTGTACGCGATGAACGTCTCGATCAGCTCTTCACTGAACACGTCTCCCTTGAGCATGAAGGCGTGATCGTCTTCCAGGCAGGTCAACGCTTCTTCGAGCGATGCCGGCATCGACGGCACGGCCTTCATTTCCTCCGGCGTCAGATCGTAAATGTCCTTGTCGAGCGACTCGCCCGGATCGATCTTGTTGAGAACGCCGTCCAGGCC
>JBBIVT010000045.1:0-20297 GCA_037439565.1 Acidobacteriota bacterium | reverse complement strand
TGTCCTTGTCGAGCGACTCGCCCGGATCGATCTTGTTGAGAACGCCGTCCAGGCCCGCCATCATCATCGCCGCGAAGGCGAGGTACGGATTGGCTGACGGATCCGGCGGCCGGAACTCGACGCGCTTGGCCTTGGGCGACGCGGAATACATCGGAATGCGGACGGCGGCGGAGCGGTTGCGGCGCGAGTACGCCAGGTTCACCGGCGCTTCGTAGCCCGGCACCAGGCGCTTGTAGCTATTCGTGGTCGGCGCGATGATCGCCGAAAGCGCGCGCGCGTGCTTCAGCAATCCACCGATGTACCACAGGGCCATCTGGCTCAGTCCGGCGTACATGTCGCCCGCGAACAGCGGAGTCTTGCCGTTCCACAGGCTCTGGTGCGTGTGCATGCCGCTGCCGTTGTCGCCGAACAGAGGCTTCGGCATGAATGTCACGCTCTTGCCGTACTGATACGCCACGTTGCGGATGACGTACTTGTAAAGCATCATGTTGTCCGCGGACTTGACCAGCGTATCGAAGCGCTGATCGATTTCGCATTGCCCGGCCGTGGCTACTTCGTGGTGATGGCACTCGATGTCGAGGCCCACCTTGATCATGGTCTCCACCATCTCCGCGCGAAGATCCTGGTAGTGATCGGTGGGGGGAACGGGGAAATATCCTTCCTTGAAACGCGGCCGGTAGCCCAGATTGTTGTTCTCGCGTCCGGAGTTCCAGCGGCCCTCCTCGGCGTCGATGAAGTAGTAGCCGGAGTGCGCGTTCTGGTCGAAGCGGACGTTGTCGAAGATGAAGAACTCGGCTTCTGCTCCGAAATAAGCCGTGTCGGCCAGGCCGGAATTCTTCAGATAAAGCTCGGCTTTCTGCGCGATCCAGCGCGGATCGCGATCGTAGTGCTGGCGTGTGATGGGGTCGATGACGTCGCAGACCATCACCAGCGTCTTGGTTTCGTAGAAAGGATCGATCACCGCCGTCGCCGGGTCGGGGATCAGCAGCATGTCGCTCTCGTTGATGGCGGCCCAGCCGCGGATGCTGGAGCCGTCGATGCCGAAACCCTCCTCGAACGTATCTTCCTTTAATTGGCTCAAAGGGTAGGAAATGTGCTGCTGCAACCCTGGCAGGTCGGTAAAGCGCAAATCCAGTTGTTTGGCGTCATGCTTCTTGGCATACTCCAAGACGTCTTTCGGAGTTCGTCCGGCTGTGGTCATGCCTACATAATACTTGAGCGCAATGTACGCCGCTCGATGAATCTCTGGACAAAAGTTTAATCCGTGGCGGCGATGCGTTAGGGTAGTGACTTGGAGCAAATCGACATCAACTGGGGCCTCGCGCCCGCCTTTTACTCGGTGAGCGAGCTCACGGGAGCGATCCGTGGCCTATTGACCGATCATTTCACCGACATCTGGGTGGCGGGCGAAATTTCCGGCACGCGCGTTCCGGCCAGCGGACACTATTACTTCACGTTGAAGGACGAGGAGTCGCAGCTCAAAGCCGTCTGCTACAAGATGACGGCGCGCTATCTGAAATTCAAGCCGCAGGACGGCGTCGCGGTGCTGGCGCGCGGACGAGTGGATATGTACGACGCCCGCGGCGAAGTGCAGTTGATTGTCGAGGCCATTGAGCCGCAAGGGCACGGTGCGCTGCAACTGGCTTTCGAGCAGCTGAAGAAAAAGCTGGCGGCCGAAGGTCTCTTCGATGCGGACCGCAAGCGCGCGCTACCGCCCCTGCCTACGCGAATCGGCATCGTCACCTCGCCCACTGGAGCCGTCATCCGCGATATGCTCCACATCCTGGAGCGGCGCCTCCCCGGGCGCCACGTGCGCCTGTATCCGGCGCAAGTGCAGGGGGATGGCGCGGCGGAACAGATCGCCTCCGGAGTTGAATATTTCAGCCAGTCCGGTTGGGCGGAGGTGGTGATTGTCGCCCGCGGCGGCGGATCGCTGGAGGATCTGTGGGCGTTCAATGAAGAACCTGTCGTGCGAGCCATTGCGGCATGCCCAGTGCCCGTGATTTCCGCCGTCGGGCATGAGACGGATTTCACGATCGCCGATTTCGTGGCCGATCTGCGGGCTCCCACACCATCGGCCGCCGCGGAGTTGGTAGTTCCCACTCGTCAAAGCCTCCTGGACGCCCTCGAAACGACCGATCGGCGGCTCCTTCAGACGACCCGGCTGAAGATCGCCACCCGGGCGCGCGCCCTTCATGGAGTTCAGGTCGACCGGGCGGCGCTTCACCGGACGATCGGCCGCCGGATGCAGAGAATCGATGAGCTGGAGTACCGCGCCCGGGACCTCGTCCGTGTGGCAATGGAGCGGCGCAAGCGCGCGCTCGAAAAAGCGCGATCGGGGCTGGCTCAACTTGACGTCCGCTTACGGTTCGCGGCGGCCCGCCGGCGGATCGAGGCTTCCGATGGGAAGATCCGCCAGGCGATCCAGCTCCGGCTGAGCGCCGCCCGGGGCAAGCTGGACCCGCTCGACGCTCATCTGGCCCAACTGAGTCCCCTGAAAATTCTCGAACGGGGCTACGCCATCGTGGAAAATCAGGGAAAAGTCGTTAAATCTCCTCAAGATGCACCGGTCGATTCGGAAGTGAGCATCCGCGTCGCCGAAGGGCGGCTGCGCGGCCGGATTCTGTGAGTTTACCGGGCTGGTCTTGTTCGAGGCCGGGGCGTGACGATGCCGGAGTTCCGCCTCGCCGGGAAGCTATGCCAGGTCGAATTTTTCGTGATGCAACAGGGGGTCGCTCTTTACCAGAACCGGTCTGCGGAGGGTTTCTTCCAACTCCTCCAAGAACTTGTTCTGATGGGACTTCAGCACCTTGGCGACGTCCGGATGCACGCGCAGCATGACATCCTTGCTATCCACGCTGCGGGCCATCTTCCGAGCTTCGGTGAGAATCTCGCTGATCACCGTCTGCACGCTCTTTACGTATCCCGCGCCTTCGCAATGCGGGCACGGTGAACACAGGGTCCGCTCAAGCGACTGCTTCACGCGTTTGCGGGTTACGGCCACCAGTCCGAAATCATTGAACTGCAGAATCTTGTACGGGGCACGGTCGGCGCGCATGGCTTCTTCGAGCGCCTGCATCACCTTCTGGCGATTCTTGCGCTCGTCCATGTCGATGAAGTCGATCACGATGATGCCGCCCAGATCGCGCAGGCGTACCTGGCGGACGATTTCCTTCACGGCTTCCGTGTTGGTCTTGACGATCGTGTCTTCCAGACGATTCGATTTGCCCACGTACTTGCCCGTGTTGACGTCGATGGCCACCAACGCCTCCGTCTGGTTGATGACGATATAGCCGCCCGACTTCAGCCAGACTTTCGGACGCAGGGCTTTCTCCAGTTCCGCCGTGACGCCGAAGGCGTCGAAAATGGGAGCCTCACGCGTGTACAGCTTTACCTTGGGAACCAGCGTGGGCTGGAACCGCTCCACAAAGCGCAGCACGCTTTCATAGTGCTCCTCGTTGTCGATCCAAATGGCCTTGAAACTGTCCGCCAACTGGTCGCGCAGGATGCGCTGAACGATATCCAGGTCATGATGCAGCAGCACCGGCGCGGGCTTGCGGTCGGCGCGGGCGCGGATGTCCTGCCACAAATTGTAGAGGAACTGCATGTCGCCGGCGATGTCTTCCTCGCTGCGGCCCTCGGCGGCAGTGCGCGTGATGAATCCGCCCACCGGACCCGGACGCTTGCCCTGCAGAATACGCTTCAGGCGCAGGCGTTCTTCATCGGAGCCGATTTTGCGCGACACGCCCATGTGTTCCAGCGTCGGCATGTACACCACGTAGCGCCCCGGCAGCGCGATGTGGGACGTGATGCGCGCGCCCTTCTGGCCCAGAGGCTCCTTGGCAATCTGGACGATGATTTCCTGCCCTTCCTTGAGCAGATCGGTGATCGACGGTTGGCCCTGAGAAGGCCTTGCCACTACCTGCGGCCGCGTCTCAATCGCCTCGCTGCGGATCTCTCCCCGCGCCTCGGCCCGGCTCTCTCCGCCACGGTTCTCGGCTCGCGGGCCTTCTCCCGGGCCTCCACGGCGACGGCGATTGCGGCGCGATCCCCGATGCGGATACCGTCCACTGCGGTCGCGAACCGACGCGGATCCGGTTTCGCCCGCAGCGGCCTTTTCTTCCGATTTTTCGCCGCCCGCGGCTTCCTCGATCTCCTCGCCTTCCTCGTCAACCGTATCGAGGCCTTCGATATCGCCGAGAATCATTGCCTGAATATCGCGATCTTCGTCATCGTCGAGCCCGGGGACGGAGCCTTGCTGCTCATCTTCCGCCTCCGCTTCCTCTGCGGCGTCGGCAGCGGCTTCTTCCTTTGCTTCCGGCTCCTCCTGCTGCGGATGATGGGCCGCTACGTATTCTTGAGGCAGCGGCGGTGGGATCACCGCCGGCACCGGCGCTTCGACGGGAGCCTCCCCTGTATGCTCTGGTGCATCGGGCAGAGCGTTTTCCGCCGGATAATGAATCGGTTCATCGTACTCGCCCAGGGCTTCCGGCTCTTCCGTGGCTGGGGGCTCCACAGCCGCTTCGGCCTTCGGGGCGGGCGGTGTCTCGCGATACTTTTTCAGAGACTCGCCGGGAAGAATAATGGGCGTAACCGCCTCGGAGGCCGGCTCCGCCACGCTCTCTTCTACTTCGACCGCATCTGGTTCCTCGCTGGCGGGCGCGCGAAGCGACTCCTGTGGTCCGCTTTGCCGCTGCTCGGCACCGGCTGATGCGTATTTGGAGTCGGGGAACCCTCGGCCAGGACCTCGGCGGCGGCGCGAGCGGCGTCCGCGCCTGTCGCCTCTGTCTCCGCCTCGATCATCCCGCCGGGATTCCGCGGGCTGCGCAACCGAGGCTTCCGCCGTCGACGCGCCTGGCACGTCCACAGGCGCGCCCTCGGACGATTCCTGAGGCGCTATTTGGGCGGGAGGGCTCTGCGGAGGACGGCGGTCACGATCACGGGGCTCCCGGACCGGACGCTCGTCGCCGGTCACCTTGTCGAAGTCTTCGTGTTCTTCCAGGAAGTCGGAGACATACAGGAATGTGTCCCGTTCCAGGCCCAGGTCCACGAATGCCGATTGCATTCCGGGCAGAACGCGCGTTACGCGGCCCTTATGGATGCTCCCGGCGAGCGAATATTCATTGGCGCGCTGGAAATAGACTTCGCAGAGTTGATCGTCCTCGATCAGCGCCACCTTGGTCTCGTGCCGGTTGGCCGAGATCACCAGTTCCTTGCTCATGACTAGCCTCCTGTCCCGCGGATTCCGCGAGGCAATTGAGGACCTCGGCGACGATCAAAGGGCCGACTGGAGCGAAAGCGGTTCGGGCCGGAATGGCTGGTGCGTCCCGCCGGAGTGGAGCCGTCCTCATACACCCCGTCGATTGGACCTGAAACCCAACCAGCGCTGCGGAAACCATCTCCCGGGAAGGCCAAAACGGGCGTTCGCCAGCCCATCTCTCCCGGAAAAGGCTCCAAAAACTTGTTATTACCGAAATCCGCTTCACTTAGCCGTGCCGGTTGATTCACGCCTGGCCCGGTCAATCCTAACTGACAAACCGCCGGAGCCGCACATTATTCACCAGCCCCAGCATGACAAATACCGACATCGTGATGGACCCGCCCGCGCTCATCAACGGCAGCGGAATCCCGGTGAGCGGCATTTCACCGGCCACCATCCCCACATTTACCAGCAGGTGGCACAACAGCAGAGCCGCCACCCCCATGCAAATATACATCCCGGCCCGATCCGGAGCCGTTTGCGCGTTCTGCACAATCTGCATCAGCAGCAGAAAATACAAACCCAGCGCCACTACCACGCCCACAAATCCGTGCTCTTCTGCAAACCCGGAGAAGATCAGGTCATTGTGCGCCGCCGGAAGGAACCGCAACTGCGTCTGCGTGCCTTTCGTCAGGCCCGCTCCCCAGATTCCTCCCGCTCCAATCGCGATCTTGGATTGGATCACCTGATACCCCGCGCCTTTCGGGTCCAGGGACGGGTCGCGAAACGTCAAAAACCGCGCCCGCTGATAATCCTTAATAAGATACCAGCCCACCGGCATCGCCAACGCGGCGATCAACGCGATTGCCGCGATGTATCGCCAGCGCAAACCGGCCAACAGAATCCCGGCCGCCAATACCGATATGCAAGTAATCGCCGTACCGAGGTCTGGCTGATAATACACCAGCGCCACCGGCAGCGCCACCAATCCTCCTAATTTCAACAGATCCCGCAGGCTCACCTCGTCGCTTTTCAGCTCCGAGAGAAACCGGGCCACCATCAATATTATCACCAATTTAACAAATTCCGAGATCTGAAAGCTGAACCCAAAAATGTGAATCCATCGCCGGGCGTGAAACACCACATTGCCGACCGCAACCGTCATCAGCAGACCCAGCACGGAGGCGCCGTAGAGAATCGGAACCTGCCCCAGCAACGTGTGGTAGTCGATCGATGTGGTCAGCCACATCAGTCCCAGTCCTACAACGATGTAGATGATTTGCTTCCACCACGCATTTCGCCAGGGCGTGTCGCCGTGCGTGGCCGAATAAATTTGTAACACACCCAACGTGCAGATCACCAGGCTGATGATCAGCAGGGGCCAGTCGAGGTCGCGGAGGCTGCGATAGCGGGCCACGTTCTATTATTCCATCAATGCGCCGCAGCCGTGGCCGGCCCTTGCGTGAACAGTGACAATTGCGCCGGGCCCGGCCGCGCGAGGCGGGCCTTCTTGTCAAAATAGGCCTTGATCACGTCGCGGACAATGGGCGCGGAAAATGCGCCTTTGCCGCCGCCCTCCCATAAAGCTACTACCACGATCTCCGGATTTTCCCGCGGCGCGAACCCGACGAACCAGCCGTTGTCCTTCATGGCCGCCGCCAGCGCTTTGTTCGATTTCGCCAGATCGTTGGAGATCCGCTGCGCCGTGCCGGTCTTGCCACAGATCTCCAGGCCCGGAATCGCAGCCGACGCGCCTGTGCCGCCTTCATTGACCACGCCGCACATCCCGGACACCACGGTCGCGACGTTTTCCGGATGAAAATCGGCGCGCCTTGGCGGCTCGATGTGCGCGCCTTTCACCAGATGCGGCCTGTACCAGACGCCGCCTGAAACCAAGCCACCTAAAGCCGAGGCGAGCTGAATCGGGGTTACCGTGACAGCGCCTTGCCCGATGGCTACCGAAATGGTCTCGCCCGCGTACCATTTCTCCCGCTGCGCGCGCAGCTTCCATTTAGGCGACGGCATCAGGCCGTCTTTCTCATTGGGAAGATCGATGCCCGTCTTCCTGCCGATTCCGGCCAGTTGCCCGTACTCGGCGATGCGGTCGATCCCCATTCGGTTTCCCACGGTGAAGAAAAACACATCGCACGAATGAACGATGGCGTGGTGCAGGTCCACGGTGCCATGGATTTCATCGCACTTGAACGTGTGACCGTAAAACGTCGCGCTGCCCGGACAGTGGACGGTCGTCGACGGCTCCAACATGCCGCTTTCCAGGCCGGCCATCGACACAATCGGCTTGAACGTCGAACCCGGCGCAAACTGCGCCTGGATGGCCCGATTCATCAGCGGGTTGTCCGGATTCTCGGTGAGTTCCTTCCAATCCGTGCGGCTGATGCGGCGCGTGAACAGATTCGGATCGAAGGCCGGGCGGCTCACCATCGCCAGCACCTCCCCGTTGCGCGGGTCCAGGGCCACCACCGCGCCGCGCCGGCCTTCCATCGCCAGTTCCGCCACCGCCTGAAGATCCAGGTCGAGCGTCAGTTGCAAATTCTGCCCGGGTACGAAATCCTTGTTCTCCATGGGATCGCCATGCTCGCGGCCCATGCTGTCCACCACGACGCGCCGTTGGCCGTTGACGCCCATCAGAATGTCGTTGTACTGCCGCTCCAGACCCTCCTTGCCAACTTTATCGCCCTGCGAATATTTGGCAAATTCGGCGGAATTCAATTCCTGATCCGAAACCTCGCCTACGTAGCCGATCACGTGTGCGGCCAGCCCGCTCTGCGGATACAAACGTGTTTGGCTCGACACGTATTCCAACTCCGGAAACGTGTCGCGGTCCATGTGGGATTGCACGAAGGCCAACTCCGCCGGCGTCAGCTCCTGCTTGATCAGCACCGGAAAATATTTAGGGATCCGGCGCGATTCGGCGCGGGCCAGCGGCGCCCGGACCTCCTCGGGCGTCATGTTTAGCCCGGCTGCGATGGAGGGAATATGCTCCGGTTTCAATGTTTCACGTGATATGCGCAACTCGAACGAGGAATGATTGTCGACGATGATGCGCCCGTCGCGGTCCAGAATTTTCCCGCGCGGGGCCAGCAGCGGAACCGTTTTGATCCGGTTGCGTTCCGCCATCTCCGCGTTGAATTTCTGATCGCGGATCTGCAATACCCAGTAGCCGGCGGTGAGGAACAAGAACACGGCCACCGCCAGATATTGAAAAACGGCGATGCGGCCCAGCGCGAAGCGGGTATCGTCGCGATACAGGCGGCTGGGCGGCGAATGCTTCGATTGCTGTAGCTCGGGGTCCACGAAAGGCTGCCTTCTCTCCGGCGCTAACCCGTAACCTTCAGTCTATCCAACAGTTGATAGAGAAACACGCCGACAATCGCGTTCAGCATCGCCAGCACCAGCGCTTGCGGCACTTCAAAATCCAACGCTTCCCCCAGCATCGCCCGCGCCATCACCCAGTACAGCAACTGATGGAAAAAAAAGAAGAAAAATCCCAGCACAAGCCGCAGCAGCGGATTGCCCACGTCCACCCGCAAACTCACCGAGGCGGCGAAATAGCCCACCAGCGTCTTCACGATTCCAAACATGCCCAGCAAATGATGAGACAGCGAATCCTGCGCGAGGCCGACCGTCGCGCCGAACAGCGCGCCGGCGATCGGGCTGCGCCACATCAAGGAAAAATAAACCGTTACCAGCAGGGGCAGTTCCAGATACTGCAAATACGGCACGAAACGCGACACGTATACACGAAACAGGATCGACAGCAACGCGATCCCCGCGATCACCGCGACGTTCAGCATCGAGCTGCGCTCCTTGCGCAACGGCTCGCGGTACTGTTGCGAGAATCCGCTCATGGCTTCTCGGGCTTGGCCTCCGGCCTGGCATCCTGTTTCAGAGGCGTATTGTAATTTGGCGCTCCGTTGCCGCGTTCGCCGTATGGGTGGCCTTCCTGCACCCCGAGCTTGCGGTACTGCTCCTTGACGCGGTCGGCGTCGGTCGAAATGGGGCCGGTCTGCAACGGCTGCACGGGCGCGCCGTCGGCGGGGTCGAACGGAGGGGGAGGCAGCAGCCGTGGCGGGTCCGCCGAAGCCGCCGCGCTGGGAATCGGCGCATGCACACCCTCCACGATGATCAGAACCTCCTCGAGGCCATTCTTGAAACCGCTCAGGGAAATGTAAATCTCCTTTTCCGTCTTCCCCTGATGGACCGCGGTGACTTCGCCCACCGGCAAGCCCTTCGGGAAGATGCGGTCGTCGCCGGAGGTATAAAACCACTCGCCCGGGTCTACTTTCTGCTCGTTCTGAACATGCTCAATCCGGCCCGAGCCTTCAAATCCCTGCCCACGAAACACTCCGTGTACCCGGTTGGTTTGCGAAATGACGCCGGCGGCAAAAGTGCCGTCGGTGACCAGCATTACCTGCGACTGGCCGGAAAAAACCTTGGTTACCTTGCCTGCGATGCCGTCCGGTGTAATCACCGCCATGCCCGGCTCGATGCCGCTGGAGCTGCCGCGGTCGATAAAGACGTCCTTGGCGCCGACGCCCGTATCGTTGCCGATGATGTGCGCGCCCACGGTCTTGGACGGCGAATGGGCCTGAAAGATCGCCAGCGACTTGGCGCGATCCGCTGTCGACAGCTCGGCGCGCAGATACTGATTGTCCATTTTTACGCGGTCCAGTTCGGACTTCAGACGCTTGTTCTCTTCGCGCACGTCGAGAAGCACGAAATAATCGCTGAAAAAATGGGAGACGCTGATGCGTCCGCCTTCGATGACGCGCGCCAGGGGCATTACCGCGCCTACCGCCCACACGCGAATCAGCCGCACATCGCCGTTGGTTCTCACCTGGTAGGCGAGCAGCACCAGTTGCGCGAGAATCACCGCCACCAGCACCGAAAGGTTACGGTAACGACTGAGAAAAAACTCCATAAAACACGCTTCCGGAACCCGGCGGCCCCAGCCGGCCGGCTATTCGATGGCGATGCGGCGCAGCAGCTTGAACTCGGTGAGCATCTTGCCCGTTCCCAGCACCACCGATGCCAGCGGATCCTCGGCGATCGACACCGGAAGTCCCGTTTCCTGCCGGATCCGTTTATCCAGATTCTTGATCAGCGCGCCTCCGCCGGTCAGAACAATGCCGCGGTCGCTGATGTCGGCGGACAACTCCGGCGGTGTCCGCTCCAGGGCCACCCGAATCGCGTTCATGATCGTCGCCACGCATTCGGAAAGCGCTTCCCGGATCTCGGAGTCGTCCACGGTGATGGTTCGCGGCACGCCTTCAATCAGGTTGCGGCCCTTGATCTCCATGGTCAACGGTTTGTCGAGCACATACGCCGAGCCGATCGAGATCTTCACCTTTTCCGCCGTGGTTTCGCCGATCAGCAGGTTGTACTTGCGCTTCATGTACTGCACAATAGCGTCGTCCATCTCGTTTCCGGCCACCCGCACGGAGCGTGAATAAACGATGCCGGAGAGCGAAATCACTGCCACGTCCGTGGTGCCGCCGCCGATGTCCACCACCATGTTGCCTGAAGGCTCGGTGATCGGCAGGCCCGCGCCAATGGCCGCGACCATCGCCTGCTCGACAAGATAGACCTCGCTCGCCTTGGCATGATACGCCGAATCGATCACCGCGCGCTTTTCCACCTGCGTGATCTCGCTCGGCACGCCGATGATGATGCGCGGATGCACAAGCATCTTGCGTCCATGCGCCTTCTGAATAAAGTAATTCAGCATGCGCTCGGTCACCTTGAAATCGGCGATGACGCCGTCCTTCATCGGACGGATGGCCACGATGTTGCCCGGCGTACGGCCCAGCATTTCCTTGGCTTCGCGGCCCACCGCTTCCACTTCGCCTGTCGTCTTGTTGATGGCGACAATCGACGGCTCATTCACCACAATGCCCTTGCCCTTGGCAAAAACCAGGGTGTTCGCCGTTCCAAGATCGATGGCGAGGTCGGACGAAAAGAGACTGAACAAGGACCGCAGATTCATAGGAAAGTGTTCTACTTGGGAGCTTTCAAGGCGGGGGCCTAAGCGCCCAACTTGAACAGTACCACAGCCGCACCGTCGCGGCAATGTTTTGTTTTATTTTCAGTAGACTAGACTAGTGTTTGTGATCTCCAGACGAGCCGTTCTCGCGCTGCCGTTGGCCGCCGCGTGCACCAGCCGGAAGGCCGGGTTCCGTGGCTACGCCTTCATCGCCAACGAAGAAGGGCACGCCGTGGCCGCGGTCGACCTCCACGCGCTCGCCGTGGCGAAACTCATTCCGCTCGATGCTGCCCCCGCGGATGTGGCCGCGCTGCATACTAAACCGCTGGTCTACGCCCTAACGCCCGAAAACGGGTCGCTCCAGGAGATTCAGGCCGATCACTTGCGCTTTTCCCGCAAACTCGCGGCCGGCGCCGTCGCGGTTTCCATGCGCCTTTCCTCCGATGAGCGTGCGATTTACGTCCTGACCCGCGAACCGAAGGCGCTGGTGCGCATCGGTCTCGAGAAATTCGAGGTCGACTGGAAGCTGCCTCTGACGGAAGATCCGCGCGATTTCGCTCTGTCCGGTGACGGCAAAATGGCCGCCATCAGCACGGGTCAATCGGTGCGCCTGGTGGATCTGGCCGCGCGGAGACTCGGCGACCCTTTGGGCTCTGCGGCAGAAACCGGCGCGGTGCGCTTCCTTTCCGACAGCCGGACGATGGTCGCGGCCAATCGCGGCGAGCGCCTGTTGTCGATCTATGACGTCGCTTCGCAAAAGCTGATCGCCGCGCTTCCCATTGCCGTTCGTCCGGATCAGCTCTGTTTCAGCAACGACGGAGGCCAACTGTTCGTCACCGGTGAAGGTCTTGACGGAGTGGTCATTGTCTATCCCTATCGCGCTGAGGTCGGCCAAACCGTGCTGGCCGGGCACGCTCCTGGCGCAATGGCGGCCTCCGACGCGTTTCTGTTCATTGCCAGCCCCGCGTCGGGGCGAGTGGTGATCCTGAACATCGCTACGCAAAAAGTGATCGCTGTTCTGAATGTCGGCGATGACCCGGGTTTCGTCGCCGTGACGCCGGACGATCAGTATGCGCTGGTGCTGAACCGGAAATCCGGCGATGTGGCTGTGCTGCGTGTCGACTTGATCGCTCCGAACCGGTACAAGGAGCGAGCCGCGAAGCTGCTGACCGTGATTCCCGTCGGCTCCAAGCCGGTCAGCGCGGCAATCATGGCGATTTAAGGCTGCGTCAAGACCCGCATTCCGTGGGGAACCTGCGCGAATTGCCTCATCGTTCGGCAAAGGAGTATTTTTCAAAACTAATAAAATCAACAATATAGAAACGGCCCCCGATTTGCAACATACAGCACGAAAATGCAGCGGTGACGTTGCCGATGCGGATGTTGTATCCGTAGGGAGGCTTTAAAATATGAGAATACGATCACTTTTCGCCATAGCCACAGTAGCTATGGTACTAACAGCAACCGCTTCCGGCCAGCGATGGGCGGAAAAACGGAACAAGGACTACAATCCCGAGGCAACTGCGGCTGCCTCCAGCTTTAACTCCTTCACTACGGGCGTCTTAACCAAGGTCAAGAGCGCTAGTATTGCCGCGGACGGGACGATCACCGCAACATTTGTCGTAACCGATTCCAACGGCGCCGGACTGGACATCAACGGCGTCCTTACGGCTGGTCCCGTGGGGATGGGATTGGTGGCGGCATATATTCCGCAGGGCCAATCGCAGTACGTCGCTTATACAACGACCACCACCAAGTCGACTACGAACAGCAACCCGGCGCAGATCCAGGCGGGAACGGATAAAGGCGGGACCTACACCCTGGTTGACGCCGCCAGTGGAACGTACACTTACACGTTCGGGACCAAGGCTCCGGCCGGGTTTGACCCAACTGTGACCACCTCGATTGGCATCCAAGCCGAGCGCGATTTGTCGGCCTATGGTTATCCCACCACCTACACGGCGAACAACGTGTACACTTTTGTGCCGAATGGCTCGCCGGTCACGGTAGTTCGCGACATCGTGAATGAGAAGGCATGCAATAATTGCCACAATCCTCTCAATGCGCACGGCGGCCCTGGCCCCCGGACGGAGATCGCTTTTTGCGTCCTTTGCCACACGCCGCAGAGCACCAATCCGGATTCGCTGAACACAGTGGACTTGAAGGTGTTCATCCACAAACTTCACATGGGCTCCAGTCTGCCCAGCGTGATCGCGGGGACGCCTTATTATGTTCAGCACCGCGGAACGCGTCAAGACTACTCGACGATCGTTTTCCCGCAGGATATCCGCAATTGCACCACTTGCCATGCCGCTGGCCCCACCCAGGCCGGCTATTGGGCGACACAACCGAGCCGCGCGGTTTGCGGCTCCTGCCACGACAACGTGAACTTCGCCACCGGACTGAATCACGTGAATCTGATTGAGAGCGACGACACGCAGTGCGCCAACTGCCACACCTCGACCGCGCACAATGAATTCGACGCCTCGATTCCGGGCGCGCACACGATTCCCAGTAAGTCGGCTTCGCTGACGGGAGTCGTAACCAAAGTCATCAGCGTGCAGAACGCGACCCCGGGAAATGCCCCGACGGTCCAGTTCCAGGTGACCGATAAATCGGGCAATCCGTTGGACATCACCAAGCTGACCACATTCCGTGTTGTTTTGGCCGGCAACAACGTCGACTACGGTACGGGAGCTGGTGGGATCCGCGTGACAGAAACTCCGGCGACGCAGACCGGTGCGACTCTAAGCGGTGGAACGGGTGGCATCTACACCTATACGATGTTCAACAAGGTTCCGGCGGCCGGCACGGGCTCCTACACGGTCGCGATCATAGCGGAGAACAACGTCACCTTGCTGCCTGGCACGACGCAGCAGCAAAGCGCTGTGGATTGGGCGGCTCCGTTTGAATACTACTTCTCGGTCGACAGCACCCCGGTGGTCGCAAGGCGCCAGGTGGTTTCAACCGCCAAGTGCAGCAAGTGCCACGATAACCTGTCGTTCATCCATGGCGGAAGCCGCGCGGACACGCAGGCATGCGTCATGTGCCACAATCCGACGCTGACCGACGGCACTTCGAAGGATAGCGTCAACTTTGCCTGGCAGATTCACAGCATCCACCGCGGTGAAAATCTGACGAATCCCTACATCCTGGGCACGACAAACTATCAGGAAGTCCGGTTCCCCGGCGACCTGCGCGATTGCACTACCTGCCACGTCAACGGCTCTTATCAAGTGGACAACGTCGGTGCGGTGGCCTTGGTTGCCAGCACTGGCGGCTTCCTGCCGACCACGCCCCCCATCTCGGCCGCCTGCCAGGGCTGCCACGACGATAAGGCGACCGCCTCACACACGCTGGCGAATAGCACGGCGCTCGGCGAGGCCTGCTCGGTCTGTCACGGAATCGGCGCGCAGTTCGCCGTCGATACCGTCCACGCGCGCGTTCTTCCTACACCTTAGTTCATAAGGCTGCTTATAAACCCACGGGGTCGCCTGAAGTCCAGGCGGCCCCTTTTTTATTTGCCTTGACAGATTGCCGGAGGAGTTGGACAATCTGAAATAGGCGAATAAATGGCGAATATAGCGGCACTGGCTACCTCCCTCCCTCCCCGTACCGGCTTAAAGTTGCAGGACGCCGTCCAGGGACTTTGTGCCCTGCCTCGAGGCACAGTTACGGAGATTTTAGGCGACCGGTCCACCGGCAGGACTGCTTTGGCACAGACCATGCTGGCCACTGCCACGCTCGGCGGGGAAGCAGCCGCCTGGATCGATGGCGACGATTCGTTCGATCCGGCTTCGGCGGCGCGCGCCGGGGCGGATCTGGGCAAGCTACTGTGGGTGCAGTGCGCGCATCGTCTGGAAACGGCACTGAAAGCCGCCGACATGATCCTGCACAGTGGAGGATTCGGGCTGGTAGTGCTCGATCTCTGCGATGTGGCTGCGATGTCTCTGCAGCGCGTGCCGCTTTCTTATTGGTACCGGCTGAGAAACGCGGTGCAGCATACGCCTTCCATTCTGCTGATTCTGGCGCGGCAATCGGTGGCGAAAGCCAGTTCCGCGCATCAGCTTGCCCTGAGCCAGTCCGGCGTCGAATGGCGCGGGCTGCCTCCGTTTCAAACCATGGTGCGGCTGGAGGCGGAGGCGGAAGCGAGGAAACCGCACGAAGTGGCTCCATTGAAGCTGGAAGCGCTTGCCGAGGCATAGACGTGTTTCTGCGTGAAATTCTGTTTTTGCGGAGGCCCCGGTGATCGCCTGTCTATATGGCCCCTCGTCCGGCCTCCCGGCGTTGGCTGGACAATTTTCTCCCCTGGTGGAGACTGTCTCCGCCGATACCGTGGTTTTCGACGTCGACGGCCTCGGGTCGCTATTCGGAAATTTGCACCAGATCGCTTCGGAAATCTCCAAGCGTGGCGCGGAGATGAACATTCAGGCGAATCTTGCCATCGCCTCGAACAAGTCCACCGCGGTACTCATCGCGCGCGCTTGCCGGGGTGTCACGATCGTTGCGCCTGGCCACGAAGCCGATGCATTATCGCCGATCCCGATCGATACGCCGCTCATCTCTCCCGAATTGCTGCTAAAACTGCATCGCTGGGGTGTCCGCACCCTGGGCGAACTGGCTGCGCTTCCGGAAATCGGAGTGGTGGAGCGACTAGGCGAAGCGGGCTATCAGTTGCGGCGGCTGGCCCTTGGGAAAGGCAACGACCTGCTGCATCTTTCGCTGCCTCCGGTTGAGTACACACTGCGCCAGGAGTTCGACGACGCGCTGGAGCTGCTCGAACCCATCCTATTTGTCGTTTCAGGCCAATTGCACGATTTGACCGTGAATCTCAAATCGAACGGCAAAGCCGCGCGCCGAGTGATCGTCACACTGACACTGGCCGATGACCCGGGGATTCGCAATTTTGTTCGTGTGATCGATCTGCCCGTCGCCATGCGCGATCCCTTGGCGCTGCTCAAGCAGGTGCAACTTTCTCTCGAAGCCAAGCCGCCCGATGCACCTGTGGCTGCGGTGCAGATCACCCTCGATCCAGCCGAGCCGCGGTTCGCGCAGTCAGGCCTGTTTCATCCCGCCACTCCCGAGCCGGAGAAATTGCACACGCTGTTGTCCCGTCTCCGCGCGCTCGCCGGTGCAGACCGCGTGGGTACGCCGGAATTGCTGAATACGCACCGGCCTGACGCGTACCGGCTGCGGCCCTGCGCCTTTGAGCCAGCCGAGCCCGCGGTTCCGAAGTCGCGCCCCTTGCGCGTGGCTCTGCGCTATTTTCGGCCGCCGCTGGCCGCGCAGGTGGTCACGCGGCATCAGACGCCGCGGAACGTGACCTCCGACCGCGTGCGCGGCGAGGTGATTCATTCCGCCGGCCCGTGGCGAAGCTCCGGAGACTGGTGGGCCGATACGTCCTGGGCTCGCGACGAATGGGACGTGGTGCTGGAGGATCGCGCAATTTACCGGATCTATTTGACCGATACAAGGAAGTGGTTCGTGCATGGGAGTTATGACTGATCCTGCGTCGAGAATCGCACATGTACGTCGAACTTCACGCCCGATCCGCTTTCAGCTTCCTTGAAGGCGCCTCCCTGCCGGAGGATCTGGTGCACCAGTGCGCTCATCTGGATATTCCCGCGATGGCCCTGGTCGATACCGACAACGTGAGCGGCGCTCCGCGTTTTTACATGGCGGCGAAAAAACTGGGTATTCGTCCGCATATCGGCGCGGAGATCACCGCTGCCGCCGGAGGACGCTATACGCTTCTTGTTGAGAATCGCGAGGGCTATCAAAACCTGTGCCGCCTAATCTCCTCCATGAAGCTACGCTCGGAAAAAGGCAAAGCCGCGGCCACAGAGGCAGAGTTTCGCCAATATGCAAACGGCCTGATCGCCATCGCCGACGGTTCCCAGCCGCCGGAAACGCTTAAAAGCATCTATGGCGCGGGCAGCGTCTACGCGGAACTGCAGCGGCATTTAATCCGCGGCGAGGAGATTCGCAATGAGCGCGTGAAAGAACTGGCGCGCCGCTGGAAACTCCCTCTGATTGCCACGAATGGGGTCCGCTACGCGCATCCCGGCAATCGCGCGCTGATGGATGTGCTCACCTGCACGCGGCACAAAACCAACGTCGACGAGGCGGGCCGCCTGCTGGAACAAAACTCCGAGCATCATCTGAAACCCTCTTCCGCGATGAAGCGGCTTTTCGCCACTACCCCGGAGGCGATAGAGAACGCTCGCGCCTTGTCCGATCGTCTGCAATTCACACTGGCCGATCTGGGCTACGAATTTCCGCGCTATCCTGTGCCTCCGGGCGAGACCATGGACTCGTTTTTGCGGGAGCGCACGCTAGCGGGTGCTTTGAACCGCTATGGCGCGCACGATCCCAAAGCCTACCGGCAGATCGAACGCGAACTGGCGCTGATCGAAAAACTCAAGCTTTCCGGCTATTTTTTGATCGTCTGGGACATCGTCGAGTTCTGCCGGCGCCAAGGAGTTTTGGTCCAGGGACGAGGCTCGGCGGCCAATAGCGCGGTGTGTTATTCGCTTGGCATCACGGCCGTCGATCCGGTGAAGATGGAACTGCTGTTCGAGCGCTTTTTATCGGAAGAACGCGGCGAATGGCCTGACATCGACCTCGATCTTCCCAGCGGAGACGACCGCGAGCGCGCCATTCAATACGTTTACACGCGCTACGGCAAACTGGGCGCGGCCATGACGGCCAACGTGATCACTTATCGCAGCCGGTCCGCCGTGCGCGATGTGGGCAAGGCGCTCGGCTTCGATCTGGAGACGCTGGAGCGAATCTCCAAACTCTCCTCGCGAGGCGCATGGGAAGCGGAAAACCCCGGCGAAAATCCGCCTGAAAAACAAGTCGCCGCGGCGGGGCTCGATCTGAACCACGATCGCGTGGTGAAAATGATCGCGCTGACCAGGCAAATCCTGAATCTGCCGCGTCATCTGGGGCAGCATTCCGGAGGCATGGTGATCTGCCAGGGGCAGCTCGATTCCATCGTGCCTCTGGAGCCCGCCACCATGCCCGGCCGCGTGATCGTGCAGTGGGACAAGGAAGACTGCGCGGATCTGGGGCTGATTAAAGTGGATCTGCTGGGCCTCGGCATGATGGCCGTGCTCAAGGATTCCATCCACCTGATCCGCGATCATTACGGCGAAGAGGTCGATCTGGCGAAGCTCCCCGCCAATGATCCGCAAGTCTACACCGCGCTCCAGAAAGCCGACACCGTGGGCATGTTCCAGGTGGAGAGCCGCGCGCAGATGTCCTGCCTGCCCCGCCTGAAGCCTGCGAAATTTTACGACATCGTGGTGCAGGTGGCGATCATCCGCCCGGGCCCCATTGTCGGCAAAATGATGCATCCCTATTTGCGCCGCCGCGAGGGCGAGGAGGAGCCGGTCTGTTTGCATCCGTTATTGGAGCCGGTGCTCGCGCGGACGCTCGGCGTGCCTCTGTTTCAGGAGCAGTTGCTGAAGATGGCGATGATCGTGGCCGACTTCACCGGAGGCGAGGCCGAGGAACTGCGCCGCGCCATGGGATTCAAGCGTTCCGAGGAACGCATGAAGGACATCGAGGCGCGCCTGCGTTCCGGCATGACGAAAAAAGGGATCGCGGGCGAGGTGCAGGATACCATCGTCCATTCCATCACCGCGTTTGCGCTGTACGGATTCCCCGAATCTCACGCGGCCAGCTTCGCGCTGATCGTCTACGCCAGCGCCTATCTGAAATGCCACTATCTGGCCGCGTTCACGGCGGCGATATTGAACAATCAGCCGATGGGATTTTATAGCCCCAATACGCTGGTGAAAGACGCGCAGCGCCACGGTCTGCATCTCCTGCCAGTCGACGCGGCGAAATCGGACTGGCCCTGCACGATTGAGCGCCGGGGAGCCGAGCTTCTGGTCAGGCTCGGGTTCAATTATGTGCGCGGTTTTAGCAATCCGTCGGCGATGGCATTGATCGAGCAACGGGAAAAAGCTCCCTTCGCCGGTATCGACGACCTGCGCCGCCGTGTGCCGCAGATGTCGAAAAGCGAGCTGACGGCGCTGGCCGACCTGGGAGCGCTGAACGAACTGGGAGGGCGAAAAAGGCATCGGCGCGACGCGCTGTGGCAATCGGAACTGGCGCTTCGGCCCGTGACGGAACTTCTAAAGGACGCGGGCGCGCCTGAGGCGCCGTCTCCGTTGACACCGATGAATCCGCTGGAGCGGCTGCAATCGGATTTTTGGAATCAGGGCATGTCCATCGGTTCGCATCCCATGCGGTTCCACCGGGCTCATCTCGAAAAGATGCGTGTCGTGCCGGCGGCCAGCGTTCGTTACATTGCCGATGGCTGCCAGATCCGCGTCGCCGGAGCAGTGATCTGCCGTCAGCAACCAGGCACCGCGAAGGGCTTCGTATTTCTGAGCATTGAAGATGAAACCGGCATCGCCAACGTGATTTTGAAGCCGGACGTGTTCCAGCGCCTGCGCGTCACGGTGCTGGGCAACTCCTATTTACTGGTGGATGGAATCCTGCAAAACCAGCGCGGCGTGGCGTCGATCAAGGCGACGGATGTGCGGCCCTGCATCCTGCCACACACGCCAGCCGCGGCGTCGCACGATTTTCACTGACGCTAAGGTTACAGGCTCACCGTGGAAATCGATTTAGCCGGGTCCGCGACGCTGGTCGCCGTGACCGGTCGCCTTCACATTGGCCGTTGCGGACGAAAGGCGCCTGCCCTGAAAATTAAACTCTTTGAAAGACAATAATCCCGAAAGCCCAACTGTTTTTCAAATTCACTAGTGCGCTCCCGACGCAGATATTGCCTTCGATTCCACCAGGATATTACTTAATTGGAACTGTGCATTTCATTCACGACAAGAAAGCTTTGCCGTGGCGAGCTGGGCTCCTCCATGACCATCGTCGGCCGCCTTCTGCGGCCGGCGGCGGGGCTTAGCCCCCTTCAGGCCTCGAATTTCTCCGTGGGTAACGTCACGCGGGCGCCGACCGGGGGCAGGTTCCTGGCACAGTCAGGATCAGGAAGGCGTAAAGCGATACCGAAAGCTTGCCGATATTCGATTATGCAGTTTAGTTTGTTGATCGTGCTTGCAG
>JBBIVT010000044.1:28283-34412 GCA_037439565.1 Acidobacteriota bacterium | reverse complement strand
TTGGGCGAACTACCGTCGAACCGGCGCTGATCGATCCGGTGATGATCGATATCCACGACGTAGCCGTGTTCGTACCGGTGGAGGCATGCCGAAGCGACCGATTTCAGCAGGTCATCGACGGACGATTGGGAATGAGCCAAGGCGCAAAACAGGACAACCGGCAACGCCACGGAGACCGGCCGAATGGTTCGCGCATGCGTCATGAACAGCGCCCCGCTACTGCTGTGGCGACCCAGCACCTTCCTTCGCCGTCGCGCCCTTGGTGATCTCCTTGGTCCGCTCCTCGATGTGATCCTTCATCTTTAACAGCGGCACGCCTTCGATGAGCCACTTGGGCGGTTCCTTGTCGCTGAGGCGATAGTCGAAGAATTCCTTCATGCGGACGGTGTAGTCCTTCATGTTTTCCGGCTTGCGCAGGCCGTGATTTTCTCCTTTATATTGCAGCATCACCACCGGCTTGCCCATGCGGCGCAGGGTGTTGAAGTATTCGATGCCCTGGGTCCAGTCCACCGCGCCATCCTTATCGTTATGCAGGATGATGAGCGGCGTGGTGACGTTTTTCGCGTGATACACCGGCGAATTGCGCACATACGCGTCCATGATCTCCGAGGGGCTGCCGGTGAAACGGCCCTGACTGCTCTCGAAGATCGGTTGATTCGCCGACCCGCTGTTCCAATAAATCGCGTTGTACATGGCAATCATATCGGTGAGCGGCGCGCCCGCGATTGCGGCCGCGAAGATGTTCGTCTGCGTGACTAAGAACGCCGTCTGATACCCTCCCCACGAGTGGCCGTGGATGCCGACGCGCTTGGGGTCGACGATGCCGGTGGCGATGGCCGCCTTCACGGCGGGCACTACGCACCAGACCGCCGACATGCCCGGATCGTTGACCTTGTAAACGATATCCGGCGTCAGCACCGCGTAGCCGTTGCTGGTATAGGCGGCGATGTTGAAGCCGTTATACGTCGGCTGCGGATAGGCATTGGTCGACTGCGAAAGCTTTTCGTAGATGTACGTGATGGTGGGATACGCCTTGCCAGGCTCGTAGTTGGCCGGGAGATAGAGAGTGCCTTGCAGCTTGTCTCCCTTGTCACTTGTGTAATCGACCAGCCGCGAGCCCTTGGTCCACAGAAAATCCTTCTGCTGCGGATTGGCGTCGGTGATCGTTCCACTCTGCGCTCCGTTCACTACGTGAAAATCAGGGAATTCGAGCGCGGTTTCGCGGGTGTAAAGATAGACGTCGGCTTTCTTGGCTTTCAGCAGCGTCATATACAGCGCGTCGTCGAACATTAGCAGCTTCGCTGTCTTGTTCGGTTCGATCACTGCGATGCCGTCTTTCTTCGTCCACTCGCCATATACGTTGACGTAAATGGGCTGTGCCAGGTCGATGCCTTTTTCATCGGGATCGAGCCGATAACGCGAGCGGTAGCGAATTTTGTCCTTCTTACCATTGACGGTGAGATTCACGCCCGCGCCGCCGTGCACCGGAGCCTTCCAAATGTCCCAGCCGTCGCTGAGCAGCACCGCGCTTGAATCCTTCGCCCAGCCGATGGGCCGATGGGGAGGCTTCACCACATTGTGATCGTCCTCTTCATCCCAGAACGTGGCAGGAATCTTTCCGGTGATGTTGTATGATTTGCCGGTGGCCGATTCGTACGTGTAATACACGCCGTCTTCGTAATACAAAATATGCGAGCCGTCGGGCGACGCGCCCATCACGTAATGGGCCTTCTTCACGGCCAGCGTGCGCGCTCCGGTCTTCAGGTCGATGGAGTAGAGATCCTCGTAGCGGCGGCCGCTCAGGTTTGAGTCGAGCTCATAGTTGCGTACGTCGGTGCCCATGGCGAACCTGGAATCGGGCGTGAGCGTCACGGTGCGCACATCATCGTCGGCCAGGCGGAGGAATTTTTTCCCGGCCGGACGGTACTCGCACAGGAAACTGAAATTCTTGTCGGCGTTCTCCTGCACCTGCTGCATGGGCTGAAGGCGCGAGTCCTTGTAATGCCAGATCACCATGTCGGGCAGGTCGGGAGAAGCATCGGCCGATTTGTCATCTTCTTTCTTGTCGCTCTTTTTGGGATGCAGTTCGTGAATGCCAAACGTCACCGCGGAAAAATCCGCCATCCATGCCGCGTTGCGATTCGGGCTGATCGCCATCCCTTTGGGAAACGACGCGTCCTGGGACGGATCGAACACGGATTTTTTCACGCCATCGCCCGTATCCTGCCAGGCCACCACCGAATACAGCTTGTCTTCCCAGGCTTTGTCTTCCACGCCGCGCAGCGTCGCCAGCCCGTCGCCATTGTCGGTAAACGTCAGGCCTTTGTAGGTGGCCTTGGCGCTGTCGAGGGAGGTCACCATGCCCGTCTCCATCAGACGAACCTGCACGCCGTTGCCGATTTTGTCCTGTGCGTCGACGATCCACGCCAGATAGTTGCCTTTCTTATCGAAGGCAAATTCGGAAACGTTGCCAATGTTGATCTCCTCGCCGGAGGCGAGCATATAGAGGATAAGATCGGAGCCAGAGGGCTTGTCGTCCTTCGCGGCAACATCCGCCGCGGCGGGCGCGGGCGGACCTGCAGGGGCCGGCGCGTAGCGATGCAGGGCGATGGCGTTCGAACGCTCGCCATCGAAGGCGAAACGGCGAATCTTCTCGAACTCGACTTTCTTACCCGTCGCCAGTTCCACCAGGATCACCCGGCTCTGCACGGGCTTCTTGGCTTTTTTCAGACCCTTCGCTTCCTTGTCCGTGGGATAGGCGAGGAAGGCGGCGTACTTCCCGTCGTCGGAGATGGCGAGGTCGCGGCCGGGAGGCGCAACAGGAGGCGGACCGGAGAAGGAGACATCGACGCGAGGGATCTCGCCGACGGGAAAATGCTGATCCTTGCCGTCCCTGATGTTGCGGATGACCACTTCGCTGTTGCCCTCGGCGGGCGAGACGCGATAGGCGAACCATACTCCGTCGTTGGAGATTACCTGCGCCTGGATGCGCTTCCAGGCGAGAATGTCGGCCAGTTGAATGGGCCTCTGCGCGGCCTGGAGCAGACACGCGAAGACAAGAAGGGCGGCAAATCGGCAGTGCTTCATAGGTTACAGTTTATGGCAAACGCACGACCGTACGCTTCCCCAGCGGATTTTCCTCATCTCCGATGATGAAACAGCCAGGGAAGCAGTAGGAGCCTCCATGCGCCACCACCAGGCCGACATCGCGCGCGTCATTGGGAAGCTGGAAGGACCGTTGTGCCTCCACCATCTGGCCTGGCGAGAGCACGACGTCCAATGGCGTCTCCGCGGCTCCGGGTAAAGGATCGAAGCGGCGGCCGGCGGCGTCGGTCAGATAGACCTGGACGCCATTTTCCCGCTGTGTGACGCGCTTTGCCCGGCTCGAAATCTGGAGCGTCAGGTGGTATAGGCCGCCATCATGCCGCGCCCGCGCTAACGCGATGCACCAGTCGTCGAAGCAGCGGACGTCGCCGATCGCCAGGAACTTTCGCGGTGTGGCGACCGCCACGGCGCAGACCACCGCCATATAGATGGCGAAACAAATCGCCCAGCGGCGCAGAATGCGCAGCCCGCCCTTCCCGCGGATCGACTGAACCGCCGAAGTCAGCAGCGTGACCATGGATGCCAGAAGCAGGGCGAGAAACAGCAAATCGAAAATCGACATGACAAGTACTTTGTACTATAGAGTACTCGGCGGTGACTGTCAAGGCGGGCCATCCGCGAGCCGCACTCTGCCGGAAGGCGGATGCAGAGCCGGTTCTCCGGTGATATGCTTAGTCGCAGATCTGGCCAGGAGGCCTTTTTCAATGAACAGACGCAATTTTTTGATGACGACCGCGGCTGTCGCCACAACCACTTCTTCCATGATTGCGAGCGCGAATAACACCGTCCGGATAGCCGTTGTGGGCTGCGGTGGACGAGGTATGAGCCATGTGAACGCCTGGACGTCGCTTCCGGACGTGGAACTCGTCGCCCTCTGCGACGTGGACCAATCCCACCTTGATAAATATGTGAAGGCCGTGACGGACAAGGGCAAGAAAAAACCCGACACCTACGTCGACCTGCGCAAGCTTTTAGAAGACAAGAATATCGACGCGATCTCCATCGCCTCGCCGAATCACTGGCATGCGCTGCAAACGATCTGGGCGTGCCAGGCGGGCAAGGACGTGTACGTCGAAAAGCCCTGCTCGCATAATATTTTCGAAGCGGAGCAGATGGTGCACGCGGCGCGCAAGTACGACCGAATCGTGCAGATGGGCAGCCAGAGCCGGTCGTCGGTAGCGCTGAAGGAAGCGGTCCAGAAAATGCGCGAAGGCGAGCTGGGCGAAGTCTATATGGCGCGCGCGCTGTGCTTCAAATGGCGCGATACGATCGGCAAAGCGCCTGTTTCCGAGGTTCCCGCCGGAGTCGACTACAATCTCTGGACCGGCCCTGCGCCGATGAAACCGTTCACCAAGAATCGCTTCCATTACAACTGGCACTGGATTTGGGACACGGGCAACGGCGACCTTGGCAATCAGGGCATTCACGAGGTGGACATCGCGCGCTGGGGGCTGGGTGTGAAATTCCCCACCAAAGTGACCGCGATGGGCGGACATTATATGTTCGACGACGATCAGGAAACGCCGAATACCATCAACGCCCTGCTGGAGTTCGACCTCAACGGCAAGAAGAAGCTGATGGCGTTCGACGTCCGCCACTGGGAAAGCAATCACGAGGCGGGGATCGGCGAAGGCAAGTTCGACCGGCGCACCGGGCGGGCGGCGGACACCATCGGCAACACGTTCTTTGGCTCCAAGGGTTACCTGGCGATCGACGGCTACACCAAGTATGAGACCTGGATGGGCCCGAAGCAGGAAAAAGGGCCGGCCATGAATAAGGGCGGCGACCACTTCCTGAACTTCATCGAAGCCGTGCGCAGCCGCAAGCGCTCCGACTTAAACGCGGAGATCGAGGAAGGCGCGGCGTCCACGATTTGCATGCACCTGGCGAATGTTTCCTACCGCGTCGGCCGCACGCTGCACTTCGACGAGAAGACGATGACAGTGGTTGGCGATCACGAGGCCAACAAGCTGTTTACGCGCGATTACCGCAAACCGTTCGTGGTGCCGCGCATTGGCTCAACCGCGGTCAGCGGCTAGGACCATCTCAATCGCCGCCATATTCTTGAGCGCATCCTCGAGCGGCACGGGAACCTCCCCGCCCTCGAGGATCGCGCGCGAGAATCGCTCCCCTTGGATGGTGTACTGATCGCAAACGGGAAATTCCTCCACTTCATCGTTGACAAAAATGCGCGTTGGTTTATCCGGCGGAGCGTTGAACGGGATCTCAATCTCAATCCGGCCCGTGGTCCCGAAAATGTGCATTTTCTGGTACGGCACAAGCTGCGTGGAGCAGGTGAAGCTGGCATGGCCCTGCGGATATTGCAGGATCACGGACGCCAGCCGGTCTGTCCTGAACTCGGGGTCGCGATCGAGAAACGCGCGCGCCGCCGAAGGCTCGGCCTGGAAGAGCATGCGCGAGAGCGTGATCGGGTAACAGCCAATATCCATGACGCCTCCGCCGCCGATTTCGGCGATGTTGCGGACATTTTGCGGATCGCGATTAAAGTAGCTAAAGTAGCCGGAGACGACGCGCAAATCTCCGATGCGTCCGGCGCGGACGAGTTCGGCCGCCCTGAGCCACTGCGGATGCGTCCGTGCCATGAACGCCTCGCCGATCTTGACGCCGGCTTTGTCCCGGGCCGCGATCAGCTCGCGCGTCTGGGCCACCGACAATGCAATGGGTTTTTCGCACAGCACATGCTTGCCCGCCTCGGCCGCGCGGATGGACCAGGGAACATGCAGATGATTCGGCAGCGGATTATAGATCGCGTCGATGGAGGGATCAGCCAGCAGTTCCTCGTAGGAGCCGTAGGCTTTCGGGATACCAAGCGGCTCCGCAGCAGCGCGGGCCTTGCCCAGATCGCGCGATGCAATGGCCGCGACCTCTAAATTCGAGCCGCGCTGCATCGCGGGAATCACCTTTGTTGTGGCGATTTTGGCGGCGCCCAGAACGCCCCAGCGGATTTTCTTCATGAAGAGATTCTACCGTGCCGGCAGTGGTGTTCTGAGGCCATGAACCTTA
>JBBIVT010000044.1:0-28183 GCA_037439565.1 Acidobacteriota bacterium | reverse complement strand
CTTCATGAAGAGATTCTACCGTGCCGGCAGTGGTGTTCTGAGGCCATGAACCTTATCGTGGACCTGGATCGAGAGGCAGACGGGCGTTGGATCGCGGATATTCCGCGTGAGTCCTTGGCCTTCGGCGAAAGCGCGGCGGGTGGAAGCTATGACTCCCCCGCCTCTTCGGCCTCGATCTCTTTTTTCAAATGCTGGAGGTGCGCGATGGCTTCCTTGATCCTCGCCCACTGCTTGTCCACCAAAGCGCGGCTCTGGCCCGTGATGGCGGAATCGCTGGCGTGCGCGTAACGCATGAAGGCGGCATCTTCCCCGGTTTCGCACGAGGAAAGAATCGCGCGGCCCTCGCCCAGGGTGGCCGTCGCCTTCAGATCGATCCAGCCTCGATGCAGCGCACCGCCCAGCGTCCCCGAGTCGACAGGCTTCCCGCCCAGCCTCTCCACTTCGACAGCAAGTTCCTTGGCGAAACCGGCTCGCTCCGCGGCGTAGCGTTCAAAGATGCCCTGCAGCCTCGGCTCTTCCACCAGCCGGGCGGCCTCGGTGTATCCCAGCTCACCGTTCCGGCAGGCCTCGATGAGCCGGTTCAAATGGGAGATCGCTTCGACTGCGTTCATGTGTCGAGTAAATTGTAAATCATTCGCGATTCCGCAAGCTTGCGCAGCGTGGCCCTGGACGTCCGGTAAGCTGGCTGCGCGAGTCTGGATTCTTCGCGCTCCAGCAGGGGCCACAGCTTTTTCGACTCCGGCAAGAACCCCAGCTTGCGATAGAACCAGAATGCCCCCGACGTCACGGCCTCTTCGTTCTCATGGCCGATCTGATAGGGGTCCACTGAAAAGGTTGTGACGCCCTTCCGCCATTCCCTGGCGAGTTTGACCAGCATCGTGTAAAGCCAGGCCGTCTCGCCTTCGCGAAACGTGTAGTACAGATTGAAGCCCACTTCCATGTTGCCGCCGTGCGTCAGGCATTCGATGTAACCCATCGGCACGCCGTTCTTGAAAAACATGCCGCACAAATAGTCGCGCACGGGCAGGGGCACGGACGGCCCGAACAGAAATACGTCGATCCCGCGCCCCGGACTCGCGTGCTCCATCCGGTCAAGATCGGGAAACTGGAATCCGTACAACTCCCGATAGCGCGCCGCGGAGGCGTCGACAATGATCCCGAAAATTTTCCGCGCAAGCGCGGCGCCCACCTTCCTCCGGCGGATGGGAGGCGAGGCGAGCGCCTTGGCGATCATGTCCGGTTCGCGCCGCAGCAGCGGCCCGCGATGGAAATAAAAATCGCGGCGTGGAATCCGCAAGTGCGACCGGGACCTCTCGCCCAGGGTCCAGCGCAGCGGAATCTCCATCAGCCCGTATACCTCCGGCGTCAGGTTTTCGATGAGCCACGCGACGCTGCCGCGGCCTTTTTCAAACCAGGCCCGGTAATCCGGATGCGCCTCCACTGCCCAGTCGTCCCGGGAGACGGGAATCAGCTTATTGAGCGCCGGCCAAAGCCGTTCCGGATGCTCGAAGCTCTCCCAATCGATCCGCACCGCGCGGCCGTGCCTTTCGGCCAAGCTTCGCGCGAATTCGTAACTGAAGTTCGTCGAGACTTCCGTGCCCGCGATGCCGGAGATTTCGGGATCGGAAAACGCGTCCTGATCCGGCGGCATCCTCTCTGCGAAATGGCAGAGAATTTCGCCGGCCAGGCGCAGCACCTTGGGGCTTTGCGGATAGGCGCGCAGAAAGAGAACCGTCTCGTGCAGGCGGATCAGACTGGCGGCATCCCGCATGCGCGCATGTTTCGCTTGTTCGAGCAGCGCCGCCGCGCGCGCGGCCGCGGCGGGCCCAAACTCCCCTTTCGTCGAGGCCAACTGATCCAAAAGGCGCATTCCTCATCCCCTGGCGGACGCAAATTGAAATCCGGGAACCGGGCCGGACCCGCCCGCATCAGTGTACATTAAGGAAAGTGATGCAAAAAACCAGCAATCCGGCCGAACTCGCGGCCATCGCCAGACAAATGCGGCGCGAAGTGATCGAGATGATCACCGAGGCGAAGTCCGGCCACCCTGGCGGCTCGCTCTCCGCGACCGAAATCGTCGTCACGTTGTTCATGGATGTGCTCCGCCACGATCCGGCTAACCCCAAATGGAAGGATCGCGACCGGTTCATCCTGTCGAAGGGTCACTGCTGCCCGATTCTCTACGCCGTAATGGCGGAATGCGGCTATTGCTCGAAGGAAGCGCTCCATACGCTGCGCAAACTCGGCTCGATATACCAGGGCCATCCGGACGTCCGCTTCCTGCCCGCGCTCGAAGCCTCCACAGGATCCCTCGGCCAGGGGCTTTCGCTCGGCATCGGCATGGCGCTGGCGGCGAAGCTCGATCAGAGCCCGTCGCGCACTTACGTTGTGCTGGGCGACGGCGAAATCCAGGAGGGACAGATCTGGGAAGCGGCGATGTTCGGCGCGATGAATCACGTCGACAACCTGGTGGCGATTGTGGATCACAACAAGATTCAGCTCGACGGGTTCGTCGCCGACATCATGTCGCTTGATCCGCTGGCGGATAAGTGGCGGAGTTTCGGCTGGCACGTTATCGACATCGACGGCCACGATATTCCCGCGCTGCAGGCGGCGTTCGCCGAGGCCGCGGCCACCAAGGGCAAACCGACGGCGATTCTGGCCGAAACAATCAAGGGGAAGGGCGTCTCCTTCATGGAAAACAATCCGAAATTTCACGGGCAGGCTCCCACCAAAGACGAATGCGCTCTGGCGCTGAAGGAGCTTGCCTAATGCCGGCGAAAACGAAATTCGAACTGAAACCGGGACCCGCCACGCGCGAGTCCTTCGGCAAGGCCCTGGTTGCCCTGGGGGCGTCCAACCCCAACGTGGTGGTCATCGACGCCGATCTTTCCAAATCCACCTATACCGCTGAGTTCGGCAAACAATATCCGGACCGCTTCTTTGAATGCGGCATCGCCGAGGCGAATATGACCGCTATCGGCGCGGGCCTTGCGTCGTCGGGAAAAATTCCGTTCGTATCCAGCTTTTCGGCATTTATCGTCAACAAGGGATTCGAGCAGTTGCGCGTCACTGCGGCGTTTCCGAACGTCAACCTGAAGGCGGTCGGCACGCACAGCGGCATCTCCATCGGGGAGGACGGGCCGTCGCAGATGAGCATCGAAGATCTGAGCCTGGCCTGCTCGCTCGCGGGCTTCACTGTTCTCAGCCCGGCCGACGACGTCTCGATGACGAAGCTGATTCACCTGGCGGCGGCGCACTTCGGGCCGATGTTCATTCGCGCCGGGCGCGCCAAGTGCCCGGTGATTTACTCGCCCGATCAGACCTTCGAGATCGGCAAGGCGGTCCAGTTGATCGACGGCACCGACGTGACGCTGATCGCCACCGGACTTCTGGTGGCCGAATCGATCCGCGCCGCGGAGATTCTGGAGGCAGAAGGAATTTCGGCGCGCGTGCTCGACATCCACACCATCAAGCCTCTGGACCGGGACGCCATCGCCAAAGCGGCCCGCGAAACCGGGGCCATCGTGGTTTCCGAGGAGCATCTGGTGGACTCCGGCCTCGGCGTGCGAGTCGCCCAGGTGGTGGGCGAAACATATCCGGCGGTGATGGAGTTCATCGGCATTCAGAACACCTACGCCGAATCCGGCACGCCGGACGAATTGCTCGACAAGTATGGGCTGCGCGCCGCGCCAGTGGCGGCAGCCGCGCGAAAAGCCGTGGCGCGAAAGAAGAAGTAAATGAAAAAACCCGGCGCCGGCGAACTGCGCGAGCAAATCGAACGCGCCGGGAAATCCCTTCATGACGGCGTCGCGCCGCTGCTTGCCGGCGCGGGCCTGAAGCTGCAACTGCTGCGCATGGATCATCCGGAAACGGCGGAACAGGTCAACGATGTGCTGGCCACTTTGGACGACGCCATGGAGCGCGTGCGCCGCCTGAGCCAGGAACTTGCGCCCTCCCCTTTCACACCGCCCTCCAAGTAAGAGTAAACTAACACTTCTGTATGCCCATTGACGTTCTCCTGGTGGACGATCACAAAATCATGCGTGACGGCATCAAGGCCATCCTCGGCCGCGCGGAAGAATTTCGCGTGATCGGCGAAGCCGAGACGGGAACGGACGCGGTGCAATTTATCAAAACCCGCAAGACCGACATGGTCCTGATGGACATCGGCCTGCCCGGCCTGAATGGGGTGGAGACCACCGCCGAGATCGTACGCCATAGCCCGGATTGCCGCGTGGTGATCCTCTCCATGTATGATGACGAACATTCCGTGGTGAGCGCCATCCGTTCCGGCGCGCGCGCGTTTATCCTGAAACGTGCCTCCGATACGGATCTGGTCGACGCTCTGCGCATTGTCTGGCGCGGCGGTTCGTACTTAAGTCCGCAGGTATCGGACCGACTGCTGGCCCGCATCCAAAAAGGCGACCTGGAATCGAAGCCGGCCGCCGCCGCGCTGGAAGGCCTATCCCCGCGCGAACTGCAGGTGCTGCGGATGGTAGCGGAAGGAAAGACAAGCAAGGAAATCGCCGTCATGCTCGATCTGCGCGAGCAAACGATCCGCAGCTATCGCAAGACGATGATGAAGAAACTGGGCGTGAATAACGTCGCCGGGCTGACGCAGCTTGCGCTCTCCACCGGACTCACCCAGCTTCCCCGCGCCGCCGCCGATTAATAAAAATTCGTGAGAATTATCGGCCGCTGAATCAACGACTTATTCGTGCACGTCCGAACTCCATGGCGGAAACGGCCAGCCTTGGTCTATCCGATCCCTCCTGCGCCGCCGACCGCGATCCTGGTGGACGGCTTTCGATCCTCGGGCAACACGCGCGTGTTCGAAAACGGCTGGAATGTCGAAGCCGCCCGCTTCGCCCCGGCCGCGATCGCCGCGACGCCTGCTCAACTGGATGCCCTGCGCGCCGTGCCGATCCCCTCTGTTCGCAACGCTTTAATCGCACTGGTGCGCCCCGGCGAGCGGCTCTCCGACGAAGACCGGGAGCGCTTGTGGTGGGCCTTCCGTGTGCCTGTTTTTGAGCAGCGCATCGCCGAAGATTGCCGGCTGCTGGCGTTTGAATGTGAGGCTCATAACGGGCTTCACATTGAGTCTCGCGGCGTGGCTCCGAGGGCGGGCGAAATGCTGGAGACAGCGCCTTGTGGGTGCGGCAGGACGACGCCTCGCCTGGTCACCGGGGAAAAACGGGAAAATCTGCGCCGCGTCGCGGCTTACGCGCGGTAGTTCGGGCGGTCCCGTTGCGGCGTGTCCCCCGGCTGACGCCGAGGGCTGCGCAGCCTCGCCCGTTAGGGCGGGGAGAATGCTGACATTCCTCCGCGGCCTGCACGCCTCCAGGCGGCACATGGCACCGCCCCACATCCGGTTATAATCGGAATCAAGCGGATGTGGCGAAACTGGCAGACGCGCCAGATTTAGGTTCTGGTTCTCGAAAGGGAGTGAAGGTTCAAGTCCTTTCATCCGCACCAAACCCGCGCACTTTCCCGTACACTCGACTATATGAGAATTCTCGTCGTCGAGGATGAAAAGCGAATCGCCGATTTCCTGTCGCGGGGACTGGAAAGCGCCGGCTACGCGGTGGACGTTGCCAACAACGGCAACAATGCCGTCGACCTGATTCACAGCACGGAGTACGACCTCATCATTCTTGACCTGGGCCTGCCCGACATGGACGGCCTCAGTGTCCTGCAGAAGGTTCGTAACCGGAAAACCAGCCCTCCGGTACTGATCCTCAGCGCCCGCGACGCGGTGGACGACCGCGTGAAAGGCCTGGAAGGCGGCGCGGACGATTACCTGGTGAAACCGTTCGCCTTCGTGGAGTTGCTGGCGCGCGTCCGCGTGCTGCTTCGCCGCGGCCAGCCGACGCCCGAGCGCCTGCAGGTGGGCGAGCTTTCGCTCGACTGCATCCGCCGCAAAGTGACGCGCGCGGGCGAAAATATCGAGCTGGCGCCGAAAGAGTTCAGCATCCTTGAATACCTGATGCGCAACCGCGGCCGCCCGCTGAGCCGCACCATGATCGTCGAGCACGTCTGGGACATGGATTACGACGGCCTCACCAACATCGTGGATGTGTATATCCGCCACCTGCGCAGCAAGATCGACGATAAGTTCCCGGAAAAGATGATCCAGACGGTGCGCGGCATCGGCTATATGCTCGATATCCCGGAAAAGGCGGGCGAACGGGCGCTCTGACATGGCACGGTTCACCCGAGTCTTCGGCGTCGGTCCGCTGCGGGTGGGATTCCTCCGCGGTCTGCGGTTCCGCCTCGCCGTCAGTTACGTGGCCTTTTTCGCGATTCTCCTGGCGGCGATCGGCTTCTTCTTCTGGAAGCACCTGAAGGAAGAAGCCGAGTTGGACGTCAAGACGACGGTTGAGGCGGACTGGGGCGCGACGGTCGGCTATGTCCGCTTCGATCACGAGCGGCCAGAGTGGGTCTACGACAGCACCGATCCGGATGAAGCGTACACCGTGGAGCGGCTTCGCCACGTCTATTTGCTCACCGATTCCAGCGGCAACGTGCTGCAAAGCTCGACCATTTACGATTCCATCGGGGTTGACAAGCCGCAGACCCGCCAGATGATTCAGCGCGTTTTGAGCGAACCACGCGGCGAAAAGGAATATTCGATTCTGAAGGACGAAGACGGCACGCCGTACATGATCCGGGCCGGTTGGACGCAGGACGAACATAAGGACAAATATTTTCTCGCCATCGGACGTTCGCTGGCCATCCCTTACCGCACGGTCGACAGTTTCACCCGCACTTACCTGCTTCTGGCTCCGGCCATGCTGATCCTCGCCAGCATCTTCGGCTGGTGGCTGGCCGGCATCGCCATTCGCCCCGTCAATTCGGTCGCCCACGCGGCGCAGAACGTGACGGGCTCGAATATCACCGTGCAGATTCCGCTGCGCGGCGCCGGCGACGAACTGGATCATCTGATCCAGAGCTTCAACCAGATGACCGAGCGCCTGAACCAATCCTTCGAGCAGATCCGCCGCTTTTCGACCGATGTTTCGCACGAACTGCGCACGCCGATTACGGCGATTCGAGGCCAGTTGGAGGTGGCGCTGTTCACCGCCGAAACCCCTGAGCAATACCGCGAGGCCATGATCAACGCGATGGAGGACATCGAAAAACTGTCCAGCATCGTGCGCGCCCTGCTGCTGTTGTCCCAGGCCGAATCGGGCCAGTTGACGCTGCAAAAAGCCCCGCTCGATCTTGGCGCGGTGGTCACGGACCTGGTGGACCAGTTCCAAATCCCGGCCGAGGAAAAGGAAGTTCACCTGACCGCGGTCATGGAACCCTGCCCGACGGTGGAAGCCGACCGCACGCAGATCGAACGTCTGCTGTCGAATCTTCTCTCGAACGCCATCAAGTACACACCGAAGGGCGGCTCCGTGAAGGTGATCGCGGGCCCCGCGCGTGAGCCTGGCTGGACCAAGCTTTCCGTCGAGGATACCGGCGTCGGCATCCCCGCCGAAAGCCTGCCTCACATCTTCGACCGGTTCTATCGGGTGCGCAGCAAGCAAACCGAGGCGATCCAGGGCCTGGGTCTGGGCCTCAGCTTTGTCGCCTGGATTGTGGAAGCGCATGGCGGACGCATCGACGTGGCGAGCAACCCCGGCGAAGGCACGCGATTTACGGTGCTGCTGCCCTCCCTGGCTCCGGCCTCCGAAAACGCGCCGCCCGAGTCCGCTACACTAACGTCTAATGAGTCTCGATATTCGTGAAAGTTCGCGCGAGGGTGTGGCGATCCTTGCATTGAAAGGCCGTCTGACGGTGGGGGAATCGAGCGCGGTGCGGGATAAGATCAACGCCCTGATCGCCGCCGGAAGTATCAATGTCATTCTGAATCTGGAGCACGTTGAATACATCGATTCGACCGGTCTCGGCGCGATGGTCATCTGCTTTACTTCGCTCAAAAAGGCCGGCGGCGCGCTGAAGCTGGTCAATCCCAATAAACGCAACGTGGAACTGCTGCTGTTGACGAAACTGCACACGATTTTCGAGGTCTTCTCCGATGAGCAGGACGCGGTCAACAGTTTCTTCCCGGATCGAGAGATCCGCCCCTTCGACATTCTGAAGTTCGTCCAGGCGGAAAAGGACGATCCCATCGAGTAGTCATGCTGTCTTCCGGTTCCCAGGCTCCCCGGCTCAGGCTGCGCGATCTGGACGGCGCGGAGCATTCGCTCGACTCGCTGCTGGCGCGCGGCCCCGTTCTGCTGGCGATCTTCAAAATCAGTTGCCCGGTCTGCCAGCTCACCTTGCCGTATTTGAACCGGCTTGCCGGAGGCGGGCTGCAAACCATTGCGATTTCGCAGGACGACGCCGCGTCCACGAAACGATTCCACGCGCGATTCGGCGTTTCCCTTTCCACGTTGCTCGACCGTGAGGAGGACCACTATCCGGTCAGCAACGCCTTTGGCATTACCCACGTGCCTTCGCTGTTTCTGGTGGAGGCCGATGGCATGATCTCGCTCAGCTCCGAAGGATTCGTCAAGGCCGACCTGGAAGCCGCCGCCGCCCGCGCATCGCGGCCCATTTTTCAGGCCGGAGAATCCGTCCCGGCCTGGAAAGCCGGCTGAGGATCGAAGAACTAAGCGTCCAGTTTGGAAGCTGCTAAACTGATAGAAAATGTCTTCGAAACTTTCGGAAGCTTTTTCGAGCGCGTCGGCGATCGCCAAGGGCATGGGCATCACGTTCAAGGAGATGCTGCAGCCAACCATCACCGAGGATTACCCGGAGTCTCCGGCGAAATTTCAGGAGCGCTTTCGCGGCGCGCACGAGCTGCAGCGCGATGAAAACGGCCTGGAGAAGTGCGTCGCCTGCTTTCTGTGCGCGGCCGCCTGTCCGGCCGACTGCATCTACATCGAAGCAGCCGAAAATACCGAGCAGTTGCGCATCAGCGGCGGCGAGCGCTACGCCAAGGTCTACAACATCGACTACAACCGCTGCATCTTCTGCGGATTCTGCGTGGAGGCCTGCCCCACCGACGCCATCACGCACGGGCACGGGTTTGAACTGGCCAGCTACAACACGTCCACACTGATCCGGCGCAAAGAACAGATGCTGGTGCCGGTCCCCGGCGGCGCGCACTTCCCGCTGAAGACCGGGGAGCAAGCGCCTGCCGGCGGGCACTAATTCGGAAGGTTGAACTCGTTACGTACGGCGACGGCATTTTTTGCCGCCTGTGCCTGAAAATCACTTCCCATGGCCGCGCAGCGGAGCCAGAAGGCCAGCGCATCCTTGGCCCGGGCGGGGCTGGAATCCGCCAGCTTATAGTTCGCCATCCCAAGCTGGAACAGCGCGCTCGCTTCCTCGGCCCCATTGCCGGAAATCAGGGGCATGGCTGCGCGCAGCATCTGATCCGCGCGGACAAACTGCCCGCTGAGGCTGCTGGACATACCCGCCATGAAGTACGCGGCTCCGAGCATCTGGGATTTCTTCCTCCGCCAATCCTCATCCGCCAGGTTCACCGGCTTCGGCTTACTCTGCAGCACTTGGACCAGATGCGTCGCATGGGCGATAATTTTCTCCGGCGCCTCCTGCCGGCTGTAATAATACTCCGAGACGGCCATCAGCATGTCTACATTGTCCGGATCGGCGGCCAACGTCTGCTCCGCCAGGGCTAGCGCTTTATCCATCTGCTTCAAGGCCTTGTAGATCTGGAACCGCTCCGCCGGAATATTCTCCGCGTAGGGACTCTTGGGATTCCTTTGTTGCAGATCCTCGAGCAGCTTGAGCCTTTCCTGCGGATCCGAGGTCTGTTGGGCGACGGTGTACAAACCGTACTCGGCCCAGAGTTGCGTCTGCCGCGCGTCGGCGGCGTTCCGTCCACCGGCGGCAGCGATCCTCGATGCGATCCGCCAGGCGATATCCGCCCACTTCGCAATATCCTCCGGCTTACCCTGTTTCTGCGCTGCCTCCAGGGATAGTTTCGCGGCGTCCAGATTGTCCGGCTCCAGGTCGATCCGTTTCTGGCCGATCCGCATCGCCTGATCCCAGGCCTTTTCCTTCATGTAAGCTGGCTGCAACTGGTCGCAGACCCAGGGGAGGGCGGAACTCTCTGGAAACTGCAGAACGAACTGCTCCAGGTAATGGAGTTTTTCGAGCGGGTCTTCCTCCTGTTGAATGTGTTCGATCAGGAGGCCTTCCTTTGTTTCCGGGTCGTAGGCGGGCTTCGGACGTTGGGCGAGCGCAACTGCGGCGAGAGCACAGGACAGGATCAACTCCGGAAGCCATCGTTTCACGCGCGCCCTCCTTTTTCCGTGGTTTAATGAAATGCGACGCAAATATATGAGTCCATTCGGCGGATTGGAAGCGAATCTTTAGTACGATAGCCTTAGCGGCAAGCCCTGAAACCCTATGATTCTTCCTGCATCGACGCTCGCAAGCGTCCTTCTTCTTCTCCTGGCTTTTTTTTGCTGGGGTTCCTGGGCGAATTTCCAAAGATTAGCGGTGAAGTGGCGATGCGAGCTGTTTTCCTATGACTTCGCGATCGGTGTTGCCGCCTGCGTCGCCCTGGGGGCACTGTTTCTGGGCTCCTCAAACTCGCAGGAACTCACAATGTCCGACAATCTGGTACTCGCTTCTTACCGGAAAATCGCCTATGCGATCCTCGCCGGCGCCTTGGTGAGTCTGGCCAATATGCTGCTTGCCGCGGCGCTGTCGGTTTCCGGCATGGCCGTGGCGTTGCCCCTTACGTTCGGAATCGGTCTGGCGGTCACTTCGATCACGAATTTCATCGGCAACGCGCATGGCGCCAATGCGCTGCTCCTTTTCGCGGGGCTGTTTCTGGTGCTGGCGGCGCTCATTGTCGATACCTTCGCCTACCGGTCGCATCTGGACGAGTTGACGACGCGGATCCGGGGCGTTCCCCAACTCGATCCGCGAACCAGGCTTCCGGTGAAAACACCACTCGCGGCCCGCGGTATCATCATTGGAGCAATCAGCGGCATCGTCTACGGGTTCTTTTTCCCTGTCGTCGATGCCAGCCGCAGCGGGGACAACGGCGTGGAACCCTACGGCGCGGCGTTATTGATCGGCTTGGGCATGTTCGCCTCCACGCTCTTTTACGGCCCGTTTTTCATCAATTTCCCAATCCAGGGAGCGCCCCTTCACGTGCTGGATTACTTCAAGGGAACAAAGAAGCAGCATTTCTGGGGTGTTCTGGCGGGCTTGGTCTGGGGGGCAGGCCTGCTGGCAGCGCTGCTGGAAGCCGCCAGCCCGGAAGCCCACATGCTGTCCGCGTTCGCCACCGCGCTTCTTTTCGGCGCCCCGATCGCCGGAGTCTTTTGGGGAAGCTTGGCCTGGGAAGAGTTCAAGGGAGCAACAACCGGCGTGAGGATGATGATGCTGGTGACGCTAGTGGCCTATATCGCCGGACTCGCCATGGTCTCCCTGGCGCCCAACTACGCCTCGAAATAGGCTGCACGCTTCCAGACCGGCTTACGTCAGAACTTTCAGGAGCCCCTTGTCCGGACGGTTCATTTTCGCGATCCTCTCCGCGCTGCCCGCTTTCGCCGGGGAGTATGCCGTTTTGTCAACGGGATTCCGAATCCACGCCGAGCGCCACGAAATCGATGGCGCGAGCGTGAAACTGTTCACCAGGGACGGCATGATCGAGGTTCCCTCCGCCGCCATCTCGGCGTTTGAGGCCGAAGAGTACGTCCCGTCCGCGGTTCCCTCCCCTGCGGCGCCCGCGCCCGTCTTACCCGCCCCGCCCGCGCATGCCTTACCCGCCCCGAGGCCAACCGACGCCAAGGCTTTGGTGCGCGAGGCCGCCGAGCGCAACGCGTTGCCCCCAGCGTTCGTGGCCAGTGTGGCGAAGGCCGAATCAGCGATGAAACAGAGCGCGGTTTCCCCGAAGGGCGCCGTCGGCGTGATGCAACTGCTGCCCTCCACGGCCAAAGCACTGGACGCCGATCCGCGCGATACCGCGCAAAATATCGACGCCGGAACGCGCCTTCTCCGCGAGTTGTTGATCAAATACGATGGAGACGTGGTGAAGGCTCTGGCCGCCTACAATGCCGGCCCAGCGGCGGTCGACAAGTACAACGGCCTTCCTCCCTATCGGGAAACCCAGATGTACGTGAACAAAGTGATTCAGGACTACCAGAAGAACGGCGGCGGCCAGTAGGCTCCCGAAGCAGCGGGCGCTGAAATTCACCCGATTCAAACATCGCCCGTTTTTGTGCTATCCTAAACCTGTACAAATCGATTAAGAATAGACGAGGAGTTTCGTTTTCCGAATGGCACTGGCGGGTGAAGCAAAATTAAACGTAATTTCGAAGTTCCGGGTTCATAAGTCGGACACCGGCTCGCCAGAAGTTCAGGTGGCAATCCTGAGCCGCAGGATCGCCGAGCTGACGGAGCATTTCAAGACCCACAAGAAGGATCATCATTCGCGCAGAGGCCTGCTGCAGATGGTGCAACGCCGCAAAAGCTTGCTGGGATATCTCCGTGGCCGCAGCCCTGAGCGCTACAAGACTCTGATCACGAGCCTTGGGATCCGCCACTAAGGCGGCTCCATCGGTTTTCGATCTCGATCCCGGTCCAGGCGGCCGGGGTGCCGTAGAACCTCACTCCAGTCTCCTCTTAGTCAAAGCTGACTGGCCGCGTCCTTTTCAGAAGGGCTCGGCCCGATTTTGATTAAAGGAAGATGTCAAACATGTTGCATTCGGTTGAAGTAGACCTCGGTGGACGAGTTATCTCGATTGAAACCGGGAAGATGGCGAAGCAGGCCAATGGAGCGGTGATTGTCCGCTCAGGCGAGTCGGTGGTCCTGGTAACCGCCTGTACCGCCGAGAACCCTAAGGTTGGCGCAAGCTTTTTCCCCCTCACCGTGGACTACCGCGAGTACACGTACTCGGCCGGCCGGTTCCCCGGGGGCTTCATTAAGCGTGAAGGCCGCCCCACGGAGAAGGAAGTTCTCACCAGCCGCCTGATCGACCGCCCCATCCGCCCGCTGTTCCCCGAAGGTTATTCTCACGAAACGCAAGTGATCGGCATGGTGCTTTCCGCCGACCCTCTGCGCGATCCCTCCACGCTGGCCATTATCGGCGCGGGCGCGTCGCTGGCCATCTCCGACATTCCGTTCGAGCACGTGCTGGGCGGAATCCGCGTGGGCATGGCCGACGGCAAGCTGGTCGCCAATCCCACCTATGAGGAGACCAAAGCCTCCAAGGTGAACATCGTCGTCGCCGGCACCGAAGGCGGCATCGTCATGGTGGAATCCGGCGCGCAGCAGGCCACCGAAGCCGAGGTTCTGGCCGCCATCGAGTTCGGCCACGATTGCTGCAAAAAGATCGCCACCGCGATTCGCGAGCTGGTAAAGAAAGCCGGCAAGACCAAGCGCGAGTTCAAGTCGCCGGAGCTGAACAAGGATCTGTACGAGCAGATCTCCGCCGCCGCGCGCGTCGAATTGACGGACGCGATGAACACCGAGAAGTACGAAAAGATCGACAGCTACCGCCGCATCGACGCCTGCAAGAAGAAGGCGCTCGAGCCGGTGGCCGACGAACTGAAGGCGGAAGCCGGCAAGTGCTTCGACGCGCTGAAAGAGCGCATTTTCCGCGACGAGATGCTGAAAGCCCGCCGCCGTCCCGATGGACGCAAGTTCGACCAGGTCCGCAAGATCGGCGTGGAAGTGGGCATCCTGCCGCGCACGCATGGATCCAGCCTGTTCACCCGCGGCGAAACGCAGGCGCTGGTGACGGCCACGCTCGGCACCAAGGATGACGAGCAGCGAATCGAGCTTCTCGACCCCACCGAACTGTCCAAGCGCTTCATGCTGCACTACAATTTTCCGCCGTTCAGCGTGGGCGAAGTCGGGTTCATGCGCGGAGCGGGCCGCCGCGAAATCGGCCACGGCGCTCTGGCGGAGCGGGCGCTTTCCGCGGTCATCCCCGACGACAAAACATTCCCCTACACGATGCGTATCGTGAGCGACATCATGGAATCGAACGGATCGAGCTCCATGGCGTCGGTCTGCGGCGCGACGCTTTCGCTGATGGACGCGGGCGTGCCGCTGTCAGCGCCGGTGGCGGGCATCGCGATGGGCCTGGTGCTCGAAGGCAAGGATTACGCCGTGCTCACCGATATCGCGGGCGCGGAAGATCACTATGGCGACATGGACTTCAAGGTCGCCGGCACCAAGGACGGCATCACCGCGCTGCAGATGGACATTAAGGTCCCCAACGTGACGCATGCCATCATGACGGAAGCGCTGGAGCAGGCTCGCAAGGCTCGCCTGCATATTCTGGACAAGATGAACGCCGTGCTCGGGACGCCTCGCGAGACCATGTCGCCGTACGCGCCGCGCATTTTCAGCCTGAAGATTCCGACCGACAAGATTCGCGAACTGATCGGACCTGGCGGCAAGATGATCCGCAGCATCGTCGAGCAGACGGGCTGCAAGATCGACGTCGAGGACGATGGCAGCGTGAAGATTTACTCGAGCGACGGAGCGGCGGCGGATCGCGCCATCCAGATGGTGACCGACATTTGCGCGGTGGCCGAAGTCGGCAAGACCTATCTGGGCAAAGTGGTGCGCATCGTCGATTTCGGCGCGTTCGTCGAGATTTTCCCCGGTACCGACGGCCTGCTGCACATCTCCGAAATTTCCGAGAGCCGCATCAAGCAGGTGCGCGATGAGCTGAATGAAGGCGACCAGATCCTGGTGAAGGTGCTGGCGCTGGAAGGCAACAAAATCAAGCTGAGCCGGAAGGCGATCCTGAAGGAACAGCGAGAGAAGCTCAAGAAGGACGAAGCGAAGAGCTAGGCGCCACGCGCCGAGCGGCAGGAAGCACCCAATGGCCGCCGATGAACACAGATGAACGCGGATCGGCGTTTGTCAGCGTTCATCGGCGGCCATTTTTGTTTTATCCTTTGATTGATGGCACGCACCTTTGATGTTGTGATAGAGAAGGACGAAGACGGCTACTACGTGGCCTCCGTCCCGGCGCTGCATGGCTGCTACACGCAGGCCAAGTCGCTCGATATTCTGATGAAGCGCATCCAAGAAGCCATCGAGTTATGTCTTGAGGTCCAGGGCGAACCCGCCACGAAGCTCGAATTCGTCGGCTTGCAGAGAGTGATCGTCGCAGCGTGAGCAAGCTGCCGAGGCTGACGGGCAAGCAACTGCTCGCGGCCTTGTCGAAAGCCGGATTTAAGGTTGTTCGGACTCGCGGCTCTCATCACTTCTTGCGGCATCCCGACGGACGCAGCAGCGTAATACCGATTCACAGTGGGGAGACGGTTGGACCTGGGTTATTGACAAAGATCCTGCGAGACGCCGAGGTCTCCTGGGAACGCATCGTTGATCCTCCGAAGTAAATCTGCCGAGGGATCGGAGCACCGCGCTTAGTGGTCCGGTTTGGACCAATGCGTGTTAACTCTCTGTCCGACTCAAACCCTTCCGCTGCCAACTTCTCGAGGCGGCGATCAAGGATTGAAGCGATTCGAGCTTTTCCGGGCCAAGGCATGGTGCACTGGCTCCGAGCTCGCCGGCTGTGCGCTACACAATCTTCTCAACAACCACCGCCGTCCCATAACACAGCACTTCCGTCACACCCTGCATGATCTCCGTGGCGTCATAGCGGCAGCCGATGATGGCATTCGCGCCCATCTCGGTCGCGTGCTGGATCATCAGCTCATACGCGTCGCCGCGAGTCTTTTCGCACAACTGCGACAGCAGCGTGATATTCCCGCCGACGATGGTCTGAAACCCCGCGCCGATCGTCCCGAAAATCGAGCGCGACCGCACGATGATGCCTCGCGCCATCCCCAAATTTCGCGTGATTCGGTACCCGTCAAACGTAAATGCCGTCGTTACCAGATCGTGTGTCATGCCTGGATTATACTCACTCGGTGCGTAAAGCCGTCAGCGGATCGGTCTTAATCGCGCGAATCGCGGGGGCAAGACAGGAGGCGAACGCTACCACCGCCATCAGCCCGATTGCGCTCAGATACGTCAGCGGATCGTGCGCGCTGACGCCGTACAGAATCTGATCGAAAAACTTTCCCGTTGCGAAGGCCAGCGCCACGCCGGCTGCCGCGCCGATGGCCAGCAGGGCACCGGTGCGCATCAGCACCACGCGCAGAACCTGCATCGGATCCGCGCCGAGAGCCATCCGGATGCCGATTTCCCTCGTCCGCCGCGACACCGCGTAGGCCATGATCCCGTAAACGCCGGTGGCTGCCAGCACGACTGCCAGGAAACCGAATGAACCCAGCACGATCGCCACCAGCTTCGCCGGGAACAGCGCCAGCGCGAGTTCGCTGGTCAGGCTGCCGGCATCGTAGACCGTCAGCGTGGGGTCGATCTCGGCCACCGCGCGGCGCAGCATGCGAACGGTCTCCGCCTCATCAAGCGAGGATCGGGCAACCAAGGTTTGATTGCCTTGCCAATTCTGGTCCAGATCGCGAAACACCGTGGGCGAGGGTGTCTCACCCAACGAGCGATATTTTCCGTCCTCCACCACGCCGGCGATTTGAATCCAGTTGCCGGTTTTGCCGTGGCGGAAGCGCTTCCCAACAGGATCCTCGCCGGGCAGCAGTTGCCGCGCGAAGGCGTCATTCACCAGAGCGACGTGCGGAGAATCCTTGGTGTCCCGGGTATCGAAGTCACGGCCCGCGATGAGGCGGGTCCCCATGGCCTTGAGGTAGCCTGGCGTGATTTCGTACATGTTTGCCAGGGGAACGTCGCCCGGACGCGGCTCGGGCTTGCCCTCCAGATAGATCGAGCTATTGGAGATATTCAACGTCAGCGGCAGGCCGTCCACCAACCCCGCCGCAGTGATGCCCGGCATCGAATGGACTTTATCGAGAAGCCGGCGCTCAAACTCGCGGCCGCGTGCTTCGTCATAACCCTGCAAACCGAGGTCGTAGGAGAGCGCCGCGGCGTGCCGAGGCTCAAAGCCCAAGTGCAGACTCAACGCGTGCTGCAGGCTGCGCACCACCAGCACGCTGCCGATGAGCAGCACCACCGAAAGCGCCACCTGCGTGGAGACGAGCACATCGCGAAGGGTGAGCCGGCGGAACCTTTCCGAGGGTGCTTCGTTCTTGATCGCCGCGGCGAGGCCGGCGCGGGTGGACTGAATCGCCGGCGCAAGCCCGAAAAACAGGCCGGCCAGGAGCGAAACAACGCCCGCGAACAGCAGCACCCGCATATCCATCACCACGTGAGGAATCACCGGTACGTCGATCGGCGGCGTCCAGACGTTCACCAGATCGGTGAGCCAGTAGGCCAGAACGATCCCCGCCATCCCCCCCAGAATCGAAAGCACGACGCTTTCGGTGAGCAACTGGCGGATCAGATGCGCGCGGCTGGCTCCCAAAGCCAGGCGGATCGCCGTCTCTTTCCTCCGGTCCGCCGCCCGGGCGAGCAAAAGGCTCGCCAGATTCACGCACGCGATCAACAGGACCAGGCCCGCCACCACCATCAGGACGGCGGAAAACGCGGTGATTCCGCCACGAAGGTAAGTACCGGCCATCCCGGGGGGAGAAAGCTTCATGGAAATCCCCGCGTCCGCGTCCGGATATTCCTTGCCGAGCTGTGCAGCGATGGCATTGATGGCGACTTCGGCGCTTTTTGAGGAAATGCCGGGCTTCAGCCGGCCGATGACGAAGCCATTGGCATTGCGGCGCTCGTCGATCCACGAGCCACCTTCGATCTCCTTGACCATGGCGATGGGAACCCAGATTTCCGGCGTGTAAATCAGCTCGGTGCCCGTAAAGTTGGCGGGTGTGACGCCCAGAACAGTGAATTCCAGCCCATTGAGCTTCACCTTTTTCCCGGCGATCCCGGGATCGCCGCCGAAGCGCTTCTGCCAGCATGGATAGCTGATCACGGCCACCGGATGGCCTCCCCGGTTTACATCGTCCTCGGGACCCAGAACGCGGCCGCGCAGGGCGTTCACACCCAGCAATTGGAAATAATTGCCACTCACCAGATAGCCCCAGATGCGCGAATTTTCTCCCGCGCCCCGGCTCAGGTTCATGGGCGCGATGCGGTACATCGCCATCCCGGTCAGGACGTTGTTGCGGTCGCGATAATCCTTGAAATCGGGATAAGAGACTGCCGGAAACTCCGCCTTCGCCGTCTTCATGTTGAAAAAGACCAGCTCATTCTGGCGCTCGACGCCGAACGGGCGGAAGACCACGGCGTTGACCAGCGAGAAAATTGTGGTATTCGCGCCGATGCCTAGCGCCAGCGTGACAATGGCGGCGGCCGTAAACCCCGGGCTTGAGCGCAGCCTGCGGAATGCGAAGGTCAAGTCATGGCGCAGCATAGTGGCCGAAAGTGCACGTTACGTGCCGCGAAAAGCGCTGATTTTTCAACAAGATGAACGGCGCACAGTGCGCGATTTTGGGACGCCCGTTTCACGCGCGGTCACTAGGGACGCGCCGGGGGCGGCAACGTAAACGGAACGTGGCGTTCCTCGTTCAACTGCTTGGAGAACTGGCGGTCCACCAGCGAGAGCGAAATATGATTCTGCTTAGCGTCCCGGCTGACCCAATTCAGCGTATCGCCGTCCACCCAATACGCGATGGAGGCTAACACCGTGTGATCCGTCAGGGCGATCAGAAAAACGGTCGGCTGGTCGTCGGCTGGCGCGGCCCGATCCGGCTCCGTAGCCGGATCGCTGGCAGCGGGTACGTTGGAGAAGTCGATGATTTGCGCCTTCCCGCCGTCCGCATGAAAATCCCTGTTGACTGCCACGACTGTCGTACGATCGGACTCGGGTGGCGCCTGCGGCGCGGAGGAGTCGAATCCGGAGTCGTCGCCGCCGCCCTGATCGTCATCTGAATCGCTGTTGTCGTATCCGGAATCGAAGGAAAACGGGTACGGCGCAATGAAAACTCCAGGCGCGTACGGCGCCCTCCAACCAACTGCGGGCGGGTGCGGACCCGGATGAGGCTGTCCCAGGAATTGTTGCCGGGGCCTCGCGCCGCGCATCGCCGGGGTCTGCGGTGCGGCCCGGAATGGGCTTGGCCTCGCTGCAGGCGCTGGGGAACTCGCATGGAAACCCGAAGGAGCCGGGTGAAATTGGGCAAAAACCGGCGCCGCCAGCAGGACAATCACGCTCGCGATCTTCATGGGAGTCTCCCTCCTGCATTTTAGACGATCCGCGAGGCGCGGGAGTTTCTCGGGTTGAGGCCTTAGAACTGATAGAGCATCAGGTACACCACCACCCCGGTGACGCTCACGTACATCCAGATCGGCCACGTCCACCTGGCGATCTTTTTGTGCCGCGCGAACTCGCCCTTCCACGCCCGCCGCACCGTAATGATCGCCAGCACCGGGACCGACGCCGCCAGCAGCGTGTGCGAGATCAAAATCGTGAAATACAGCGCCGGAACCGGACCCGTATAGTGCTTCGATCCGATGTGCGCGTGATACGTCAGGTACGAAATCAGGAACAGGATCGACGTGAAAAACGCGGTCACCATCACCTTCCTATGCGCTTCGCGTTTTCCCGAGCGGATCAAATAATAGCCAATGGCGAGCAGAATCGCCGACGTGCCATTCAACACTGCGTTCAGGGTGGGGAGATCGTGGACGGTCAAAAACGCTCCTTCAATACTTTTTTCGCGTCGGCGATGAGCCGCGGAATCGCGTCTTCTTCAGACGTCAGATAATAGCCGCGCACGCGGGATTTCCTGTCGATCAGCACAAAGCGGGTCGAATGCTCCAAATCCCCGTTGACGTCGCCCAGTTGGAAGACGTTGCGGGCCAGATGGTGCAGATCCGCTTGCGAACCGGTCAAAAAGTACCACACGCCCGGCTCGGCCTGATAGCGCTCGGCGTAGCGCGCCAGCACCTCGGGAGTATCGCGCGCCGGATCGACGGTGAACGAAACATAGCGCATGTCGGGAAACTCGCGCAGCGCGGTATCCACCTGGCGCATCTGCGCGCTCATCCGGGGGCAAGGTCCGGGGCAGTTGGTGAAGATAAAATCGGCGACCCACACTTTCTCGCGCAGCGTGCTCGCGCTCAGGAATGCGTGGTTGGTCTGGTCCGTAAGCGCAAAATCGGGAACCACGCCGTAGGAAGGCAGACCTGCGCTGGACGAGCAGCCCACCAACGCCGCGATGCTAAGGCCGGATACGATCCAGCACCAGGAGGCCATAAAGGAACGGCAGATAGAGCACGCTGGCGAGCAGCACCTGCCGGGCCCGGCTCACCGAACAATCGAACACCGAGCGCAGGCTGGCGTACACGTAGATGATGCCCAGAATCAGCGCTCCGGCGAGATAAAAATTGCCCGCCATGGCGAAGAACTTTGGCAGCAGGCTGATGGGCAGCAGGGCAGCCGAAAAATACAGCATGCGGTGCGCTGTGGATTCGCCGTCCGGCTCCACCACCGGGAGCATGCGGATTCCCGCGCGCTCATAATCAGCCCGGTACATCCAGGCGATGGCGTAAAAATGCGGGAACTGCCACAGGAACAGGATCGCGTAGAGAATCCAGGCATCCCAGTTGAGCGTCCCGCTAGCGGCCGCAAAGCCGATCAGCGGAGGCATTGCGCCGGGAATCGCGCCCAGCGTCGTCGAATGCGGCGAACGCTGCTTCATCGGCGTATAGAGGAACAGGTAGCTGGCCAGGGTGAACAGCCCCAAAAGGCCGGTGAGCATGTTCGCCCCCAGCCACAGTGCGGCAAATCCGGCGATAGAGAGAAAAATTCCGAACGCCAACGCCTGCGGACCGGTAACCCGCCCCGACGGAATCGGACGCGCCATCGTGCGGTTCATCTTGGCGTCGGCCTCGCGCTCGTACCACATGTTCAGCGCCGCCGTGCCGCTGGCGATCAGCGCCGTGCCGATCAGCGTGTGGATCAACGTCACCCAGGTCCACGGCCCGCCCGCGCGCATCCCGCACACGAACCCGATGGCCGTGCTCATCAGAATGAAGCAGGTGATGCGAGGCTTGGTCAGCTCGATAAAACGGCCCATCAGATTGCCACCGCCCGGGATTCATGCGCCGGGACTTGCGCGCTGACATTGCGCCGGATCTGAATCGACAGAACCACGCTCGATGCCAGAGTCAATCCGCCCGTGGCCACGTGCGCGACGGTGGTGAGCACCATCGCCAGCGGATCGGCCGAGGCTTGGGATCGCGTGTAATACGCCACAATGCCCAGCATCACTTGCAGAAACGTAATCCCCAGCAGAGCCTTCGCGGCGGCGCTTAAGCCGCGATGCTCGGGAAATTGATGAAGCACGAAAGTCGCCGTGAACAGGATCGTCAGCGTCACGACCATCGAGAAAATCACATGAGGCAGAACGCCGATCGCCCGATGCCGGAATGCCGCGCCCAGGGCGATCTGAATCAGCACCATCGCCGGCGTGGCAATCGACAGGCTGCGCAGCGAAGGCCAGCCATGATCGGCGACAACCTCCGGGCCTTCCAGCCATCCCTTCGAGGTAAAGAGCGCAATCGCCACCGTGAGCGCGAAGAAACACTGCGCCAGGCAGGCGTGCGAAACGCTCACCGCCGGCGGCAGCAGCAGCTTCACGGTCAATCCGCCCAGCAGCCCCTGCACGATCACCGCGCCCAACGCCACAAAACCCAGCGTTTTCATCCATTTTCTAGGCTCAGCGCGATAGAGCCAGACGGCCATGATGATGGTGAGAAATCCCACGATCGTCGCAACCATCCGGTGCCCGTGCTCGAAGAAGACGCCGCCGGTCATCTCCGGCATCACCTTGCCGTAAGAGAGAGGCCAATCCGGAACCGAGAGTCCGGCTTCCTTGCTGGTAACCGACGCCCCGGCGACAACCAGGAACAATGTGCACACCGCCAGTAGGATTGCGTAACGGTGTAACCAGAATCTTTCCATAACGGGTAGAATCGCTCTGTTTCTATTGTAACCCTAATCTGGGTCTCCCAGGGTCAATAAACCCAGTGAGATGGGAAACCCAGCTAGCGCCTACCTATTAGAGTTGGCGCTGCGCCAAAGGATCTCTGTGATTATACGCTGTCCGCGAAAGTTTTGCTCTTTCGTTTTAGACTGGTGGTCGAATGCAGAATCCGTTCATGGCCCGCGCGATCGAGCTTGCCCTGGAAAATGTGCGAAACGGCGGGGGACCATTCGCCGCGGTCATCGTAAAAGATGGCGCCATCATCGCCGAGGGGACCAACCGGGTGACGGCTCTCAAGGACCCCACCGCTCATGCCGAGGTGGTGGCGATTCGCGAGGCCTGCGCCGCGCTCGGTTCGTTTCAACTGGACGGCTGCGACGTCTATACCACCTGCGAGCCTTGTCCGATGTGCCTCGGTGCGATTTACTGGGCCCGTCCCGCCCAAGTTTATTTCGCCTGCACCAAAGCCGACGCGGCCGCGGCCGGCTTCGACGACGCCTTCATCTATGATCAGATGGCCCGGCTTCCGGAAGACCGCAAGATTCCGTTTCACAAACTGATGCGGGAGGAATCGCTCGCCTGTTTCCAGGCCTGGAAAGACAGCCCCTACCGCGTCGATTATTGAAGCGCGCTCAACAGCGCCTCGGACCGCACGGGCTTTTCCAGGATACAGTCCACCATGCGCCGCTCCTCCTGCCTATCCAGATCGGCCGGCCAGCCGCAAAGAACAATCAGACGCGCGCCCGGCGCAGCAGCCCTGAATTCGCGGATCAGCGCCAGTCCGTCTTCGGCGTTGGGAACCCGAACATCCAGCACCACAGCCTCAGGCCGCTCCGCAAGAAACTGGTCCCTGGCGCAAGCGGCACTGTGCGCCGCATTCACGTGATGGCCCCGGGCTTCCAGGATCATCTTCCGAAGCTCCAGCCCATCCGCATCATCGTCGACCAGAAGGATCGTCATCGTGTGGCGCAGGCTCCTTCACAGAAACTTCACGCCCGCGATCACCAACTGCGGCATCGCCTGATTCCAGCTCTCCGGAATCTCGTCGAACGGGAGCCGGAACGCCTTGGTTTCGCCGGGCTTCAATCCGCCCATCTTCGGGCTGACGATCGGCACGCGCGAGCGCAACACCATCTGCCCGTAGGAATCGTAAAAGACGCAGTAAATCTCGACCTTGTCCAAGGGCCGATCCCCTCCGTTGCCGATCTTGCCGTCGATCTCCACGACCATCTGATTCAGGTAGCTCTTATTCGCCTTGATGCTGACGTCGCTGAGTTGCAGATTCCTGACATAAGCCTTGGCTTCCGGCGTCAGCGGCGCATCGGTGGGCTGATGCCTTGCTGCATACTGCGTATACAAGTAGACGGCCAGCCCCAGAACCAACAGCGCCGCGCCCACGTAAACAGGCACGCCGATTACCGGGGACTTCCGGGTATGCTGCAAGGAAAACGTATCACTGGCCACTGATCGTCATCTCCCCAATGAGCAGCGTTGGCGAGGCGATGGAGCCCCGGAACTCCAGATCGGAGCCGATCTCCAAATCCAGCAACATCCGCTTCATATTTCCGGCAATTGTGATCTCGGAAACAGGATACGCCAATTCCCCGTTTTCGATCCACAGCCCCGCCGCGCCCGACGAATAATCGCCCGTCACCGTGTTCGTATCGCCGCCGATCAGCTCGGTAACATACAGTCCGGTCTTCAGCCCCTTCAGCAGATCTTCTGGAAGCCGTTCCCCTGCTTCGATATAAAAATTTCCCGGCCCCACGCCCGCATTGCCCGTAATCCCTCGCGACGCGTTGCCCGTAGTCTTCAATCCGAGCTTCCGCGCCGAGTACGAATTGAGCAGGTAGCTTTTCAGCACGCCCTTCTCCACCACCACCGTGCGCCGGCAGATCACGCCCTCGTCATCGAACGGCGACGTGCCAAACAGCCCTGGCATCGTGGCGTCGTCCACCACCGTCAACGAACCGGCGGCGATTTTTTCGCCCAGCTTGCCCGCCAGATACGACGCCTGCCGGTAGATCGCCCCGCCGTTGACTGCGTCAAACAGATCGCCCAACAGAGCCCGCGCCGTGCGCGGCTCGAACAGAATGGGAGCCTTCTGCGTGGCGATTTTGCGCGGATTCAGCCGCCGCACCGCGCGCTCCGCCGCCCGCCTCCCCACCTCTTCCGCGCTTTCGAGCTTCGCCGCCGCGCGCCCCGACGTATACCAGTAATCGCGCTCCATCGAGCCGTTGTGCTTGGCCACCGGCGACACGCTCAGTCCGCAGCTCGACGTGCGATAGCTGCCCACGAAGCCTCGCGAATTGGCGAACACCCTGCGTCCCGCGTAGGATTCGAACGACGCGCCTTCGGAATTTTCAATTCTTGGATCGGCGGCGAACGCGGCCTCCTCGGCGCGCTTGGCTTGCGCGATCTTCCACTCCGTCTCCATCTCTTCGACGGCCGGATCGTACAATTGCAAGTCCTCGCCGCGCGAGCCCAGATCGGAAGGATCCGGCAGACCGGCAAACGGGTCCTCCGTGGTGATCGCCGCCAGGTCCATCGCCCCGCGCACCATCGTCGCGATGCCTTCCGCCGAAAGATCCGAAGTATAGGACGACCCGCCGCGCTTGCCCACCAGCACGCGAATCCCCGCGCCGCGCGAACCGGCCTCCTTCAGGCTCTCCACTTCGCGCATGCGGACGGTGGAAGAGAACTCCTCGCCCTCCATGATGGTGCACTCTGCTTCCGTCGCTCCCGAGGCGAGCGCGCGCTTCACCGCGTCCGATGCCAGCGATTCCAAATCGCTCATGCCGCCGTCCCGCCCACCGTCATCCGGTCGATCTTCACCGTCGGGATGCCCACTCCCACCGGCACGCTCTGCCCTTCTTTGCCGCAGACGCCGATGCCTTCGTCCAGTTGCAGATCGTGGCCCACCATGCTGACGTACTTCAGCGCCTCCGGCCCATTGCCGATCAGCGACGCGCCGCGCACGGGCCGCGTCAGCTTGCCGTTCTCGATCAGATAACTCTCCGTCGCCGAAAACACGAAATTGCCGCTCGTGATATCCACCTGTCCCCCTCCGAACGTGGCGCAATAAAGGCCTTTTTCCACGGACCTGACGATTTCTTCCGGATCGCTTTGGCCGGCCAGCATGTACGTGTTCGTCATGCGAGGCATCGGAATGTGCTGATAGCTTTCCCGCCGTCCGCTGCCGGTGGAGTGGTTTTGCGTCAACCGGCTGGACAGTTTGTCCTGCAAATAGCCCCGCAAAATACCGTTTTCGATCAACACGTTTTTCTGCGTCGGCATGCCTTCATCGTCCACGTTCAACGATCCGCGACGGCTGCCGATGGTCCCGTCGTCGATCACGGTGCACAGTGGGCTCGCCACCTGCTGGCCGATGCGTCCACTGAAGGCCGAAACGCCCTTGCGGTTGAAATCGGCCTCGAGGCCATGGCCCACCGCTTCATGCAGCAGAATTCCCGGCCAGCCCGGCCCGAGCACGACCGTCATCTCGCCTGCCGGCGCGTCCACGGCGTCCAACTGCACGATCGCCTGGCGCGCGGCTTCCCTGGCGAAGTGCTCCGGCGTTTTTTCTTTCTCGAAAAAGTCCAGCGTGACGCGTCCGCCGCCGCCGGAATGCCCATGCTGCGGCGCTCCGTCGCCCTGACGAGCCAGCGCGCTGACACTCATGCGGGCCATCGGCTGACGGTCGAAACTCAGGCGGCCCTCGCTGGTGGCGACAAGAACATTACGCAAGCTGTCCGCATACGTCGCCTGAACCTGAAACACGCGCTTATCGTAAGCGCGAGCCGCGCGATCCGCCCGCTTCACAAGATCGACGCGCTCGGCGAGTCCGGTTTCGTGCGGCGCGAACAGCATGGGGTAGAGATTATGCCGGCGCGCTTCCTCGAAGCCCGTTTTGAGGATCGTCGCCGGCCCGCGCGCGATGTGCGCGGCCACGCGCGCCGCCTTGCGGATCTTTTCCGGGCTCAGATCGTCCGAATAAGCATAGCCGGTGCGTTCGCCCGCGATCACGCGGATTCCGACGCCCAGGCTCACGCCTTCGGTCGCGCTCTTGACAATTCCTTCATCGATGCCGATGGAGGTGGTGGCAAGGTATTCGAAGTACAGGTCGGCGTATTCGCCGCCCGCCGAAAGCGCCTCGCTTAGATAGGACTCAAGGTCGCGCTCGGTGATGCCGAATCGCTCGGCAAAAAAAGATTGGGAAAGACCCATACTTCGAGGGTATCACCCAGCCCAGGGATTCAACACCTTGATGCCGCAGCGCTCGAAATCGGGAACGTTCCGGGTGGCAAGAGCCGCTCCCCGCGAACGGACGATGGCCGCGATCTGCGCATCGGCTTCGGAGATCGGGCGGCCCATGGCGCGGCGGGTCGCGGCGATTGCCGCGTAGGCTTCGGCGGCGGCGCTGTCGAAGGGTAGGATGCGATCGGCGAAGTCCTCCGCCAGAATCCTGCGGATCGCGGATTCGAGAGCCGTCCGCCGCCGTCCCATCGCCATCAGTTCCACGCCAAAGAGGAGTTCCGCTTGAGAGATCGCCGTCGTCGCCAAGTTGGATGGGCGTTCGCGAGTCAGCCAAGACAAAACCCGCGGCGAGGGCTTCGGCCCAACCACCTCCGAAAGGACATTGGTATCGAGAACGATCATCTAGTCAAACTTCGGAGGCGGTCGCATCGGCCCCCGGGGGATCTCAGGCAGCTCAACGCCGCCGAGAGAAGCGACCTTTCTCCGGATCGACTCTACGAAATCCCGCCCTGTGAGCTCCTTTTCCGCGAGCGCGACTCTCAGAATCTGGCGAGCCTCTTCCTCCATGGACTGTCCATGGCTCGACGCGCGAATCTGGAGCTTGCGCTTGGTGGAATCCTCCAGCCGGCGAATGGTGATGCTTGCCATGGCCTCATGATAGCACTGCAATCACTGATTGCACCCGTGTCAAACATGACCTCCGACTGGAGAGCCGCTCCCATCTCCCAACGTCGTTCAGGGCCAAGAGAGCCGATGGCGATGCTCGCGCGAAGCCGTAATGAGTATCTCCCTGGGAGACCGATGCGATGAGAGGAACGGAATGATGCGTCATCCGCCCCGGAACCCCACTCGGCTGTTCCCGGTTTCCTATTGCTTTGTGGGCGCAGGTTTCAGGGGAGGTGTTGGTGTGGACGCAGGCTGGGCATCGCGCCACGCCTTGATTGCTTCGTTGATTCTATCGACCGGAATAACCTCTGCTAGCCCAGAGTTTTCCTCGAAGGTCACCCGCGCATGCCCTGTTTGCGGACTGATCGCGACATCGGTGTAAGGGATGTAGGCTCGCACAATACCAAGAAGATATGCACGGTTGTTGCTCTTCGTTCCATCGATCGCTACGATACTCGGCTCAAGAAACACAGGCCCTCCGCTATTGCCGGGGAATACGTGCGAATCGATGAGGAACACGGTTGCGGCAGATTGGATTAGGTCAGTGACCCTGGCGATTGCTCCGGGGCGCACGATGGCGTAATTTCGTTGCTGCCCAGCGAGGTTCATTGGGAAGCCGATCACGAATACACCGTCACCGGCGGACACCCCGACCTCTTGCATTTTTTTGGTGTCCGCTGCATTAACATCGTTTGGTATGAACTCGACTTCAATCCCACGGTCCTGCAAAACGTTCCAAAATATCCGGGCGCCTGCGATGTCCATGCTTGGATCTTTGTGCATAAACCAGTTTGGAGCGCCGCGTGGATCATGCATCGGCAATTCAAAAATCTGGCCGGGATCGGACGACTTCTTTGGATTTAATCGTACAAAAATCGTCCCGTGATTCTCGATTACATGCCTGTTTGTTATGAGGAAGACCTCATACATTCGTTTCCTCTCGTCAGGATCGTCTTTAACGAGATACCCATAGAAGACGCCAGAGGCTTCCGTGATCCATGTCGGTGGCCCGTTTGGATTCGGCTGGTTGTGCCCGATTGCCACGACTGCATCAACCCAACCGGGGGGAAACAGCGCCGCGTGCACGGCGATAGGAAGCACGAGAAAAAACACGATGGAGCTGTAATTTCGCCTCATAGCCAACAGCCTACTCTACCTTGGGAAAGGCGAGAACGCCCGCCCGCTTCCCCCGCCACTCACGGCGTCTTCGCGCAGCGAAACCCGATGTCGCTCGACGAAAACCGCTCCGGAATCGGGCTCCACTCATAGCCCACGGCCGCCTTCAGGGGCGTGTTGAACGATCCCCCGCGGATGGCGATCCATTTCTCTTGCGCCGTGGGCGGCGGCGAGAGCAGTCTGGCGAACTGCGCCACCGCCTGCGAAC